>JBLHKL010000018.1:0-24766 GCA_047618295.1 Gammaproteobacteria bacterium | reverse complement strand
TTCTGGTATCACGCATAAAGTCATCCACGTTTGAACCTGACTTTAACTTTATATAAATGCTGGAAAGACCTTCCTTGCTTGTAGAATGGATATAATCGATATCCTGACTGTCTTCGAATTCTTCTTCGATAGGGAGAGTTACTTGTTGTTCTACTTCTGCTGGCGAGGCACCTTCATAGGTGGTTTGTATGCTTATCAAATCCAGATCGACAACTGGAAATATTTCCTGAGGTAAACCACGCCAAGCAAACACACCCATTATTAAAACAATAAAGAGACTTAGATTAATTAATAATGGATTTTTAAGTGAAAAATGAATGAGTGGCATGATTAAATATTAAACAGACTTAACTACTGCTTAAGGAATGATAACGGCTTGACCATCAGCCAAACTGGAAACATCCTTGCTAATTATGGTGCTGCCAGAATCAATTCCGGCAATAACTTGAACATCCTTATATCGCTCAATCAACTTAATTGTTCTTTTAATAGCATGATCATCAACTACTTCAAAAACGTAAGACTGTCCGTCTTCATACAAGATGGCGCTTATAGGAATAACATATGCGGCTTTATAAAAATTTCCAGGCAATTGCGCTACGGCTAATTGACCTGCAAACAACCCATCTGACGGCAGGCGTATTTTTAATGCATGGGTGTTTGTTTCAGCGTCAGGAGCAACCGCTAGTGCGATTATCTGCCCTTCTCTTTCATCACTATTAGTAGTTACTTTTATATTCTGACCTAACTGTAATTGCGCTGCAGATGTTCCTGTTATCTCGAGATTCAAATCAAGTTTATCGACTTGAACAATCTCAAGTGCCGCCTGTCCAGGCGAAACATAATCACCGACTTCCACATAAACATCATTAACTGTTCCATCAAATGGGGCCATTAATTGTGCGCGTTTCAGGTTTCTCTCTGCTTTGTTGAGACGAGTCTGCTCTATCATCAAACGAGACCGAGCTGAATCCACACTGTGTTTGAGGCGTGCCTCTTCCCCTTGCTGTCGATATAATGCTTGTAACGCCTGGTCGTAGTTTGATTTGGATGCCAGCGAATCTCGTCCTAGTTTTTTAATCCTGGCGACTTCCTGTTCTTGTAGTTCACGCTCCAGTCGCATCAATTCCAATAATCGAGAATCTCGTGCGATGGCGGCACGTTCCGTTTTCAATGTAGCTGTTGTTTCTTCGACAGCATCAATGAAATCACCCGATTCAATACTGAGCATTTGGGTATTTTCTTCAACATATTGACCCGCCTCAACAAAACGCTGGTCTATTTGCCCAGAAACCTGAAAATGGAGGCGTGCTTTTCGAGAAGGTTGCAATTTCCCGGTGACTTCTGTGATAGGTTGGATATCAATTTGCCCCACGATATCGATATTTACCGTAGGAGGTGGCAAAGACTGAAGCTCAGCGTGGGTGTTAGGCCTCGTCCAAAATAAGGCCCACACTATTAGTACCGAAACAGTGCTTATAAAGAGTATTCTCATCAGATTGGTTCTGTATTGATCTGCTTAATTTTAACCAAAAATAGCTGCAATTAAGTCTTTGACAATGATATTGAATAAAAATTTGAAGATAAAACCATTGTATGCGATTTTAGACACTATAAACTAGACAAATAATTATAAATACACGGAACGGAATGAAGCTTGTACTGAACAAAATCGTCGCAATATGTGGTGTCAACATAATTTCCCTCGGACTAACACCCCTAGTGTCTGCAGATGAACTTGGTGGCGATTATAAAACACTACTTTGCCCAAATGGACTTAATATCCCTGATAGACCTTTTGTGGATGCTGTATTGGAAGAAGGTGATACACACATGACGGCTGATTTCGCAGACCTCATTGAAAATGGTGTATCTACTTTGTCTGGTAACGCAGAAATAACGCAAAATACCCAGCAAGTCACCGCCGATAATATTGAATATAATCAACCCAACGATACGGCAAATTTAGATGGTAATGTTAATTACTGGGATGAAACAACATTCTTAAATAGTAAAGACGCGTTCTTACAATTTGATAATGGGCTCGGTGAATTTTCTAATGCTGATTATATCTTGATAGATAGCCGTGGAAGAGGCAAATCTGAGAAGTTGACCTTGGATATTGGTACTCGTACTGATATGGAAAAACTTAAATATACAACTTGTGACCCAGGTGATGAATTCTGGAGTTTCACAGCAAGCAGCCTATCTTTAGACCACGAGGAAAACCACGGTACAGCACGAAATGTTGTACTTCGAATAAAAGATTACCCCGTATTCTATACCCCTTACATGTCTTTCCCTCTCAGCAAAGAGCGTAAAAGCGGGTTTCTAGCACCAAGCTATGGCACAACAATTAGAAATGGCTTCGAATTTCGTACGCCCTATTACTGGAACATATCTCCAAATATGGATGCCACTTTAACACCTCGTCTGTTGACCGATAGTGGTGTTATGGCTATGGGTGAGTATCGTTACTTACATTCTCGTGGTAGCGGTGAACTAAACCTTGAATATTTACCTAGTGATAATGGTAGAGGTGATAGAGAGAGAAATTATATTGATCTAGAACTTAACCAACGGTTCGCAACAACTGGTAACTTATTTGCCACCTACAGTAGAGTCTCAGATAAGTTTTATTTTGAGGATTTTGGTAGCCAACTCAGTGTCACCAGCACCTCATTTCTAGAACAACGGGCGGATGTAGTCTACACAGGAACGAACTGGAATTTATTTGCAAGAGTACAAAACTTTCAAACTGTAAATCGTAGCATCCCCAACATAGCCAGGCCTTATAAACGACTACCACAAATTGTCTATAATTATAATCAACCTAAGGAAAATCTAAAACTGAACTTTGGATTTAGAAGTGAGGCTGTTTATTTTGATAGGGGGGATGACACTGAATTTGTTGATGCTAAAACTAATGTAAATGGGCTACGTTTAGATTTAAAACCTTATATTAGTTTGCCATTATCAACACAAGCAGCATTTGTTGAACCAAAATTAACATTCAGATATACACAATATGCATTAGATGAAAACCCATCGTTTAAATCCAGCCCAAATCGCGTTTTGCCTATTTTTAGTCTAAATAGCGGAGTTTTTCTGGAGAGGGAAACAAGCCTTTTTGGAAATGATTTCATACAAACACTTGAGCCCCGTCTATTTTATTTATATATCCCTCATGATGGGCAAACCGATCTTCCTGTATTCGATACTGGTCAATATACGTTTTCATTCGCATCCCTGTTTTATGAAGACAGGTTTAGCAGTGCCGATCGTGTTGGCGATGCAAATCAAATGACCTGGGCGGTAACTTCACAACTCATTGAACAAGATACCGGCCAAAGTTTTGGTTCCGTTAGTCTTGGTCAGCTAGTCTATTTCCGTGACAGAGAAGTGACGCTTCCTGGTACCTTGGAAAGAGGCCAAGGTATTTCCTCATTTGTTGCCTCATTTAATACTAGTATAGTCAAAGACACTTATATCAGCGGGGACTTTCAATGGAACCCAAAGGTCTCTAATGGCACAGAGAAAATTACTCTGCAATCTACTTATAATCCTGGTGCAGGTAAAATTATAAACTTGGCCTATCGCATAGTTAGAAACAATGAATTTAATTTCATAGGTACCGATATTGATCAAAGTGACATCTCATTTCGTTGGCCGATCAGAAATAATTGGAGTGTTGTCGGACGATGGAACTATGCTATTCCAGAAGGCAGATCATTAGAATTATTTGGCGGTGTTGAATATGAAGATTGTTGCTGGGGCGTTAGAGCAGTAGCTCGTCGATTCTTATCCAGTGTAGATGGCGAATTCGATACCGGCATTTTCTTACAACTGCAACTAAAAGGACTGGCGGGAATAGGTCAAAAGACAGTAGACTTCTTAAAACAACAGATCCCCGGTTACCAGAGTGAATTTTAGACTTTCCCAGATTAGACCCCAACATTTTATGTTGGGGTTATTTACCCTATTTTTATTTCAGTCAAATGTGCATGCCTATGTGCCACTTGATCGTATTGTTGCCATCGTCAATGACGACGTGATTATGCAAAGTGAACTGGAAACAAAGATACGAACTGTACGAGGTCAATTAGAACAACAGGGTACTCAATTACCCCCTGCATCAATTCTCGAGCGTCAAGTATTGGATAAAATGGTTCAAACCCGTATCCAATTACAGATAGCTACAAGAACCGGCGTCAAGGTAGATGACGCGTATCTAAATCGGACTATCAGTAATATCGCCGCCGAAAACCAAGTGTCATTAAGTCAATTTCGCGAAATTCTTGAAAAGGATGGGTATAACTACGAACAGTTTCGAGAAGACATCCGTAATGAAATAACATTGAGCCAGTTACGCAAACGACAAGTTGAAAATCGTATTGTTGTCACAGAAAAAGAGATTGATAATTTTCTGGTAAATCAGGAATTTCAGGGGACTACTCAAACCGAAGTCCAAATCGCTCACATATTACTAGCATTACCTTCAGCAGCTACACCTGATGAAATTGCACAAGTTCGTCAAGTTGCGAGTCAAGTACGTGAAGATCTTTTGTCAGGTGCAGACTTTACCGATACTGCAAAAACTATTTCTGACGGAGGAAATGCAGAAAAGGGTGGCGATTTGGGCTGGCGTAAACTGGAAGATGTGCCATCGTTATTCGCTGACTATCTACCCGATATGGAAAAGGGTGATATCAGTGAATTAATTCAGAGTCCCAGTGGCTTTCATATTATTAAGATATCTGATATTCGCAGTGATGAGAAAAATATCGTCCAACAAACGCATGCAAGACATATATTAATAAAACCAGATGATCTAATTACTAGCAAACAGGCACGAAATAAAGCGGAACAATTAAAGGTTCGCATTGAAAATGGGGACGACTTTACATTATTAGCTAAAGGTAACTCTGATGATCCAGGGAGTGCTATTAAGGGCGGCGATCTGGGTTGGCAAACACCAGGTGCTTTAGTGCCGGAATTTCAAAAAATGATGGATAGTATTGAACCAGGCCAAGTCAGCAAGCCTTTTAAAACTGATTATGGGTGGCATATCCTTGAGGTCCTAGAACGTCGAGAATATGATAATAGCGAAAGTGTAAAACGTGGCAAGGCCCGATTTGCCATTAGAAATCGAAAACTGGAAGAGGCTATGCAAAGCTGGACCCGACAACTTCGAGATGAAGCCTATGTCGAATACCGTCTAGATGAAACATGAGTGAAAAAAAACCTCGTATTTTAGTGTCGAGCGGTGAGCCTGCTGGAATTGGCCCCGATTTAATAATAAAACTGGCCCAAGTTAATCATCAATATAACCTGACTATAATTGGTGATACTGAACTACTTATAGAACGTGCAAAATATTTATCTCTCCCTTTAGAAATTCACACGGTATCAAATACTGATGATTCTCAACATTCAAATAAACTTAAATCGTTAAGAGTCATCCCGGTTAAATTAAATGCAGCTTGTGTTCCAGGCGAATTGGATACTCGTAATGCAAACTATGTTCTTGAGTTACTTGATAAAGCATCACGCGAATGTTTAACAAAAAACTATGATGCCATTGTCACAGCGCCCATCCAAAAATCTATTATTAATGATGCCGGGATAAACTTTAGTGGCCATACCGAGTATTTTGCCAAGCGATGTGGTGATGTGTTACCTGTAATGTTACTTGCATGCCCGGGATTACGTGTAGCATTGGTTACAACTCATTTAGCCTTGCGTGATGTTCCTGATGCAATAACGTCAGAAAGAGTTGAAAAGACTATCCGTATTGTTATCGATGAGATGCAGCATCGATTTGGCATTACAAATCCTAGAATTACTGTTTGCGGCTTAAACCCTCATGCTGGCGAAGGCGGGCACCTTGGAATCGAAGAAATCACAATTATCTCACCCGTAATAGACGAATATATAAAACAAGGACACGCAATCACAGGACCATTACCCGCTGATACGGCTTTTAGGTCTGAAATACGAAATAACACAGACGTGTTTATTTGTATGTACCATGATCAAGGGCTACCGGTACTCAAAACACTTGGATTTGGCGAGGCTGTCAATATCACGCTTGGTCTGCCCATTATCAGGACATCGGTGGATCATGGAACAGCATTGGATCTTGCCGGGACCGGTAAAGCTGAATGTGGCAGTCTATTAGCCGCGATAAACATGGCAAACGAATTAGCACAACATCAATTAAATACAGCAAATTTAATCAATACACCTGAAACTGTAGATGAACTCTGATAATCATCGTGCTCGAAAACGTTTCGGCCAAAACTTCTTACATGACCAGTCTGTAATTCAGCGTATCGTAGATTCTATCAATCCTCAGGAACATGACCATATTATCGAAATTGGTCCTGGTAAAGGTGCGCTAACATTACCTTTACTTAACCGTGTAGAAAAACTCAATGTCATAGAAATAGACAAAGACCTCGCTGCTGGATTAAAGACGAACTTCGGAAATGAAAAGCGTTTAACGATCCATGTGGCAGATGCGTTGAATCTAGATTTCAATTCATTTGACCACACTGATTTACGCATTGTAGGAAACCTACCTTATAACATCAGCACACCTATTTTATTTCATCTATTGCAATACCGAGAACGTATTAAAGATATGACGTTCATGTTGCAAAAAGAGCTTGTCGATCGAATATGTGCAAATAGTGGAAACAAACAATATGGGCGCTTATCAATAATGCTGCAATACTATTGTGACGTTGAGTCGCTTTTTGTCGTTAAACCGGCAGCATTCACTCCTAGTCCAAAAGTTGATTCCGCAATAATAAAACTAACCCCCTTGCCGCATCCTAGATATGAACTGTCAGATCATGACAGTTTAAAAGTTATTGTGAGGGAATCTTTTTCACAGCGACGAAAGACTATACGAAACTCACTAAGAAAATATCTGGATGAGTCAACAATCAGAAGTGCCGGTATTGCGCCAGAAATTCGTGCTGAAAACCTAGAGATTTCCGACTTTGTAAAACTCGCTAATTGTTATCATCATATGAAAATCAACAGCTTATAAACCTGTGGATAACTCTGTGAATATTTTCTAGTCAAATTATCGTCACTAATGGCATCTCATTTTATTAAAAGCGTATTAAATATTACTCTAAATTATTAATTCATATAATATTCATATAGATACACGTAGGCTATAGGCTATAGGCTTTCAGGCGTATAAGGCTTATTGCTCATTCGAGCCCTATCTAGAGTCTCAAAATCTGTGCATAAATTATCAATATAGCCGAATTTGTAGTAATAACTTGCAGCAGATGTCCTCTTAGTAAGTATTCACAGACCTGTTCTGCTTTTTCATCTCTATAGTTTATACTCTGCCGTCCATATTGATGCTAACAACAAGAAAAAATTGAAAAACATCTTAGGCAGATTCACCTCAAAAATTGATGCATTTACCGAATATACCGGGATGTGCACATCATGGTTGATAATCACTCTTGTTTTACTAGTTGGCTATGACGTATCAATGCGTTATCTATTCCGAAGTGGCTCGATAGGAATACAAGAATTGGAATGGCATCTATTCTCAGTCATTTTTCTTATCGGTGCTGCGTATACCCTTAAACATGATGAACATGTCCGGCTCGATATATTTTACAGAAGTAAATTCTTGTCCGATCAACATCGTGCCTGGATTGATGTATTTGGCTCAATATTTATTCTGATTCCATTTTGTTTATTGATCATCATCAGTGCTTGGCCTTTTGTCTCCCAAGCCTATATACATAATGAAGCTTCACCCGACCCAGGTGGTTTAACTTTGCGTTGGCTAATTAAATGCATGATCCCTGCAGGTTTTTGTCTGGTATTAATTCAGGGTATTGCAGAGACCATAAAAAAACTGACACAAGCACTGGAAAAAAGCCAATGACATTCTGGATCATAATGATGTTTGTTGCCCTAATGGTCTTGTTGCTGTTGGGCTACCCTGTTGCCTTTACCTTGGGTGCCGTAGCGCTAGCCTTTGGCAGTATTTTTCTCGGTTTTGATTTTTTCAATTTATTACCCCTTCGCATTTGGGGAATCATGACTAACTTTACCCTGATAGCAGTCCCATTGTTTGTCTTCATGGGTGTCGTTCTGGATCGATCTGGTCTGGCTGAAGACCTGTTAGAAACAATGGGAAAACTTTGCGGAAAATTAAACGGTGGTCTGGCGCTTTCAATAGTTATTGTTGGAGCGATGCTAGCGGCGACGACAGGTGTTGTTGGCGCAACGGTAGTAACCATGGGAATTATTGCCTTACCGACAATGTTAAAACACAATTATTCTGTACCACTGGCAGCAGGGACTATCGCAGCATCAGGAACGCTTGGCCAAATAATTCCCCCGAGCATCATATTGATACTTTTAGGTGATGTTATGGGTGTGCCTGTGGGTCGTTTGTTTATGGGCGCAGTGATACCCGGTTTTATGCTTGTATCCTTGTTTATACTCTATATTCTTATTTATTCATGGTACAAACCTGCCGCTGCACCAGCACTTAGCACCGCGTCAGATGAACTTAGTTACCTGAGGATACTGACTACTCTGTTCCCACCACTAATCCTGATTTTGGCGGTATTAGGTTCAATCTTTTTTGGTATTGCCTCACCAACTGAATCGGCTGCCGTCGGTGCCATAGGCGCACTTATACTGGCTGTCCTGCACAAAAGATTAACACTGAGAAATCTGATCGACTCAATGCAACAAACAACAAAGCTAACCAGCATGGTCTTTATGATTTTAATCGGTGCTACGGCTTTTGGTCTTGTCTTCAGGGGAATGGGGGGAGATAGCCTTGTATTAGATATTATGTCTAATCTGCCCGGTGGCATGTGGGGATTCTTATTTGTTAGCATGCTTTTGATCTTTGTGCTTGGATTTTTCCTCGATTTTCTACAGATTTGTTTTATTGTGATCCCCATCCTTGCACCGATTGCTAATCAATTTGGTGTCGACCTACTCTGGTTCGCTGTATTAATTGCTATCAATCTTCAAACTTCGTTTCTTACGCCGCCTTTTGGATTCTCATTATTTTACTTAAAGGCCGTTGCACCCGAAGAAGTTCGTATTCAGGATATTTACTCCGGTATTATTCCATTTGTTCTACTACAGGTTGTCACAATAATTATAATTATATTGGTACCTGGCCTAGTAACCTGGTTGCCTGATTTGATGGATAACATTCATGGCCTTTAGATATGACCCCACGATTTATTCTGATTTAATTTTACTTTTTAAGGGCGTTGATCACTGAGATAGTCTCAGGCTTCACCCCGTGCCAGATTAAGAACGATTCAGCAGCTTGCTCAACCAACATACCCAAACCATCCATGACCTTTGCTGCGCCAAGCTCAGTGGCCCATCGCATGAATACCGTAGCTGTATCTGAATACATTAAATCATAACAGCAGGTGTTTTTATTGATCACTGACCCTGGGATAGCGGGGAGTTCTCCCATTAAGCTTAGTGAAGTCCCATTAACAATCAAATCAAATGATTGTGTTGCTAAATCTGAATATGAGCATGCGGTAATATTCCCTAACTTAGAAAATTTTTCTGCTAATTCTTCAGCACGAGAAACGGTGCGGTTCGCAATAATAATTTGAGCAGCTTGTTGCTCGCATAAAAGCTCAAGAATTGCTTTTACTGAGCCTCCAGCACCTAAAATCAGCACGGCTTTATCCTTAATATTAATCTGATGATTTATTCTCAAATCATTAATAAAACCTCGCCCATCGGTGGTATCACCAAAACTATTTAACTGCTCATCAAAGCGAATCGTATTAACCGAACCACATAGCTCAGCACGTTGAGTTAATGATGTGCAAAATGAATGGGCCTCTTCTTTAAAAGGTACTGTTATATTTAAGCCAAGGCCTCCCTGAGATGCAAATAAGTCTACATACCCGTCGAACTTATCTGTGGGTACTTCTATAGATTGGTAACGAAGTGCTATACCCGTTTGCTTGGCAAAAAGAGAATGAATTTGAGGCGATTTACTGTGTTTTATCGGATTACCAAATACTGCATAATTTGATACAGAACGATCCAGTCTAAAGTCACCTGTCACAATAAATTATTAAAACAATATTATTGATTCAATAAAAATTGTATTAGCCACTTGATCGCTCTACCAAACCGCCTTTGAGACAATGAACCAATAGGCCACGCTCACTCAGTAAATAAGCACAAGCTGAACTTTGACGACCACTATTACAATAAAGAATATATTCTTTTTGTGAATCGAGCGATTGTGCTTTTAGTCGCAACATAAAGAGTGGAATATTAATACTGCCTTCGATATTTGCGTTCTTAAACTCACTGTCTAACCTGACATCTAGCCAGACTGCACCTTTATCCTTAACCAAGGCATCTGCTTCTTCATTAGTGACCCAACTTAACATGGGTTCTTTTAATAGCTCATTAAAATCTTCTTTCGATAAGCGCATTATCGATCCATCTGTTGTCATGATGATGTTAGCATTTCTTTTTGCTTCTGAGAGTAGAGCTTCTTCTCCAAAAGCGTCGCCATCGCCTAGTGTAGCCAAGGTCAATTCTGAACCCGTTTTTGAATTACGTGTAACCTTACATTTACCATGCTTTATGATGTAATAATAATCACCATCTTCACCCTGTTTAATAACAGCATCACCTGCCTTCATAGGGATTTCCTCAACGCGCATGAATAAGGCCTGTATATTTGCTGGTGGTATTTGAAGAAAGGCCTTGGACTGCAGGATGCGCGTCATCCAATCGCCATCACTATCATCATCTTCACCATCATCACCTTCATCAACTTGAATTTCATCGACTTCAATACCTGACAACTGGTCCCAGGTAAGCAAAATATCGAGTAAATCACTATCAATTCGTATTACTTTTGAATCGACCTTGGCCATCGCTGTATGCTTCCGGGGTTGTTGATTTACAAGCGGGTGTTTAGCTATATCTGAACCGGCTAAAACAATCTTGGTTTCACCTGCACTTGATGAAATCTCAGCCTGTCCATCAAGCAAATATACTGATTGTCTATCAGTGTCGCCTTCTTTAAAAATAGCCTTGCCTGCTGAGACATCTTCGACAAATGTCTTGCCAGCCAACTCTTGAAAGTTTTCAGCGTTTAACGCGCTTGGCGGTACAAATGATTTTAATAAAATTTTTTCAACGAGATCAGGCATTTAGGTATTTTCCTTAAACAAATTCTTATTATCAACTCAATAGAATACCAATTGTAAGCGTTGAGTAGAAATATTTAAATACACAAATTCATATTGAATAGCTCAATACTGAATTTGTATTAAAAAGGAGACTAAATTCAAACAGGATATCATGACTAATTTAAATACAAAATGAGAGCCATAGTAAATTAATGGCAACACATTTTAGAGTGATTTTTATAAATATATGGTGCGGTTTGTTTGAAAGAAAACTCCAGGTTCGCTTGATTGCCTGAAAACCAGGCAATCAAGCGAGAATTATCTACATATTATAACCGCGCTCATTATGCAGAACGAGATCAAGGCCTTCCGTTTCTTCGTCTTCATCGACACGTAACCCAATAAGCATATCGATCAATTTAAGCAATGCATAGGTTATAACACCACACCAAACGATAGTGGCAACTACTCCTAATGCCTGCACACCTAATTGAGAAACAATTGAATACGCTTCATCAGTTGCTAAACCACCAAATGAGTTCGCATAAAAGACCGCTGTTAATAATGTGCCGAGAATTCCCCCAACACCATGTACTGGAAATACGTCTAATGAATCATCGATCTTCAGTACACGCTTAATATATTGTGTCGCAAAAAAGCAAACCACACCGGACAATAGGCCGATAACAAGACCGCCTACTGGGCCAACGTAACCCGATGCAGGTGTAATTGTGCCTAATCCCGCAACCATGCCGGTGACGATACCAAGCACACTTGGTTTCTGAAATTTAACCCACTCACACATCATCCAGGCTATAGACCCAGCTGCTGCAGAGATATGGGTCACTGCTATTGCCATGCCCGCTCCTGATCCGGCTGTTAGTGCACTTCCACCATTGAAGCCAAACCATCCGACCCAAAGCATTGCAGCACCCGTAACCACTATCGTCATATTATGCGGAGGCATTGGCGTTTGAGGAAAACCCTTTCTGTTGCCAATGACTATTGCCGCTACCAATGCTGCAACACCAGCATTAATATGTACAACCGCACCACCGGCAAAATCCATAAATCCCATATCACTTAACCATCCCCCACCCCAAACCCAGTGGCAAACAGGTGCATAAACCAAGACTAACCAAATTGCACTAAACCAGAGTACTGCAGAAAACTTCATTCTCTCGGCAAAAGCACCCACTATCAATGCAGGTGTAATAATCGCAAAGGTCATCTGAAACATGAAAAAAACCATTTCAGGAATTGTGCCGCTCATACTCTCTAATTTGATATCAGAGATCATGAAATTACCGAAACCAATTATCTTGTTTATCGACCCTCCATCACCAAAGGCCAGACCATAAACACCCACCATCCACAGAATAGAGACCATGCAAGCTATAGCAAAACACTGCATCAAGACTGACAAAACATTTTTTGCGCGAACTAATCCAGAGTAAAATAAGGCTAAGCCAGGCAAGGTCATAAATAGAACCAACGCCGTAGACGTTAAAATCCACGCTGTATCACCACTATTTAATTCATCCGCAAACACGATGCTTGGACATAATGTAACTAAAAATAATAAAGCGCGACTCATTCAATTTTCCCCGTATGCAATGCTGTTATATGAAATATCTATTTTTATAATTTATATCTAAAGTGCTTCGCTGCCTGTTTCACCTGTGCGAATACGGACAACTTGTTCTAGTGATGAAACAAAAATTTTGCCATCACCAATCTTGCCTGTATTTGCTGATTTTGTGATTGCCTCTATAACGTCATTCACCTTGTCATCACTGACCGCAACTTCAATTTTAATCTTTGGTAAAAAATCGACGACATATTCTGCGCCTCGATATAATTCTGTATGGCCTTTTTGTCTGCCAAATCCTTTCGTTTCAGTCACCGTCATGCCCTGAACACCTATTTCTGATAAAGCCTCTCGAACATCATCTAGTTTGAAAGGCTTAATAACCGCAGCAATCATCTTCATAACAAATCCTCTTTAAGTAGTAATTACAGTTAATGCACGTTTTTGGGCTAACAAGACTAACAATATTTACAATTTGGTGCATTCGTAAACGCAGGTATTATGCCAAATAAGTTTTTAGCAACTGTGACAAGGACTTATAATTTTAAATCTCTTTTATACATATTCAAATTGCAGTTATTTGCACTTAATAAGTGCAAATAAATGTGGATTGCACCAAGTTAAATCATAAATGTTCAACATGGATATCAAAGAGACAGGAGATAAATATCTTGTCAGTAGATCATGTTCAACCGATATTGTATACAGGGATGTAGACACTTAGGATTCGCCTAAAGCGCCTACTGTTGGCGTTTGGAACTTGAATGATCAACATGGATGTTAGAAATGTCGAGGATGTGTTTTTTCTACCATGACTATCCATAGTACGCTGCTCCTGCACATCCATGCCCCCGCAGCATCCTGTACATCGTCGTTTCAGACTTCCTGTCCTCTCCCGGCATACATTACATCCATGTACATCGCCGCTTCAGATTTCCTGTCCTCTCGCGTCATACATTACATCCATGTAATTAAAAACGGGCGCATTAAGCGCCCGCCGTTGGTTTATTTAAATCTAGAGCTTAGCTTGTTGACATACCTGATGAGGAAGTGAATTCAGGATAGGCCTCTTGTCCACATTCACTGATGTCGACACCTTCCATTTCTTCATCTTCACTGACCCTGACACCCATGATAGTTTTAATCACTAACCAGGTTATTAGACTTGCAGCAAAGACCCAGACAAAGATAGTTAACATACCAATGAGCTGCCCGCTAAATGTCGCATCAGCATCAGTAATCAGTACTGCAAAGATACCCCAAATACCTACAACGCCATGCACTGAGATAGCGCCAACAGGATCATCAATCTTGAGTTTATCCATCGTGATAATACTGAAGACAACTAGTGCACCACCGGCCGCACCAATCAAGGTCGCTTGTAATGCGGTTGGATCAGCAGGTTCTGCAGTAATTGCAACCAAACCAGCCAATGCACCATTAAGTGCCATAGTTAAATCAGCTTTACCGAACATCAGTCTAGCGACTATTAAAGCAGCGATTAAACCACCTGCTGCTGCTGCATTAGTATTAAGAAAGACATAAGCCACTTCGTTAGCAACTGCGATTCCACCCAATTTCAGTGTTGAACCACCATTAAAACCGAACCAGCCCATCCAAAGAATAAATGTACCCAAAGTAGCTAGAGGAAGATTTGCACCCGGTATAGCGCGGACTTTGCCATCCTTCGTATACTTACCTTTGCGTGGACCGAGAATTAATACACCTGCTAATGCAGCAGTTGCACCAGCCAAATGCACGATACCTGACCCTGCATAATCACTATAGTTTAAATCGTATAAACCAAATACAGAGTTACCACCCCAAGTCCAGCCACCTTCTAAAGGATAAATAAGACCGGTCATAACAACTGCGAAGGCAAGGAATGCCCAAAGTTTCATACGTTCAGCAACGGCACCCGACACAATCGACATTGCTGTTGCGACGAAGACAACCTGAAAGAAAAAGTCTGATGCACCGGAATATACCGAGTCGCCATCAAAACCATTTTCAGCAGATGCGGCTAATGCTCCAGCAACATCAAGATTGCCCACTGTTTCTACACCTGACAGAAATAGTCCACCGCCATACATAAAGTCATAACCACAAACCATGTACATCGTTGAAGCAATCGCAAACAACGCGACGTTCTTTGTTAAAATTTCAGTTGTATTCTTTGAACGAACTAAACCGGCTTCCAACATTGCGAAACCGGCGGCCATCCACATAACCAGTGCACCACAGACCAGGAAGTAAAACGTATCCATGGCGTACTGTAATTCGAAAATATTATTTTCCATCTCTTATCTCCAGGAATATTATTTACTAAAGGGCTTCATCACCGGTTTCACCGGTACGAATACGAACTACTTGTTCTATTGTTGTAACAAAAATTTTGCCATCACCTATTTTTCCGGTGCCCGCTGCCTTAGTTATCGATAAAACGACTTCTTCGACCTTTTCATCAGAGACGGCAACTTCCAATTTAATTTTTGGCAAGAAGTCGACGACATATTCTGCACCTCGATATAATTCCGTATGCCCTTTTTGACGGCCAAAACCTTTTGTTTCAGTTACCGTCATTCCTTGCACACCGATTTCTGATAGTGCTTCCCTTACATCATCCAATTTAAATGGCTTGATGATTGCTGTTACCAATTTCATTTTTAATCTCCCAAATGGTTGATCATGCCGCTGCTATTTTCATTCATAGCGTCAACATTGTTTTACATGCCATAGATAAAAACTGTTAATCCATGAGATATGTTTACAACTGTCCTTATGTGTTATTGCACTTAACGAAAACACGCATGGAACTGTGTAATACAGGTGCAATTGCAGCATCCATGCCAAAGCTTTAATTTCTATTAAATACAATAAGTTAACTTTGTTTTAGACTTTTTTTTAAGTTATTATTTTTCTAAAAATGCACAACTATGGTGCTGATAAAAATGGATTGCATGATTTATGTGCGTCTCTTATTCAGTGCGAATATAGACAAACAAGTTAATAGTTAGATAGCAAAATATTGGTATTTAAAACATGGACAGAACTATCAATTTACTTCTTGGTAATGATTTAAAATTAATAGAAAAATTATTTTTAGATTGAAGAAAAGATATCCCTAATCATATAAATAAAAAAAGCGGCCCTTAGGCCGCTTTGATTTATACAAAATTTAATTCTGCAATTAAATTATTAGAATGATTTAGACACGCCAAAAATGAAACCACCACACTGTGAACCACCAATATTACCAGTCTGGACAAGAGCACAGTCATTATCACTTGACAACGCAGTGTAAGAGGCATCGACATCAACGCCTAAGATAGTCTTACTAAGTCCAACACCAAAGTACTGATATTCATCAGCAGTTCCACCGGCGCCGGTGGTTTGAGCCGCTAAGTTAGCATCACTGAAGTCGAGAGACAGGTGGCCAAAGAACGCGTTTAAACCAATTCCATAAGGCAATGAAAAGTCTACGCTTACTGGAATGTGGTGACTTGCATCGCCAAATCCAAACCATTCTGGTGAATAGTAATAACCAACACTTACTGAAGGCTCAAACATCACGTCTGCAAAGCCATAACCGAACACACCGTAAAATTCCCAGTAGTCAAAGTCATCTGTAAAACCCTGATCTGCATCCTGGTTAGGATAGGTATAATTAATACCGCCAACATCCCAGGAAATACCAGAGGTTCCAATGGATTCACCCGCTAACCCATGGTAGTGAGTAAACTCAAGTGAAACTGGATCATTGGTGCCACGGCCCCACTCGACGTTAGCACCAAACACACCAGAGTAAACATCAGCGCCTATGGCATCTATTGTAAACCAAGTGATATCGAAACCACCTTGAATTGTGGTACCTTCATCGTTACCACCTGAGCCACTTGTTTGTGATGCACCATAAAACTGATAGTCAGTAGCAAGTCTAACGCTGGCCGCTATTTCCGTTTCTGCGAACCAAGTAGCCATATCCGCATTAGCTACAGATGAGCCAAATATAAGTGCACTTGCAACAAGCGCGGTTGTGAATTTCTTCATGATTTTTAAATCCTCAATTAAAAATAAAAATGCTTTAAAAGCAGTAAGCCAAAATAACTATTTCTAGTCATTGCAGCTTCTATGCCACAACATTTAAAAACCACTAAAACCAATTATTACCTATGTATTTCAATTAGTTAACTATTCAATAATATTTTTTATTGTTAAAAAAAATCGATGTTGCTTTATGTTTTTTGCACTGTAAAAAAGCATAAAATATCTATTCGCACTTTAATCGAGCATGATTTATTCGTTGTCAGGTATGTTAAAATAATCGTTGTTAAGCAAATATATTTCCTGCAACGAAACTTAAGAGTTCGACAATAGAAATGATAAATAAAGAACACATAGAAGAGTTTATTCAACAGGCAAGCAAACTAGTTCCTGATGATCTATCTCGTTTTAAGAAAGAAATTGAAAACAATTTACGCACAACATTAAGTGCTAGCTTATCCAAAATGGATTTGGTTACCCGTGAAGAATACGATATTCAAACTGCCTTATTACAGCGAACACGCGCTAAGCTAGATACGCTGCAGAAAAAACTCATTGAAATAGAAGATCAACTTAATGGAAAGGAAGTAGAGTAAATAGAATCACAATAACTTCTTAATACTCTATTGCTGAAACACACTAACACTGCTTAATATAATTACGCCAACCACCAAAATCAGTAATATCTATTGCATCAACGATTCCGTAAGACTCGCAAATAAAACTATTCACTTCTTGACCACCTTCAAGAATAGCTTTACCAATCCCTAATGGCGATGGAATATTTATCATGAATTTTCCAAAATTCGTTAATGGCATACGCCAAACTTCTACCTCTATCGGTTTTCCATTATCACTATCTTTTACTAAACCAGGACGCAGTGGTGGTCCTCCTGCAAGTGCATATAATTTATAAGCAGCTTCCGTTTTTGTTGCTTCGATTAGAACTGCATTATTGTCAGTTAGTTGATGATTCAATGGCATGCCTGATAAATGCGCTCCACAAACCGCTATATCAATAGTCGCTTCATCTTGATTACCTGTATTAGAAACTTCTTTTGGCAACCATTCAAAATCAGTTGCTCCCATCTTGTTAGGTTTTCCATCTAGTAACTTTGTTGCCTGTTCTAACAAATCATGATCAGTGAAGGCATCGCTAAACAACGTTACGCCAAATGGAAATTTATCTTTATCAAACCCGGCAGGGATAGCTATCGCAGCGTAATCCAACAAGTTCATAAAATTAGTGTAATAACCGAGATTAGAATTAAGTTGAATAGGTTCATCATTAACCGCATCAATTCTATACTTTGTTCCTGTTGTTGGTGTTACAACAAAATCAACTTGTTCTAATATTTTATCCGCCTCTTTCTTCAGTGCTTGAAGTTCATAAAGCTTCTTAAATGTTTCTACAGCACCAATGTCTTTTGCAGGCAAAACAATATCTTTAGTAACTGAAAATAATGCGTCTGGGTTGTTTTCAATTAAATCGTCTATCGCTGCATAACGTTCGGCCAACCAAGGCCCTTGATAAAGTAAGTTGGCCGTCTTTATGAAGGGCGTAAAATCTATTTTAACAACATCATACTTTTCTTTAGTCTTATTCCCTTCGTCAAATGTTTCACTAGAGATTCTATTAACAAAACCATCAAATAATTTTTCATATTCTTCATTGCCAAAGAACTTAAGAAATGAACTGTCTGGTACACCTACCTTATATTTTTTTTTCTCTGTTCGATCATTGCTAATACGTGAATAGATATCAGCAGGGTCATAACAATCAACTATATCGAATACAGTAGCAACATCATCCGGGTTAAGCCCAAAGATACTAATACAATCCAGACTTCGGCAGGCTGGGACAAGCCCTGAAGTACTTATCCTGCCTTTTGTTGGTTTTAACCCAACAAGATTATTAAATGCAACAGGCACTCGTCCAGATCCGGCAGTATCTGTACCTAAGGAAAAACTCACTTGCCCTAGAGCAACAGCAACAGCAGAACCAGAACTTGAACCACCGGAAACATATGCCGGATCAAAGGCGTTCTTAACTGCACCATAAGGAGAACGTGTACCAACTAAACCTGCTGCAAATTGATCCAGGTTTGTTTTGCCGACGGGTATTGCCCCTGCATCGATTAATAGTTGCACAGCAAAGGCATTCTCTTCCGGAATATAACTAAACTCGGGACAAGCTGCCGTTGTCGGCACACCAACCAGATCTAAATTATCTTTTATCGCAAAGGGTATTCCATATAACGGCAAATCGTCCGGTCCCTTCCCTTGTAAATTTGAAATATAAACTTCTAGTTCATCTTCATTAAGCAGATGAATCCAGATATTGTAATCTTCAAAAGACTTAATGTTTTTTGTTATATCTGCAATCAATACCTCCGGGCTTAATAAACCATTTCTATATCGTTCATGGAGTTCAGTTATGTTTAATGAATATTTTTTTTGAGTCATAGTTATGAGATCACTTTCTAATTATTTATTTAATTCGCCCGTTTCGATCCATCGTTGGCGTTCTGCTTCGAATGCATCTTGCTGCTTTAACTTAAATCGCTCTATCTCCGTTTTATTCTTCTTTAGAAATGTTTTGTATGCGCCATAGTCCAAAATAGTTTCTTCAATTTTTAAGTTGTAATCACCGCTTGGAAAATCATGTCGTATTTTTTTTAATTCATCTTCAGTAACGGGAAAGAAACGAATTTGATCAAAGAAACGTAAAAGCCAAGGCTTATCACCGTGGAAATCAATATTATTCACACCCTTATTCCACATCTGTAAAGTACGCCCAACAAATTGATAACCACCCGGACCTTCCATGCCATAAACACACATATAGGCACCACCAATACCAACTGCATTTTCAGGAGTCCATGTTCGAGCTGGGTTATATTTTGTTGTTACCAAACGATGCCTAGGATCAAGCGGTGTTGCAACGGGAGCACCAAGATATACATCGCCCAGTCCCATCACTAAATAACTGGCATTAAAGACGATCTTTTTTACTTCAGCAACGCTCTGCAATCCGTTAATTCTTCGAATGAACTCAAGATTGCTCGGACACCATGGCGCATCATCTCGTACCGACTGCATATAGATATCTATTGCCTTTTGAGTTGATGGGTCATTCCAACTTAAAGGCAAATACACTATCCGCGAAGGAATACGTACTTTATCAATGTCTTCTATTTCGTCTTCAGCTGATACCAAGACATCAATGAGCTTATTAGTATTAATAACTTTATTATCAAAATGAACCTGTAAAGAACGAATCCCGGGCGTTAGGTCAATGATGCCATCATTAATATTCTCTTTGACCCATTCCATTAAAAGATGAGCCCTTAATCTAAGCGCTAAATCAAGCGTCATTTCACCGTATTCAACCAAGATATTATCTTCACCTGATAAACGATAAACGACATCCGGTCTTTCATTGTTAGTTGTAATGTGACGACAAACTGCACTTTCCGGTTTTATGGATACCGTTTCTGGGGAAGAGATGTATTTTAAGGTTTCAATTTCTCGTAGCTGTGTTTTTTCTAATGCATTCGCCTGTTCAATGCTAATAGGAATGAAACGTATTATATCCCCGGGTTTTAATTGCCCCATCTTCCATAAATCAGCATTTATAATTGTGGCTGGACAAACAAAGCCGCCTAAACTGGGGCCATCTGGGCCTAATATAACCGGCATGTCTCCAGTAAAATCTATTGTACCTACAGCGTAAGGGTTATCATGAAGGTTCGAGGGGTGTAACCCTGCCTCACCGCCATCATCACGTGCCCACTTTGGTTTTGGCCCGATTAAACGCACACCGGTGCGACTAGAGTTATAGTGAACTTCCCAATCTGTTTTAAAAAAAGACCTTATATCTTCAACAGTAAAAAAATCTGGTGCACCTTGCGGGCCATATATCACACGGATAGACCATTCATTTTTGTATTCAGGAATCAATTGATGGTCAATGATCTCGCAAGGTCTATATTTTGACTCTTCATTAAGAAATAACGCATCTTCTTTTTCAAGCGCCCTACCCTGATATCCACCAAATTTTCCTAAGGTAAATGTCGCTTTACTATTTAAATATGGGTCAATATTCAAACCATTTTTAAAACACAAATAGGCACGCATACCAACGATGATTGATTCTATCTTGAGAATACTCCCTGCTTTAACACGAATAGCGTTCCACTGTGACATTGAGACACCATTTAACATCATCCGCACAGGTGCACCGGTAAGACAAATAATAGTCTCAGCGTGAAATTTTAATTCTGGACCAACCAAGGTAATTTCTAAGCCTGCCGCAGTTTTATCATTACCCAAAATTTGATTGCCTAATTGGAAAGCTCGATTATCCATTGGGCCTGATGGTGGCACGCCAACATTCCAGTAGCCTATTCTGCCGGGGTAATCTTGAACCGTAGTTTGTATACCCGGTTTTAAAACTTCTATTGATTGCATGAGCGTATTATTTATTGATCCCAGATCAATACCTCAATAGGCGTTGGATTGTAGGCATTGCAAGGGTTATTCAGTTGCGGGCAATTCGATATCAATGCGATGACATCCATCTTTGCTGTCAGCTCTACATACTTACCCGCGTCCGATATACCATCTTCAAAGGTTAATCCACCTTCTGCTGTGACGGGTACATTCATAAAGAAATTTATATTATGTGTTATATCCCGTTTGCTCATATCAAACTCTGGATGCTCTGCGACTGCCAATAGCCAGCTATCACGGCAGGCATGCATGCACTTCTTTTCTAGCGCATAACGCACTGTGTTTGATTCAGTTGCACAGGCACCGCCAAGCGTATCGTGTCGCCCACAAGTATCGGCAACGATTTCCAGTAAAGTATTGCCATGATTGGATATCAATTCTGACTCTGCAGTTAAATACACGTTTCCTTGTTCACGAATAGTGTCGATAGCAGAATAACGTTCGGCCACATCATGTGCGTTATAAAATAATGTATCCGCCGCTTGATTACCTTCTAAATCAAGAATACGTAAGGTCTGACCTTGATTAACAACACGCATCCAATAATCACCTGCACCTACAACTTGACTGTACACCGCAGAATCAGCGGCAAGAGAACTTTCTTTAATCATATTAGTTCCCCCCCCTGCAGATGATAGATAGCGTTGTTTTGAAAACCGCGTTGATTCTCAGGCCTGGAATTCATGCAAAAATCATCATTAGTAACTGGTACTGATTTATGAATCTGATAAATTAATGGTTTCTTTGGGTAGTCAGTCGCACTATTTAAAGGGTGCGGACAGGTATGCAATAAAACTAGAGTGTCCATTTCAAAACGTAGGCCTACATAATCGCCAGCTTTACTATTTGTTGGGTCAAAATTCAAATTACCTTCAGCATCAGTAAACACACGACTAAACCAATTTAGATTAGCTGCCATATCACGTTGGTTTAATCCGTGTTTTACTAATTCAACTAAGAAACAATGCTCGCCACTGAGCGTCCAGTCATTTTGCTGTTCTTGATAAGACTTAACATCCCATCTCTTTTTCATATTAGCGTCAGTCAAATTCCCACCGATCGTATCATGCCAACCAACGCTATCATCAATGATGGAGCAAAAAATCCTGCCCATATCAGAATACAAACAATGTCCTTTTGTAAGCTTAAAAGTATGCTGACATTTTAAAGTATCGGGTGCGTTATAACGTTCAAGCTTATCGTTTGGGTTGTAAAACAACATGCCTACATTCGCACCACCATCTTTGTCGATCAGTCGTAGTGTTGTGCCTTTACGCATTAGCATTGACCAATGTGCCCCACCCAGGATCTCATCCTCATACATTTTTTCTTTATCAGCGAATATGTTAGCCATTACAGAGTCTCCTGTTGTTATCTGCAGGAATGAAATTCAGAATTTGTTCATTGATGAACTTGAGGTTAGAGCTATAAACTCTTTTAAATTTACTTGTCATACGCTTCTCTCCAGTATTACTTCACGTTGAAATGTATTGCCAATTGCTGGCGTATTGCATCTCCCGGGCTTTTGTCCCGCCGTGTAACCTTTGAGAAGGTCGATAACTCTCGGACCAGTCGCTTGTAAAAAGCCGGAACCCTAGTTATCCATTTGTCTTATTAAAATATATTAGTAATCAATTTAAAACAAGTGACTGTATCTTTCTATCTCCCAAGCACTAACATTTTGGTGGTACTCTTCCCACTCTTGAGTTTTATAATGAATGAATTCCTGTTTTAATTCTTTGCCTAGCACAGATTCAACCAATTCATCTTCAGCAAAGGCGGTAACTGCTTCAGCCAAAGTTTGCGGTAAGAAATCAATGCCTCGTGCCAAGCGCTCTGTGTCCGTTAACTCATATAAGTTGTCTTCTTGAGGATTTCCCGGATCAATTTTTTCACGAACTCCTTCCAATCCAGCCGCTAATGCCAAAGTAGCGGCAAGATAAGGATTCACAGCACCATCTGCATTGCGGGACTCACAACGTCCTCCACCCAGCGGCACACGTACTGAATTAGTTCGGTTATTAGATCCGTAAGAATTAAATACCGGCGCCCAGGTAAAGTAGCTCATAGCACCTTGGCGTACTAAACGCTTATAACTATTCACGGTTGGCGCAAACGTAGCGCATAAGGCGCGCCCGTGTTTTAATATTCCACCAATAAAATAATAGCCTGTTTGCGTTAGTCCTAAACCACGAGGATCGTCTTTTGGGTCACATTCAAAGACATTTTCACCTGATGCGAGATCAAAGAGAGACATATTGAAATGTGCACCATTCCCCGTTTTATCTTTAAACGGTTTTGGCATCATTGTCGCAAGCAATCCTTCATCAGCAGCATATCGTTTAGCTAATTCACGAAAGAATATGAGTCGATCACACATCGTCAACGCATCGGCATAATTAAAATCAAATTCAAATTGACCATTAGCATCTTCATGGTCAAATGAATAAATATCCCAACCCAAATCGTTAATTGTTTCTGCCATACGATCTAACCAATTGAAATTATCCATAAACCCGCGCAAGTCATAACAAGGCTTGGTTAACTTATCATCGGCATGCGGCACAGATAGACTGCCGTCCTCATTTTTCTTTAATAAAAATATTTCGCATTCAATACCTAGATTAAAGCCAAACCCCATGTCAGCCGCTGCTTCTAATTGCTGCTTCAAAGCAACGCGAGTGTTTAATTTATACGGTTCACCTTTGAAGGTATTATCCGCTGGCATCCATGCAACCTTTGGCTCCCAAGGCAATTGTATGATGTGATCCAAATCAGGCACAGATGCAATCTCATCATCATTTGGCGCCTGCCCAAGACCATCTAATGCATAACCGGTATACAGTTCGGAACCATGTGCCATATGTAGTAGATGATCGATAGGCACAACCTTACCTTTCGGTATGCCATGGATATCAACATAAGCACCCATACAATAACGCACACCTTTTTCTTTTAAATCTTTTTGAATCGCTAAAATTTCATCATCAGACTTATCTTTGGGTAATAAATGCTGTTTCGTTTTTGTGTCCATTTGATAGTGATCTTCATTAATTAAAATAAGAACTGGATAGCGGTGCTTGTTCTGTTAAACCGCGTTGTATTAATTCAGAAAGGTCTTCGACCATCCAAGAAAAAAACTTATCGCCTTTTTCTTTTGTTGCCGCTGAGGGTTTTCCTGTAACGCCATTTTTACTGGTACGATTTACTGGATGTGAAAATACCAGACCGTCAGTACGATCAGGGTCATCAGCAATATCAAAGGCATACGTATTAACCATTTCCGGTGCTATAGATAACATTAATGACGTTTCAGCATCATTTGCATGCCAATCATCGCCATCTGCAAAATGAAATTGTCGTACGCGCTCGCTAAGCTTTGAGGAATTTAAAACAGCCACCATCAAATCATCATGTT
>JBLHKL010000017.1:0-25807 GCA_047618295.1 Gammaproteobacteria bacterium | reverse complement strand
GCAAAAGGACATACTTTTGAGGTGTATAACCAATAGCGACCTTTTTCAAACGGATAGTTTTCATCACCTAATACATTATGGAATGAGGTCATTTCCACATGGCAAATTTCGTCAGCCTTCATAAGTATCTCCATACGGTATCGACGTAAATAAAATTAACACGAGTAGTTTATAGCCTGATCATCAAATAAGAAAATAATAATCAGAACCTTACTAGTAAGATGATGTTTATTAATAGATAAGCTAACTCATATTCTGTCATTGATGGCAATTTCTTTCTTAAAGATCGGTGGAGAGATTTAATGTTTGCCAGTAGAGTATGATGTCCTTCCTAATTGGTCTTATATTATGTTTGAATTCTTGGCTGAATACCCCTATTTGCTAGCACCGATTATCTTTTTTGCTCGTGTTACAGATGTATCGCTTGGAACATTTCGAACTATTATAATATTTCGTGGTTACAAGTTCCTAGCTGCATGTATTGGTTTTTTTGAAATTATGATCTGGTTAGTTGCAGCAAGTCAGGTTTTTGCAAACCTTGATCAGTGGTATCTCGCATTGGCCTATGCCGGGGGCTTTGCTGTGGGTAATTATGTTGGTATGTGGATTGAAAGCCATTTTGCTATTGGGAATGAACTTGTCCGCTGCATATCATACAATCGTGATGTTCTTGCAGAAAAGATACGAAAGGAAGGGTTTAAGGTGATTTCATTCGATGGTGATATGGGTGAAGATATACCAGTTGAACTTCTATTTATAGTTGAAAAAAGGCGAAATGTTCCCAAGCTTATCGGGCTAATTAAAGCGCTTGATCATGATGCAGTGTATTCTGTCTCTGATGTAAAAAGCGTTTATGAAGGGCCCGATCTTTTGCCTCGGCGCAGTTTTTTAGGCAGTACATCAATACTGTCAGGAAAGATTCGATAACGGCAAGATATTCATCAGCACTATTCCTCTTTGGGAATGCGAGTAAAACGAATGATTTCTCTTCGATCACGTTTTGTCGGCCTACCAATAGTCCTTGGAAAAGATGCCGCATCTGCCTTCATTTGTTTCGAAAGATCTGCACGTGTCTTGATGCTGTCTTCATCTTCTTCAAATAATGCAGTGGCCTGAGTAGCAGATACTCGGTTGTTGATCAGCTTCTGGACCGTAATGGTGTATTGGTAAGGTGTTTTTCGAATTTCTACTTTATCACCGGCCCTGATGGTTTTCGCTGCTTTGATAGCTTGATCATTCACATTTACTTTATGCCCTTTGATCGCCGCCGCGGCGAGTGAGCGCGTTTTATAAAAACGTGTGCACCAGAGCCATTTGTCCAGACGCATCGATTCGAGCGGTTCGTTCTTCCTAGCCACAGTATTTCACCTGTGTTTTTATTGTTGCCTGCATTATGATTACGTTATTAAAAATCAATTAGTGAATATTATGACTGAAAAGAAATCTGAAAGAGAGTTTATTCCGCTAAATATCGCCGTGCTGACTATTTCTGATTCCAGAACGGAAGAGACCGATACTTCAGGCCAGCGACTCATCGATTTGCTTGAACGCCAGGGTCACGAGCTTCATGAGAAAAAGATCGTGCCAGATGATAAGTATGCAATCCGTGCCGAAGTGTCGCATTGGATAGCAGATGAAGATGTTCACGTTGTGTTAACCACGGGTGGTACCGGTGTCACCGGTCGCGATGGCACACCAGAAGCAGTGAGTGTGTTATTCGATAAAACGCTTGATGGTTTTGGCGAAACCTTTCGTGCGATTTCATTTCAACAAATTAAGACTTCGACGATTCAATCACGTGCAATAGCCGGGGTTGCCAACGGCACGTATATCTTTTCAATGCCCGGATCAATGGGCGCTTGTGCTACGGCATGGGATGAGTTGATTCGTTTGCAACTGGATTATCGAACACGTCCCTGCAATCTGGTTGAATTGATGCCGAGATTGAGAGAAACATAAAATATTTCAAATAAAGTTCTATTCTTCCTGTGTGCCTAGACTTGGAATTTCGAAGTAGACAAGAAGAGTTCTCTGAAAAATATTATCATTGTCATCACTGATCATAAAAAAACGATTGTCTTTATGCCAGCTAATGCCTTCAAAGTTTTCATTAAAGTAGCTAGCTGATGGATTTAACACTGATAGTTGTTCCACATGTATTGAATCAGTGTCAAGTGTGATTAAATGTAGCACACTGCTTACGCCAGCAAAGACATTAGTGTATATGCGTTCTAATGCAATAAGCCGGTTATTAGGCAGTGTGGTAAGTCCAACTAAAGATCCATGATCTTCGCTTTCAGGTTTGAAATGCCATACATCATTATTGATCGTATGTAGTGATAGTCCAATATCGCTCGATTTTTTTAGAGGCCGTTCAGGACCAGTAATTATCTTGAATTTTGGATGAAGAGTGATAGCTTCTAATGATTTGTTGGCGCCTGCATAATTTTTGATGTCATTTAAATTGTTGGCGAGTGGGTATTGTGAAATAGGGTTTCCTTCAGTAGTGAATTTAATAATCCTGGGTTTGCGCTCAAAACTGATAATTAATTCTGTATCACCATCAATTTTATTTTTAGCATTGTTCAACGCCAAGCCTTCACTATCAGAAAATTTATGTTTTAGCTTTTTGCCATTTTTATCTTTTAAGAAATGATAAGAATTGAGAGTGATATCTACTAATCGGTCATTTTCAAAAATTGGCGTTGTGTGAATTATGAAACTTCGATCAGAAAGAATGATTAGCTGTTTTTGATCGTGATCCCATGCCAACCCGGAAAATTCCATGAGCGGGAAATCAGGGCCGGCATTCTGTTTAAGTTGAACTACACCCAAAACTTTAAAATTATTTTGCTCAAGTTGCTGTAATTGGCTCTTCTGCAATTCAATAGCATCACCAATGTCCCGTTCTGCTGAGGCATGGCTGAGATATGTTAAGCAGATAATTAATAAAATTATCCTGCCCAATTCCTTTAATAAAATCATATAATGGCGTGAATCTTTAGATAATTAACAGTCAAATGAATGAGATACATATGTTCTACCGGATTAGCAAGAATAATATGACAATTAAAATATTTTACCTTCTCTTATTTCAATTAGCGGCTTTGCCCTCATTGGTATTCGCAGGTGGTGGCATGCCAGCCGCTATTGTGCAGGTGGAGGGGGCCGTTAATATAGAAATCGCCCCGTTTGTTTGGGTCACAGGCACCGTTATAGGCCGTTTCGACTCAAAGATTGCCGCCGAGGTTGAAGGCACTCTGGAAACAGTGCTCGAAGTTGGCGATCGTATAAACAAAAATGATGTCGTTGCAAAAGTTGATGATACGACATATCACCTTGCATTGAATGAAATTCAAACTCAAGTTAAGCCGATTGAAACTATGGTTGAGTTTTTTCAGCGAGAAGCAGAACGACTGGAAAAATTGGCCAAACAAAACAATGCAGCAAAAAACCAGCTTGATCAAACGCAGACTAGTCGAGATGAGGCAGTAGCCAAGATACGAGTAGTTAAAGCCCGATTGGCTATGGCGCGAGATGATCTTAATAGAACGACTGTTCGCGCACCGTTTACAGGCGTGGTCATCGAACGTTTCAAGTCACTTGGCGAAAGAGTTGATGCGGGCGATCAGATTGTCCGCATAATTGATACTGAACGTGTTGAAGTTCAAGCTCGAATTCAGCAAGTGTCTTTCCCACATGTGAAAAGCGGCGATCAGTTAAAGATTAAAGGACCATCAGGAGAAGTTGCCGGTGTTGTGCGAACGGTGATTCCGGTTGGTGATGATGTTTCAAGGCTTTATGAAATTAGAGTTGAATTCGATAATAGAAATTGGCCAGCAGGTACGGCCGTTGAAATAGCAGCGCCAATAAAAGACAAACAAAATGTCATTGCAGTTTCACGCGATGCTCTGGTTATTCGTCAGGCGGGTGTTGTCGTCTATAAAATTAATGGTGAAGATAAAGCAGAGCTGGTTCCGATAACGACAGGCATATCTAATTCATCGCATATTCAAGTTATCGGCAATGTAAAAGAAAACGATAAGATTGTTATTCGTGGGAATGAACGGTTACGTCCTGGACAAACGGTACAAGTATTTTCTGGATCTGGTAGCTAGTGAATATCACACGTGCATCTCTGGCTAATCCAGTAGCCTTACTCGTTGCTATAATTCTATTATTAATATTTGGTTTAATAAGCCTTTCACGGCTACCTATACAGTTAACCCCTGAACTTGAAGAGCCAGAAATAACTGTTACAACGCCTTGGCGTGCTGCTGCACCAAATGAAGTTGAAGCAGAAATTATAGAGCCACAAGAAGATGTGTTGAGAGGTTTGCCCGGTCTTACTGAAATGCGCGCGACTGCCCATGAAGGCCGCGGTGAAATAAATCTGACATTTGCCGTCAATATGGATATGCGTCGAGCACTGGTAGAAGTAATGAACCGATTAAATCAGATCTCGGATTATCCTGATGATGCGGATGAACCTTCGATAAGTACAGTTGGACAAGACGCACGGGCAATAGCGTGGTTTATCATCAAACCAACAAGTGATAATAAACAACCGATAGAATCGTATAAAGATTTCGTTGAGGAAGTTGTCCAGTCTCGATTTGAACGTATTCCCGGTGTTGCTCGGTCAGAAGTCTATGGTGGTAGCGACAGAGAATTACGAATTACATTCGATCCTTATAAAGTTGCAAGTCTAGGTATTCAACTCGATAAAGTTATGCGACTTGCCGGAACCAGTAAAGACGTGTCTGGCGGTTTTTCTGATGTTGGCAAACGTGAATATAGCATTCGTTTTGCCGGTAAATACGCTGCAGCTGATTTAGGTGGAATGATATTAGAGTGGCGCGAAGGACGACCGATCTATTTACGTGATGTGGCAACTATTGAAGTACGACTTGCAGATAAGAATAGTTTTGTATTAACCAGTGGATCATTATCCATGGCTGTGAATGCGCAACGTGAATCAGGTGTTAATGTTCTTGAAGTGATGGATGGGCTGCGACAGGCTGTCGATGAATTAAATAATGGACCTTTAAAGCGTGGCAAGTTAACGATGGAACAGGTTTATGATGAAACGATATATATTCATCGTTCAATTGAAATGCTCCGAAATAACCTGAGTATAGGCATTGGACTGGCTATTATTGTTCTGTTTTTATTCTTATTGAAGTTTCCTGCAACACTTATCGTTGCGGCATCTATTCCAATTTGTCTGGTAGCAAGTTTTAGTGTGATGGAACTCACCGGACGGACTGTTAATATTATTTCTCTTGCTGGCCTTGCCTTTTCTGTTGGTATGGTTCTCGATGCATCCATAATCATTCTAGAAAATATAGTACGTCATAGAGAGCGTGGGTTTTCTGCTGAAGAGGCCTCTATAAAAGGTACTAGTCAGGTTTTTGGAGCGCTATTTGCTTCAACAGCGACTACAGTTGCGATATTTTTGCCGGTTGTTTTCTTAAGGGATGAAGTAGGTCAGTTATTTTCTGACCTTGCAATCACCATCACTGCAGCAATAACTTTCTCATTAATAACGGCGATTACGGTTGTACCAACAGCGGCCAAATTGTTTCTTGCGAAAAAAACATTTATCGATCCTTATAGCCGTATTTGGCAAGGCATATGTAGATTAATTATGGCATTAACGAATACGCCTATTCGTCGTGGATTCTGGATAGTATTATTGATATCCATTCCATTAGTGATTATGTATCACTTAAAACCAAAGGCCGATTATCTGCCCGATGGAAATCAAAATTTAGCATTTGCATTTATATTGCCACCTCCGGGCACAAACATTGGAACAATTGAAAAGGAATTAGGTGAAATAGTCGCGGAGAGAATGCAGCCACATGTGGACGATCTTATAGAGCCATACATCAAACATTATTTCTTTGTCGCTTTTTCACGTGGTGTATTTATGGGCGCGCGTGCGAAATACGATGAAGATGTTCCGAAACTTGTACCTTTGATTAATTCTGTCGTGCAAGGTTTTCCTGACTCGATAGCGTTTGCCAAACAAGCATCACTGTTTCGCGGGTTTGGATCGGGCCGCACGATCGATATGAATATTCAATCAAAGAATTTACCTTCACTGATGAACTCAGCATTGCAGGCCTTTATTCCTATCTCTGCAATTTACCCGAATACTCGGCCGCGGCCAGGATTGGAATTAGCACAGCCGGAATTGAGACTAATACCTAATGAAAGACGTATTGCTGAAGCAGGGTGGGATCGTTCTATTGTTGCTGCTTTGACACAAACATTAGGTGATGGACGGTTTGTTGGTGACTATTTTAATGGTGAAGAAACATTGGATATTATTTTGCGCTCTAAACCATGGGATACACCCGAAGAACTGGGGAGCGTTCCTGTTATGACGGCAAATGCCGGGATCTTGCCTTTAAACGAATTAGTTGATTTGGTTCGTACTGCAGGGCCTGAACAAATAAGGCGTATCAATCGACGACGAACTGTGACGCTTGAGATTTCACCGCCAGCAACTGTTTCACTTGAAGAAGCGTTAGATATTATTAAGACGGGTATTGAACCACAAATTATTGAAGCATTACCCGAAGATGGTGATATACAGTATGGCGGTACGGCGGATAAATTAACGACCGCATTGAAAAACATGATGGGTAGCTTTCTTTTAGCTATAACTATTCTTTACTTATTAATGAGTGCAATGTTTAGTTCGTTTAAAGATAGTTTGTTAGTCATGTTATCGATTCCATTAGCAACATTCGGTGGTGTATTAGCGCTGTATTTAATTAATTTGGTAAGTTTTCAAAGCATGGATTTATTGACCATGATTGGCTTTATCATTTTACTTGGCTTGGTGGTAAATAATGCTATTTTATTAGTACATCAGGCACGTTCTGCCGAGAGAGCAGGGCACTCAAGAAAAGAAGCTGTAGAAGAAGCTGTTTTGATAAGATTACGTCCTATTATGATGAGTACGATGACGAGTATATTTGGTATGTTGCCTCTGTTATTGATACCGGGTGCCGGAACGGAGTTGTATCGTGGATTAGCCGGAGTAATTGTAGGTGGGATGATGGTAAGTACCTTTTTTACACTGATATTATTGCCAAGTTTGTTGCGTATTGGTGAATCTAAACGTGTTGTTACGAGCTAAGAAGACTATTATTACTAGTATGATATTTTTAGAAAGCATAGACAGATGAAGAGAACAGGTAAGATTATTGTTTTGTTTGGGTTGATACTCGGTTTATTGCCGAGTGCTTTTGCCACGAAATATTTCTTGAGTGATACGGGCGATACGCTTGTGGGTGAAATCATAAAAGTTAAAGCAGATCAAAGTGAAACATTATTAGATATTGCTCGGCGTAATGGCTTTGGGTATCAGGACATGAAACTGGTCAATCCAGATGTTGATACATGGATACCGGAACATGGAGAAGAGGTAACGCTACCAGCACAATTTATTTTGCCGGTAGCACCGATGGAAGGCATTGTATTGAATGTTCCTGAAATGCGATTGTATTACTATCCACCAAAAGTGAAGGGTAAACCACAAGAAGTAATCACCTATCCCTTAGGCGTAGGCAGAGAAGGTTGGAATACGCCTTACATGAAGACAAAAATCATAGAGAAAAAAGCAAGTCCAAACTGGTACCCTCCTGAATCCATCAGGCAGGAACATGAAGCGGCCGGTGACCCATTGCCCAAAGTTGTTAAGGCTGGGCCCGACAATCCTTTAGGGGCATTTGCTATGCGCTTAGGGCAGCCTGATTATCTCATCCATGGCACGAATAAACCTTATGGTATTGGAATGAGAGTCAGTCATGGTTGCATTCGTTTGTATCCAGAAGATATAGAAGCGTTATTCTCAGAAGTGACCCTTAGAACACCGGTTAATATAATTAATCAACCGTATAAGATTGGTGTTAAAGAGAACACGATTTATCTTGAAGCGCATCCTTTTCTGGATGAAGACACAGAAAAATACGAGAATAATCTTACTAGTGTTGTCGCATTAATCATTGATGTGTCAAACGATGAAGATTATGAACTTGATTGGTCTGCCGCGTATGACGCAATAAACAATCCTACTGGGATGCCTATTGCCATAGGGAAATTGTTACCGAAGGTTATGCAGGCAAAAGTTGAAGAAAAATTAACAAAAGCACTGACGCAGGCAGAAAAATTTAATCTGCAATTGCAGCTAGATTCCCAAATCGTTATTTCTGATTAATAGATAACGTCGTTTATATGCGACGAATATTGAAATTCCTAAAATTTTCTGCACAACTGCTTCGTTGTCCTTTGTGCTTGTACTAATAGCGGTGTTATTTAAATAGAACGCCACTCTTGCGTACACCCCTCAAGGGGGTACCGAGGTCAATGCACTCGCGGCATTACGTCCCTAAACATTCGTCGCTTCGGACGTCCTGGGTAACTGTTCCATTCGTTACTCTATCTCCTACATCCATGTAGTCGTGTCCTCTCGTGGTATTGCCTGCATGGATTCAGGTACTTAGGATTCGTCTGGAACAAGAATCCTGACATGCCATCCATGGCAATAAAAAAGCCCTGATTGAATTCAATCAGGGCTTTCAAAATATAAATTAAAGATCTAATTTATTATTTCATCATTGCTTTTTCAAACATACGATCAATTTTGTCTGAATTTGCTTTACAACATGCTAAAGCTTCATCAGCTGTCGCTTGCGCACTTGAAGCTGCAAGCGCTGCATCTGATGCAGTACTTTGGCTTTTTGAAGCCAGATTGTAAGCTTCTGTTGCTTTTGACATTGCAGCACTCGCAGCAGCATTAGCCGAACTAATATCAGCTTCCATTTGTTTCATATTTCCACAACCACCAAGCATTGCGAGTGAAAGTGCAAGTACGCCAACTTTGATTATTTTTGTTTGCATTGTTCGTTCTCCAGTTAAACAATTAATGAGGTTAACCCCCAGATAAATAGATACCGTCTCATAATAATGGACCATTTCAGGGTGTTAATCAATTTCTAAAAGCAAAAAATGAGACCAATTTTACTTATTAAGATCAGTTTATTAAAACAATAAAAGTTTTAACGGCCAACGCCTGAACCTGAGCTTTTCATGCGTTTATCATAATGGTCAAAGGTAAAGCTGACTAACGCATTTTCCAGACCTGACATAGGGTTGTCTGCGCAATATTCAGTGAGCCATTCGAAGACGTCAGCTGATTTCATTTTTCCTGTAATACTGAAAGTTTTTTCTGTAAATATATTGTAGGCCGTTAAAAAACCTTTTATGTAATGTTTATATTTATCGTTGCCGTCTTTCGTCATGGCTTCGTTAAAACCAAAACAGGATTTTTTACCAATCCCCCATACGGCATAATTTCCACTGCTATCAACGGCCAGTGTAATAGTTGGCATTAATAATAGACTAATTATAATTATTAAAGATTTCATTTGTACTTCCTCATTATTGTTGTCATTCGTTATATGTTCTTTGTTCTTTTATTTATGCTTATCCAATTATTCCTTTGAGACCAGTTAATAAGCGTTTAATTCCTGTCTCAGATGATTCCTTGTCCAGGGCACCATAGGCGATACGGCAATAACAGCCCTCATTCATCCCGAATGTCTCACCAGGAATTACAGCTACTTTGTATTCTCTGATTAATCGTTCTACGACTTGCATACCCGTGAGTGTCGTATTGAGTTTAACCAGAAAATAAAAAGCACCCTTGGAATCAGGTGTTGAACAGAGATCGTTAATGCTTTGCAATGCTGTAAATAAGGTGTTGCGAACACGGTCAAGCTGTTTTAAATGTGACTGAGTATATGCTCGGCCTACTTGCATGGCCGCAATCGCAGCGTCTTGCGCAATACGGGTTGGGCAAATAAGGTATGTATCTTGTGCTTTTTTCACCGACATCAACAAATGTTCCGGGCATATCATATAGCCAATACGCCAACTTGCAAAACCGAAGGCCTTTGACAAGGAATAAAGTGAAATAGTGTATTGCTCTGATTCAGGGATGCTGGCAACTGAAAAATGCTGAACGCCATCATAAGTAAAGTATTCATAGGCTTCATCAGAGATATGATATAGACCATATTCCTGACATAGCTTATTTATTGCGCGTAATGTCGACTCTGAATAAACCACACCTGTGGGATTGTTCGGAGATACTGTAACAACAGCTTTTGTTTTAGGTGTGATTGCGGCAATTATATTTTCTAGCGAAGGTTGGAAATCGGTATTTGTTTCGATGGCGATGGGTGAACAAGATACCATCCTGATAGCCATTTCATGATTGAAATAATAAGGACGTAACAATATCACCTCATCGTCTGGGTCAGTAATCGCCATCAAGGCATTCATGAAAGCCATATTTGCGCCGGCTGTAACGATTAAACTTTGCGAGCTATTTAAATGTATATTATTTTCTTGTTTTAATTTGTTTGAAATACAGGATCGTAATTCCGGGGTGCCTTCGACTTCAGAATACCAGTTAAAATCAATTGAAGATTCTAGAGCAGTAACTTTATCGTAAACGCTTTGTGGAGGTGGGTAGTAAACAACGCCTTGGCCTAGGGAAATTGTCCCTGGAGATTTTTTTATTAAATCTGAAACGAGTGGGATAACCGGTGATTGTATATCCAGCATCCGATTACTGGCGGTGAATGTATTACTTGGCATTGGGTTTAAGAACTGAAATCGAAAGAGTGCCAGAGATTAAGCTTTTTATTCGCTGAGGAGAAATTAATTATTCTGAAAAAGCATTTTTCGGCCTGAAAACTGGCTTTTGAGAAATTCCATTTGATCTGCAAGAATTTTCCTGTTTGATAAAGCAAGATATTCAGCCCAGTTTGGTATATAGGGTATAGCGAGCAATGGCATGTTGGCACGTTCCGGCGTGCGATCACCTTTGCGGGTATTACAGTGACGACATGCCGTGACAACATTCGACCAACGATCTCTTCCTCCCTTGGATATGGGAATAATGTGATCGCGTGTTAATGAAGCATCATTAAATTTGTGACCACAGTACATACATAAAGAGGCATCACGCAAGAACAATTCACGGTTGGTTAACGGTGGAATAACACGTTTACTGATTTTGACAGGTTTGGAACGTTTGACTGCTATAATTGAATTGATTTCAACGGTTGAACGCTGACCGGTTAATCGGCTAGTGCCACCACGAAAAGTGAATACGCTATCACCAGCGGTCCAGGCAATCATTTCACGGCTATAAAGGTTGACCGCATCTTGCCAAGGGATCCACCTGATGGGAGAGCCAGCTATATCAAGTCTTAATATTAATGGTGTCATATCACTTTTGTTATTGGATAGACTTTTGTAAAGTTATCCACCATAACATCCTTTTGAGATGAAATTATAGTTTGATTGTTTTATGCGAAACACTAACTAAGGTCAAGTACCTAAATAAATATCTGATGAAAGAACTGGAAAGATTACTCGTAATCATGAAATCACTGCGTGATCCAGAGAATGGATGTCCGTGGGATAAAGAGCAAACGATTGCTTCGATAAAAGCATTTACCCTTGAAGAAGCCTATGAGGTGGTGGATGCCATTGAACGTAATGATATCGAAGGCTTGCGAGATGAACTGGGAGATTTATTGTTTCATATTGTTTTTTATTCTGAAATGGCCGATGAGGATAAGCAGTTTAATTTTCATGATGTGGTAAAACAGGTCAATCAAAAACTTGAGCGCAGACATCCGCACGTATTTTCAGACCTCAAGGTGGATAATGTTGAGCAAGTTAAAACGCTTTGGGAACAAATTAAACAGCAAGAACGTAATGATGCAGCCAATGATACGGATAATAAATCGATTAATCTGCTCGATGATATTAGTAAAAATATGCCGGCTGTTAAAAGGGCTGAGAAATTACAAAAACGTGCAGCGACTGTTGGTTTTGATTGGACTGATAGCCAGGACATATTAAATAAGATCGATGAAGAGTTAAGCGAGCTTCGTCATGCACTTCAAGAACCGAATAATATCGACAATATCTCTGAAGAGTTGGGTGACTTGATGTTTTGCTGCGTTAATCTTGCCCGGCATTATAAAATTGATTCCGAGATTTCACTTAGAGATACTAATGAAAAGTTTGTCAGACGCTTTAATTACATAGAAGAAACCTTAAAAAAACGAGACAAATCGCTGAGTGACGCGACTTTAGACGAAATGGATTCGCTTTGGAATGAGGCTAAGCAGCTTACTAAAAAATAAGCACTATTTGTTGATGCGGTTTCTTCTCAGATTGATGATCCTGCCTTTTGAGTCAAATTCTATTTCTGATAACCATTTACCAGTGCTTTGCTGTGACGGGATGAAGAACCAGTTTTTGCGTAATATATTGTGATGGTGGTCGGTTCTTTGAGTTTCGTGATCTGGAGCTCCTAATCTGTAAAGAACCTCTGCTTCAGACATCCCTTTTCTAAGTTTGATGTAATCTCGCATATCAAGCGCATCAGCAGAGGCCATAGAACCATAAAGTAGAACTAAAAAGAGGAGGAGGAGATTCTTCATGGCATATCTATTAATTACTCTTATGGTTAATAGAGTGAGATTGACTCTAGAGGTTCACTTAATTTTGGAACAAAAAAAGGGTGCGGTTTTGAGCGCACCCAGTAGTCAAGGGGGGAGGAGATATACTACTACCTATTCTATTGCATTAGTTATGCCATAGATATTAAATATACTTATAAAACAATAAGGTACAATATGTTTGTAAAGTAAAATATAGAGTTTTACATGACAATATACTGGCAATAGACGAAAAAACGCCGTTTTTTGACTACAAAAAACGGCGTTTTATTAAGCTGCGCTTAGGAAAATCAGAGCTTATTTTTCTTGTCTTTATCTTTGTCGCAAGAAAGCATGGCGTAAGCAGAGTGATTATGTATTGATTCAAAATTTTCTGATTCAACCGTATAACCTAAAATTCTGTCATCTTCATTAAATTTTACCGCAACATCGCGGACAATATCTTCAACGAATTTTGGATTATCGTATGCTCTTTCAGTGACGTACTTTTCGTCGGGTCTTTTTAAAAGACCATACAACTCACATGATGCGACTTTTTCTATAACATCAATTAGTTCTTCAATCCAAATAAAATCGGTCATTCTAACGCAAGCAGTTATATGAGAGCGCTGATTGTGCGCGCCATAATCAGATATGCTCTTTGAGCAGGGGCATAAGGTAGTGACTGGAACCAGCACTTTTACTAATACCTGCGATTTTCCATCTTTAATTTGGCCGATAAACGATACCTCATAATCCATGAGGCTTTTTACACCAGACACTGGCGCAGCTTTATTCACAAAATACGGAAAGGTCATTTCTATATCGCCCGATTGAGCATTCAGTCGCTCGGTCATCTCTTCAATCATGCGCTTGAAAGATTGTACGGTAATCTCATACTCATGATGGTTCAGAATTTCAACAAAACGCGACATGTGTGTGCCCTTATATTCTTCCGGCAAGTTTACATACATGTTGAAATTGGCGACGGTATGTTGCTCGCGGCCAGAACGATCACTCACCACAATAGGGTGCTTGATGTCTTTAATACCAACCTTATCGATGGCGATATGCCGAGTATCTAGACTATTCTGGGTATCCGGTATTTCTGTAGTTGCGGGCACTGGTTTATTCATTTGCTTAAATTCCAATAACTTAGGTTAAGAAGGTAAAAAATATAGTAAGAAAGATTCACTAAGCTGAGTGATTCTACTCTAATTGAGTGTCATATCCATCCTACTAGGATGCAGAGTATGGCGATAATGTTCCGATTATTTATTGCGCTTGACGATGTAATCAGCAATTGCCCTTAACATGTCGGCTCTTTTGTCGAAGACGTCAAGACATTCAATCGCTTCATTATATAAGTCGTTAGCTGCTTTTTTCGCGCCGTCCATTCCAAGAAGGTTAGGGTAGGTCGGTTTGTTCATCGCGATATCGGAACCCTGAGGTTTACCCAATGTTTCGGTATCACTCTCAATATCAAGAATGTCATCCTTGATTTGAAAGGCCAAACCAATACATTTTGCGTACTGTGAGATGCGAGATAGTAATTCCTGGTCAACATTATCAACAGAAAGTGCACCTAATTCTGCACTTGCCCTGATTAAGGCCCCGGTTTTATGGATGTGCATGTTTTCAAGTTCAGCAATAGTCAGTGATATACCGACAGATGCTAAATCAATAGCCTGACCGCCAGCCATACCTCTCGAACCACTAGCAATTGCAAGCGTTTCAATCATGGACAAGCGTTGCTGAACATTTACCTTAATATCTGGATCGTGGGCTAAAATGTGAAAGGCCAAAGCTTGCAAGGCATCACCTGCTAATATCGCTGTGGCATCATCGTAGGCTTTATGACAGGTAGGCCGACCGCGACGCAGATCATCATCATCCATCGCCGGTAAATCATCGTGAATTAGAGAATAAGCATGAATGATTTCAACAGCACATGCGGGGCCGTCTAAGGTGGTTAAATCTATACCAAATGCTTCACCAGTGGCATACAAAATAACAGGACGAATGCGTTTGCCATTACCCATTACGGAATAGCGCATTGCTTCATGTAATTTTTCGGGCTGAACTGATGATTCAGGCAGCCAACGATTAAGGGCAGTTTCCACAGATATTTGGTAAACCTGCAAGCGTTCTAAAAAGTTGGTCATTTATTCTTCGTTATTATCTGGGTTGAAAGGTTCTAGTTTAGCGTTCCCGTCTTTACCCAGCAAAATACTGACCTTTTGTTCGGCTTCACTCAAGGCTTGTTGGCATGACTTGGTTAAAACGATGCCTCGTTCAAAATGTTTAAGAGATTCTTCCAGGGACAAGTCACCTTTTTCCATGGTCTGTACCAGCTGCTCAAGCTCAGCTAATGTCTTTTCGAAGTTAATTGAACTAGTTTTCTTTGGCACAAGAAATCTCTAAAGTAATAATGAGTTAAAGTACGTAATGACGCTAAAAAAGGCGCATATATTATCATCACTTGGCCTCATTACCAGTATGGTACTTATGAAAAGATTAATTTCATATCCTGTTTGACAGGAAATTGAGGCTAGGCTAAAGTTTTAACAACTTAGACCAAGTCTAATTGATAGTAAATACAATTTATCGAATAAAAATAACCGGAGGAGAAGTATGGAACTTAAAGGCTCTAAAACCGAAGAAAATTTAAAAGCTGCATTTGCTGGTGAATCACAAGCAAACCGACGTTATCTTTATTTCGCACAAAAAGCAGACGTTGAAGGTTTTAATGATGTTTCTGCTGTATTTAGATCAACTGCTGAAGGTGAGACTGGTCATGCGCATGGGCATTTGGAATACCTTGAGGCTGTAGGTGATCCAGCTACTGGAGAGCCTATTGGAAGCACAGATCTTAACCTCAAAGCTGCTATTGCCGGTGAAACCCATGAGTACACTGATATGTATCCAGGCATGGCTAAGTCAGCTCGTGAAGAAGGTTTTGACGAGATTGCGGATTGGTTTGAAACCTTGGCAAAGGCAGAACGCTCTCATGCAAATCGTTTTACCAAAGCATTAGATAATCTCGGTTCATAATTACCAGATATTTTATCAGCATAATTGAGCCGGCTAATGCCGGCTCAATTATTTATTCTGCATAAACTTGAATTGTTAGCTTATGAATGAAGGACGCGAAGGTAGTCTTGAAGCACCAACCAGATATCCTATAGATTGGAAATCTGGTGAGTTTTATGATGAACCCACATTGTTCGACGAGCTTGAGCGTGTCTACGATATTTGTCATGGTTGTCGGCGCTGCGTCAGTCTTTGTAATTCATTTCCAACGTTGTTTGACCTAGTTGATGAATCTGAAACCTTTGAAGTTGATGGGGTAAAGAAAGAAGATTATTGGGATGTTGTTGATCATTGTTACTTATGCGATCTTTGCTATCTAACAAAATGCCCTTATGTTCCACCTCATGAATGGAATGTAGACTTCCCCCATTTAATGTTGCGTGCAAAGGCGCAAAAATTTAAGAAAGGGGATACAAAACTACGCGATAAACTGCTTACCTCGACTGATGCCGTCGGTTCTCTTGCAGGCATACCGGTCATTGCTCAGACAGTAAATACGGCTAATTCGATTAGACCTGTCCGTAAAATTTTAGAAAAGACGATTGGGATACATGCGGATGCTGTTTTACCCGATTTTCATAGTAATTCTTTACGTAAACGATTTAACAAACTCGAAACGCCAAATATTGATGTAGAGGCTACTGAGCTTACCAAAGGAAAGGTTGCTATTTTTGTTACCTGCTACGGTAATCGTAATGAGCCTGATGTTGTAGAAGACCTTATTGCCATACTCAGACACAACAAACTAGAAGTTCGTTTGGTTGAACAAGAAAAATGTTGTGGTATGCCTAAAATGGAGTTGGGTGATCTGGAGGCTGTTGAAAAATTAAAAGACTTCAATATTCCTCAATTAATGAAAGTGGTGGAAGCAGGTTTCGATATCATCGCGCCAATTCCTTCTTGTGTTTTAATGTTTAAACAAGAATTGCCGCTATTGTTTCCTGATGATGCAGATGTACAGACTGTGCAACAGGCTTTTTACGATCCTTTTGAATATCTGATGCTGCGAGATAAAGATAATAAATTAAATAGAGAATTTAAAAACAAGCTTGGCAAGGTGGCTTATCATGTCCCATGTCATCAGCGTGTCCAGAAGATTGGGCCAAAGACTAAGGAAGTGTTAGAGCTTGTACCGGATACTGATATTACTTTGATAGAGCGCTGTTCAGGCCATGACGGAACCTATGCCGTTAAAACTGAATACCATGAAGTCTCAATGAAGATATGCAAACCTGTGACGAAGAAAATTAAAGATACAGAACTCGACCACTATATTAGTGATTGTCCAATGGCCGGACATCAGATTGATAATGGGATGGAAGATTCTGATATGAAAGCTGAAAGTCCTTTCTCCTTATTACGACAGGCTTATGGGATATAAAATGCAAAAGTTAACACGCGACGATCTCTACTCCTTAGAACAATACGCAGAAGTGCGCCCAGCATTTCGTGCTGAGGTAATGGCACATAAAAAGAATCGCCAATTAGCAATTGGTCCAAATGTGACACTTTACTTTGAAGACCGGATTGTAATGCATTATCAAGTTCAGGAAATTTTACGTGCTGAGCGTGTCTTCGAAGTAGAAGGAATTGAGGAAGAATTAGAAACGTATAATTCAATGATTCCTGAAGGCTCAAACTGGAAGGCAACATTTATGATCGAATTTGCCGAGGAAGCTGAACGACGAGAGGCTTTGTCCAACATGATAGGTATCGAAGCTCAGGTTTGGGTAAAGGTTGGTGGTTTTGATGAAGTGATTCCTGTTTCGGATGAAGATCTCGAACGAGATAATGAAAACAAAACCTCTTCTGTACACTTCATGCGATTTGAATTTAGTATTGAAATGATTGCCGCATTAAAGCAGGGCCGCCGCTTATCAGCTGGCATACATCATCCTGCTTATGAACACACCATAGACCCAGTGCCACAACATATCCGTGATTCGCTAGTTTCCGATCTAGATTAAACATTCAACTTCCTTATACTCATTTCAAAAGAGTATAATCTGCCAACTTATATCGATGCTGTATTCGATATTCCCATGCACCTATAAATAACAGTGAGATAACTACTTTTGTCATCTAATTATGATGCCTCTGATATTGAGGTATTAACCGGTCTTGAGCCGGTTCGCAAACGCCCCGGCATGTACACGGACACAAGTCGTCCGAATCACCTTGTTCAAGAAGTCTTGGATAATAGCGTCGATGAGGCTATTTCTGGTTACGCTTCCAAGATTGATGTCATCATGCACAAAGATGGTTCAGTAACTGTTGCAGATGATGGTCGCGGTATGCCTGTCGATAAGCATCCTGGAGAGAAATTATCCGGCGTTGAGGTTATTTTTACGCGACTCCATTCGGGCGGTAAGTTTTCAAATAAGAGCTATAAGTTTTCTGGCGGCTTACATGGCGTTGGTGTGTCTGTTGTTAATGCATTATCAAAAAACCTTGAGGTTTGGGTTAGACGTGATGGCAAGGAATACAAAATGTCATTCAAGGGTGGTGAGACATCTTCCAAACTTGAAGTGGTTGGTGATGTAGGTAAAAAGAATACAGGAACGACGATACGTTTTTGGCCAGATGCGAAATATTTTGATACCACAAAATATGCGGTGGCAAAGTTAAAGCATTTAATGCGCGCCAAGGCAGTATTATGTCCGGGTGTTACGATCCGTCTGAACGATGAAGCAACAAAAACAAAAGATGAATGGTGTTACGAAGATGGTATCAAGACCTATTTGGCTGAAGAATTAGTTGGCATAGAGTTATTACCGCCGGAGCCTTTTCTTGGTTCGCTGCAAGGTGAGCATGAGGCCGTTGATTGGGCGCTGCACTGGTTACCAGAACCAGCAGACATGATCACTGAAAGTTATGTCAATCTCGTGCCAACCCCACAAGGCGGTACACATGTAAATGGCATGCGACAGGGTTTATTAGATGCTATTCGGGATTTCTGTGAATCCAGAACGCTGTTACCTCGGGGTGTTAAATTAAGTGCTGACGATGTTTGGGATAATTGCTGTTATATCTTGTCAGTGAAAATGGATGATCCGCAATTTGCGGGGCAAACAAAAGAACGCTTGTCATCACGCGAATGCACAACATTCGTTTCTGGTGTTGTTAAAGATTCGCTGAGCCAATGGTTACATAAACATGTGGAAATGGGTGAGCGTATTGCTGAACTCGTTATCGCCGCCGCTCAGAAACGACTCAAATCCAGTAAAAAAATTGTCCGCAAGAAGATAACTGGTGGGCCAGCATTACCGGGTAAATTGGCAGATTGTTCTATGCAAGATATCAATGTGTCTGAGTTATTTCTGGTTGAAGGTGATTCAGCAGGCGGTTCCGCCAAACAGGCGCGAGATCGTCAATTTCAGGCCGTTATGCCATTGCGAGGCAAGATATTAAATACTTGGGAAGTTGATTCAGCAGAAGTCCTGTCTTCTAAGGAAGTCCATGATATTGCCGTTGCCGTTGGTGTTGATCCTGGTTCAGATGACTTGTCCGGTTTACGTTATGGCAAGATATGTATTCTCGCTGATGCCGACTCTGATGGCGCGCACATCGCAACATTAATCTGTGCCTTATTTCTGAAACATTTCAAACCACTCGTTGAAAATGGACATATATATGTTGCTATGCCACCACTTTATCGAATCGATGTGGCAAAGGATGTTTATTACGCCTTAGATGATGCTGAAAGACAGGGCGTTCTAGATAAGATTACGGCTGAAAAGAAGCGTGGCAATGTGTCTGTACAGCGTTTTAAAGGACTAGGTGAGATGAACCCGATCCAGTTGCGCGAAACAACAATGGCAACTGCAACGCGTCGCTTAGTGCAACTGACACTACCAAATGAGAAACAAGCGGAAAAAGTAATGGATATGTTACTCGGCAAAAAGCGTGCAGCTGATCGTAAAGCATGGCTTGAGACGAGCGGTGATAAGGCTTTTGTTATTTAGTACTAGCAGTGTTTATTTGGGCAACATAACGGCGATAAGATATTTGTCTGCTCTTTGAAATAGCCCCATTATCGGAATAATTAAAACGGTCAATTTGATTGCGATTAAATGCAGGACGATCTTTCTCAGAGAGTCTGAGGTAGCGTTCTGATGTAATCATGAACTGCTTTATAGCGAGTTTACACATGGCATTGCTCCTGTTTGTTAACATTTGAGCCATGATTAAACAAATAAATTAAGCAGATATGACAATTAAATTATCTTTTAATGTCAGAACTTAATGTAGAGTTATAAATATATATAAAACAATAATATATCAATCATATCTAATGTTAATTAGAGGAAATTGTAATGCCTGATTCAATGAGTTTTGACTTCGAGCAAAACGAACAACGACCACTGCAGGAATTTACAGAGAAAGCGTATCTGGATTATTCCATGTATGTCATTCTCGACCGTGCCTTACCGCATATCGGCGATGGTCTTAAGCCAGTACAACGCCGAATAATCTATGCCATGTCAGAGTTGGGTTTAAAGTCATCGGCAAAATACAAAAAATCCGCACGAACGATTGGTGATGTCCTCGGTAAATTTCATCCACACGGTGATTCAGCCTGTTATGAAGCCATGGTCTTAATGGCTCAGGATTTTTCCTATCGTTATCCACTAATAGACGGGCAGGGTAATTGGGGGTCGATGGATGATCCTAAATCTTTTGCTGCAATGCGTTACACAGAATCAAAATTAACACCCTATTCGGATGTTTTATTGAGTGAAGTCTCGCAAGGAACAGTTGATTGGGTGCCTAATTTCGACGGCACCTTGGAAGAACCTAAGATATTGCCAGCTCGCTTACCCAATATTCTACTTAATGGGACCACCGGTATTGCCGTTGGTATGGCGACAGATATACCACCGCATAACCTGAAAGAAGTCGCTAGTGCCTGTATCCGCTTACTAGAATCGCCGAAGAGTACTGTAAAGGAATTGTGCGAGCATATTAAAGGGCCCGATTACCCGACTCAAGCTGAAATTATCACCCCAAAATCAGTTATTCAAGAAATCTACGAAACGGGTAATGGCTCAATCAAAATGCGCGCCATTTGGGAAAAGGAAGACGGCAATATTGTTATAACGGCACTACCACATCAGAGTTCTGGCAGTAAGATACTTGAGCAAATTGCAGCCCAGATGCAGGCCAAGAAATTACCGATGCTGGAAGATTTGCGAGATGAATCCGACCATGAAAACCCGGTCAGATTAATTCTGATACCGCGTTCCAACCGAATCAATCTGGATGAATTGATGTTGCACTTATACGCAACTACCGACCTTGAGCGCAGCTATCGTGTAAACCTAAACATTATCGGGCTCAATGGCAGACCTCAGGTAAAAGACCTGAGAGTAATATTGAAAGAATGGTTGGAATACAGAACTGAAACCGTTCGCAAGAGATTGCAATTTCGACTCGATAAAATCCTTGCCCAGATCCATGTTCTTGAAGGTTTGATGATTGCTTATTTGAATATTGATGAAGTGATCCAAATCATCAGGGAAGAAGATAAGCCAAAAGCAGTTTTAATGAAGCGATTTAAATTGAGTGATATTCAGGCTGACGCTGTACTTGATTTGAAATTGCGTAAATTGGCTAAGCTGGAAGAGATCAAAATTAAGGGAGAGTTGGGTGAACTCAGTGATGAGCGTAAACAACTGGATACCACATTAGGTTCGAGCCAACGACTGAAAACCTTGGTTCGCAAAGAAATCGAAGCAGATACAGCAGAATATGGTGATGTTCGAAAATCACCTTTAAAAGAAGGTGTAGAAGCAAAAGCCATTGATGAAACTAGTCTTGTCCCGACAGAACCGGTCACTATTATTCTTTCAGATAAAGGTTGGGTACGTGCCGCAAAAGGGCATGAAGTCGATCCGGAATCATTGAATTACAAAAGTGGGGATAGCTACAAACAGGCAAGCCTTGGTAGAAGCAATCAGTCAGCAGTGTTTCTTGATTCAAGTGGTCGCTGTTATTCATTGCCGGCACACTCATTGCCTTCGGCCCGCAGTTTAGGTGAACCGATATCAGCTCGTCTAACGCCACCAGATGGAGTGACTTTTGAAGGTGTCATGGCTGGCGAGCCAGAATCTGTTTACCTCGTTGCTTCGGATGCAGGTTATGGTTTTATGCTTAAGCTTGAAGACATCTATACAAAGAATAGAAATGGTAAAGCGGTTATTTCGGTGCCGACTGGAGCAAATGTCTTAGCACCAAATAAAGTAAACGATATAAAAAATGATTGGGTAGCCGCAGTCAGTTCAATCGGGCGTATGTTGATGTTCCCCATCAGTGAATTAACCTTATTGAGCAAAGGGAAAGGCCTGAAGATTATTCAAATACCGCCAGCGAAACTAAAAACACGAGAAGAATATGTGGTTGCCATGACAACGATGGCTGAAACCGATAATTTGCTTATCTATGCAGGCAAGAAACACATGACTATGAAGTCTGCCGATCAGGAGTATTACATCGGAGAACGTGGACGAAGAGGAAATATGCTGCCGCGTGGTTATCGGAATGTAAACAGCATTAAAGCTGAGCCGAAAGGTTAAAGATAATCAAAGACTCGTTTAAGATCTAAAATTAGAGATCAATTTTAATGTGACAAAATTATTGGCGTGGTATTTGACGCCACACTATCAATCATAATGCACTTAAATAAATTAATATAATGGAGTGAATTTATGAATGCTTTTCTAGCCCTATGGGTAGATGAGAAAGACCATAAAACAATCGCCACCGTAAAAGAGACCACAATTACAGAACTTCCAAATGAGGATGTGCTGGTAGAAATTGACTACTCAGGTGTTAACTATAAAGACGCTTTGGCAATTACCGGAAAAGGCAAAATTTTACGTACATTTCCATTTATTCCAGGCATTGATTTTTCTGGCCGGATTGTCGAGTCAAATGATGATCGTTGGAACAAGGACGATGAAGTTATTCTTACTGGATGGGGTGTGGGTGAGCGTTATTTTGGCGGTTACTCCCAATACGCAAAAGTAAAACCTGAATGGTTGGTTGCCAGGCCAGAAGGGTTAAGTGGCGAACAAACTATGATCGTCGGCACGGCTGGATTAACTGCGGCTTTGTGTGTGCAAGATCTGCTTGATTCAGGTTTGAAACCAGCGGATGGTGCCGTGGTTGTTAGTGGTGCAAGCGGTGGTGTCGGCAGCTTTGCAATAGCACTGCTCTCCTCAATAGGATTTGAAGTTACAGCAGTGAGTTCCAAGAAAAACAATGATTATTTGACTGGCCTGGGTGCGAATAACATTCTTACTCTGGAAGAGATGAGTACTCCTCCCCACCCATTAGAAAAGCAGCGCTTTGTCGGTGCGGTTGATTGTGTCGGCAATTTAGTATTAGCACGAATGCTGGCGGAAATGTCGTACGGTGGGACCGTTACTTGCTGCGGGCTTGCCAGTGGAGCACAACTTCCTACAACTGTAATGCCCTTCATCCTACGCGGTGTACGCCTGCACGGGATAGACTCGGTTATGTGTCCAACGGAGCGTCGACAGCAGGCATGGGGGCTGATTGCTAAATACATCAAGCCAGAGATGATTGAGAGCATTCGAGCAGACACGATCAGTCTCAGCGATCTTCCTGATGTGGCCGAATCAATTATTGAAAATAAGCACCGCGGACGCTACATCGTAAAACTGTAATAAAGATTTTAAATACAGCGAATAGACGAATTTGAAGGGCTACTGAAATCATGAACGATAAATATGAAGAAATTTATAACCGCTCAATAAAAGATCCGGATGGCTTTTGGGGCGAAGCTGCCGAAGATATAATCTGGGAAAAGCGCTGGGATACTGTCCTAAATGCTGAAAACCCACCTTTTTATCGTTGGTTTAAAGGGGGTATGTTAAATACCTGCTACAACGCAGTCGATAGACATGTTGACGATGGTTATGGTGAGCAAGATGCGATTATTTACGATAGTCCTGCAACCGGTGGTTACAAGCAAAAAATAACCTACAGCGAGTTGCAGGATCAAGTTGCACGTTTGGCAGGCGCCATCAGTACCTTGGGTGTTAACAAAGGCGACACCGTTATCATCTACATGCCCATGATTCCTGAGGCGATAATGGCGATGCTTGCCTGCGCCAGAATTGGTGCAATACACGCGGTTGTATTCGGGGGCTTCGCCCCAAAGGAACTGTCCGAGCGCATCGATGATTGCAAACCCAAATTGGTTTTGACAGCATCATGTGGCGTCGAACCAAACCGTACTATTGATTACAAAGCAATGCTTGATGGTGCTTTGGGCATCGCCACTCACAAAGTCCCTAACAGTGTGATTTTACAACGCAAACAACAATACAGTGCCTTGGTCTCAACCACGGATCACGATTGGGCTGAAATAACTAAAGCAGCACATGCTATTCCTTGTGTGATGGTCGAATCGGACCACCCGCTTTATATTTTGTATACCTCCGGAACCACCGGTCAGCCGAAAGGAATCGTTCGAGATCATGGCGGACATACTGTTGCGCTACGTTGGACGATGGATAATTTTTATAATGTTAAACCAGGAGAGGTCTACTGGGCGGCTTCCGACATCGGCTGGATAGTCGGTCATTCTTATATAGTATACGCACCGTTACTTAATCGTAATACGACCGTTGTCTTTGAAGGCAAGCCTGTCGGCATGCCTGATGCGGGCACATTCTGGCGCGTTATAAACGAATACAATGTTAAAACGCTGTTCACTGCACCCACTGCATTGCGGGCTATTAAGAAGGAGGATCCGGACGGTCTCCTTACGAAAAAATATGATATGAGCTGTCTGGAATCGCTGTTTCTGGCTGGTGAACGCTGTGATCCGGATACCATTCACTGGGCTATAGAACATCTGAACTGCGAAGTCGTAGATCATTGGTGGCAAACAGAAACTGGTTGGGTTATAGCCGGGAACCCTTTGGGCATACAAAAATTCCCGATCAAATTCGGTTCATCAACAAAACCGATACCTGGATATGATATTCAAGTCCTTGATGATGATGGCAAACATTTGCAAGAGAATGAACTTGGGAATATTGTCATAAAGCTGCCGCTGCCACCTGGTACGATGCTTACATTGTGGGGAAGTGACGAGCGCTTTAAACAAGTCTATATGGAGCGTTATCCAGGTTACTATCTTTCTGGCGATTCAGGCATGATTGATGAAGATGGTTATGTCCATGTTATGAGTCGCATCGATGATGTTATAAATGTGGCAGGTCATAGATTATCCACAGGAGCCATGGAAGAGGTGTTAATCGGACACAAGGACGTAGCTGAAGCAGCTATTTTTGGTGTTGCTGATCCACTTAAAGGTGAAGTACCTTTAGGTTTGGTGGTATTGAATACGGGGGTTGATTACGACACAGAAGAACTATGCACTGAACTGATTCAGCGGGTTCGCAATATTATTGGGCCTGTTGCGGCATTCAAATTGGTGACACCTGTTTCTCGTCTACCGAAAACCCGTTCTGGAAAGATTTTACGCAACACAATGCGCAAAATTGCCAACGGAGAAAAGTGGGAAATGCCAGCTACAATAGATGATCCAGCGATCATGCCAGAAATTTCCGTGGCCTTATCTCATTTGGGCTACCCACCCCTTTGAGCAACAGAGATAAAGATGTGAAACGATTTAGTTTGAACAAGAGCATAGACAAGGTTTGATTATCTATTCTGGACAGCTATAGATAACTAACGAATTATCCAGTTTAGGAATACTATATATGTAACATCATCAAAGAGGTAATATGTTGCTACGAGTCTATAGAATTTTGATTCCTATTAAAGCTGAGCCGAAAGGTTAAATTACCCCGACGTACTAACTTAGCTAGTTACGACACAAGATGTTTTTCTTAATTAATGACAATTTTTATGTTCAAATATCAATATTGAATAGATATTCAACAATGTGATCATCAAATATCATTTTGTAGTAATACATATTAAACAATTTATCTTCCTTATTCATAACCTTGGGTTACATATTAGACCATGAAAAATCATCATCCAAAGCTACTTTTAAAGATTACAATTTGCACATTATTTATTTTTTCTTTGTCGGCATGCTCAGATAAAGACGATGCTAAAACCCCTAATACTGAAGTCACAAAATCAAATGCTCCTGCTGATGT
>JBLHKL010000016.1:0-25999 GCA_047618295.1 Gammaproteobacteria bacterium | reverse complement strand
CAATGAGGGTAATATTTTTTTGCCAGTCTTTAAAACCGGATTTCTTAATTCTTACAAGGTGTTTGCCTTCTATCAATTCTATTGAAGCCGGTGTCTTTGCTATGCTTTCATCATTTACCAGTATCTCGGCTTCTTCGGGGTTTGAAATAAATTCAACCGTTGCCCAAGCGGGTACAAGTTCAATATTTAACTCTTGTGTTTTGTCTTTACCCTCGATCTCTATATCTTTTGCATAGGTAAAGTAGCGCTCAGCTTCAACTCTTATTCGATGAGTACCCGCGTCAAGACTTTCTAGTGTAATTGGCACGTTCCCTTGTTCAACGCCATCGATAAAAACTTTTGCTTGAACGATGCCAGCAACTCCCACTTTCAGGTGACCGGGCAGGGGTAGCATGGCATAGGTGAACTCCTGATTTTGTTTTTCGCCTACTTGCAAAGTTTCTTCAACCGTATGAAAACCTTCAGCGTTTATTTCTATATCATAGTCGGCTTCTCGTACTAGATAACGTTCCGCCAATGTCAATTTTAGTAGTGCATGGATTGTGACGTCTGCATCGACAGGATCGGTCGTGATGCGAACTGATTTACTACTAAATAGAAACCAGATGATGAAGATGAGCATGGGTAATAGGAAAAAAAGCGTGAGCTTTAATATTAATGAACGCGATTTTACCGAGACCGGTTTCTGGGCTCTTGCCGGTTCAAAATTAACAGGTTCAATATGTGCCATAGTTAAATGAATTAATTTATTTTTTCTTTTGCAGCGATTCGTATAGCTTGTTTGCTAGTGTCCTGAGAAACCAAAATTTCAATTCGTACATCACGATAACCATCACGTTTCCCTACGGCGACATACTTGCCAGGCCGTAAATTTAATTCTTTTGTATCAAACAATCCCAATTTACCCACCTTGTATACAACGATATCAGTTAAATTATCCGATTGAAGACGTATCTTTACTGGTGTTGCACTTACCTGTAATAAAATTTCAAGTTCAGACAACTGTTTAGTCAATATTGGGCGTTGCCGATCAAGTTGACTGATTTTATTGTAATAAGCGTTAGTTTCGGCGTGTACCTTTTTATCACTGAGTCGTTCAGGGCTTGATAATATTTGTTCCAGACGTCGATTGATGGCTAATCTTTGCTGTGCACGAAATTTTCCGGATTGAGCTTCAGCAAGATTTTTTTCTAGTTTCAGCGCATTATTATAAAGATCAATCGCCGTTTGCCACTGCTCATTTGTTTCGCTCTCTTTGGCTAGTTTCAGCGTGTTTGCAATATCAAGTGTAGTTGCCTGATGTTTGGTCTGTTGTAAGGCAGTATTTGTCGCAGAGGCATTAGGTTTGATCTTTAAGGCTTTGTTAAACTGATCTAATGCGACGCTGAAGTTTTTTTGATCAAGTGCAGCGTAGCCTGCTGACATAAAAGCATTGAATTGTTTATCAGCTAATAAACGATTGGTCTCTTGCAATTTTTGTTGGGCAAGCTTGGTCTCAGAGTCAAGTTTAAGTGCTGCCTGGTATGCTGCTTTTGCTTCTTTTAAACGTCCTTCATTTAGTGCTTCATTCCCTTGCTCAATTTTTGAAAACACATCATCCAGTTTTTGTGCACGTTCAAGACCTTTTGCCGCTTGCCCCGATTCATCAGTAAATAATGAGGCTGTTTTAAATGCTGTTAGAGCTAATCTTGAATCACCAGTATCTAAAGCATTATTTCCATGGCCTATGTTTTCTTGATAGATGACATCAATTTGTTCATATAATGGATTAAAGTGAGTTAACGCTTGCTGGTAGGCTTTATTAGCGTCTGTAAATTGTTGTTGGTTGTAAAGCGCATCACCATTGCTTGCATGGTTTAAGCCATTTACAAATTCCTCCCCTGACCAGACTTCGGCATTATTATCTTCGAGTATTTTTTGCTTTTTTAAAATTTCTTGTAGATAATTTTGTGCCTCTTTTCTAAGCGCAATGTTACGTGCTTGTTCTTCGGGGGATAACTGTACAACTATGGCTTTTACTGGAAGTGTTGAAGCAGGAATATTGTCTGAGCTATCTACAGATAATTTTGATTGTGTATGAATATCTGTGTATTTAGAATTAGCGGTAGATTTATTTTTCTCTATCCAAGTAGGTAAAAAGAAAATAACAATGATTAGGCTGAGCAACAAACCAGTCAAGCCGAGTGTTATATTGATTGTTTTAAGACTGATACTCCTAGTATTTGATTCAGATGTCGGGCTTGCAGGCGCACGATTGAACGGCGCTGGTTTTATTTTCTTAAAACCATCTTCCGGATCATTATCTGTTTGCATGGTGATGCTTCGTCCTTTTAGATGCCGCCTGTTTCAGCCAAATAGATCTCACGGAGCACTTTTTGCCATTGTGCATATTGCTCATTCACTGAACCTGTCAGGGTTACAGTACGTTCTTCAAGATTAACTGTGTGCGGTTCTATCTCTGCATCAAGTGATGCAGAGATTTCTTGTAGTGCTTCGACATGGATCTTGGCTTCTTCACGTTTATTAACACCGCTAACTACAGCTGCACCACCTGCAATAATACCCACCTGCCCGGCAGTGCGGGAAATTGAAGAGCTACTGCCCTGAGCAAGAATCCCGGCCAAAACCGCCAAAACACCGCCCACCAGACGTGTCGTTGCTTGTGAATTAACTTCACGTAGCGCCTCTCCTTCTTCGTAGTAAGCCCGACGCCATTCAAGATAGGGTTCATCCATTTGTCGATTAAAGTTCGCGTAATAATCCTGCAGGGTATCTACAAATAAATGATCTCGTTCACGTATGGTTTCTATACGTTGTAACAAAGGGTCATTTTCTGCTGGTAAGCGTTTAACGGTTAAACGCCCTTTGTTATCTGTGTCGATGTAGTCACTAAATGCTTCGGGTGAAAAACGTTTTGCAAATTGCAGTTGTGAAATTGTTCGGATGCTTGTGATTTGATTAGCATTTAGCTTTCTGTAATACAGCAACATGTCATTCGCGATTTGATCATATAAATTCTGAAAGGGTTCGCTTTTATTCGAGTTTCTATCGTAAGCGTATTTACTGACTTCTTGCTTATATCGTTTGTTATACCATTTACTATTACTTGCATCGCTGACTGTGATATCAAGTTCAAGTGTGGCTCCGTCAGATTTTATTATCTTGCCATCGACCCAGACATCCATTTCACTCTGTTTGTTCGGAATGACGCGCACCACACCCCAATTGCCGCTACCCTGAATCGTTTCCATGAGTTTAAAAGGCATGTAATTCGCTTCTGCCTCAAGGATTTTGGTGTAGCCATTAACCTCTTCAGTTTTATTATCCGTTATATCAGGGTTAAAAATATCTATGCCTACATCAAGTAATAATTCTTCCGGGATTGCTACACCTGTAATTAGTACTGGTTCTGTGTTTGTTGATCTAACCGTAGTGGTATTACATGCTGCCAAAAATAAGAATGTGCTGACGATGAGTAATATATTGATTAATTTTTTCATGGTTTTTACCTTATCTTAAATACCACTTTTATATTTTCTATACTCGTCCCAAAGTTTTTCTCTGAGTACAGGGTCTTTCTCTTTTTGTGCAGCCTCGCGTAGTTGTCTAGCAATAACATCATCACCCTTACTATTTGCCAAGTCAGGCGGGGTATTTATATTTGTATTATTGCTGGGATATGGGTTTTGACCTGCTGTTTGTTGAGTATTACTGTTCCCAGTTTGCGAGCTAGATTCCTCTGTAGCAATATCATCGAAACCTTCCATTCCATCTAAACCTTCCCCACCTGCAGCGCCAGTACTACCATTATTTTGAGGATCACCTTGTTCCTTTTGTTTCTCGTTGAGAAACTCGCGTTCGCGAAGTAATAATCTATCGAAGTCTGCAAAGCGTTCGTCGAGTTGTCGGTCGAGTTGCTGAGCTTGTTCTTCGCTAGTTATGTTTGCAGAAGCATCAGTACTTGCGGCTTCCTTTTGTGAACCGGAATTCTGTTCAGAATTATTAGAGGATGTACTCTGTGGGGATGTCTTTTGAGTAGTGGTGGAATCAGTACTGTTTGGACTTGTTTGTTCGAGATCTGGAACAGGTGTCTCATCCGGGGTTGTCGGAATCGTCTTACACGCCGTTAAGAAAAAAACAGTAGCAATAAAAAAAGTAGTTTTTATAGAACTCATCATATGGCGATAGCGTGACATTAGTAGTTATTAATCCAAGCCCCGATTTTGAATAAGGCACAGATGTTATTGCTTATTATGACATAATGATCAACGACTTGTTCCATTCCAAACCTACTAGATTGGCGCTTCCAGGGAATAGTGTGATGGTATTCTAAGTTTCAAATATTCAGATATGTTTGAAATAAACGCCTAGTAAATTACAAGCTGTCTTACTACCTCTGTATGAGCCAATACCTCACTTATTTCAAGATTGATTGATGCTTTTGTTTTTTCATTTAAAGTGGGGTCATCACGAGTCAAGACAATAACGGTTGCAGGATGCACGAATAAATCTTTTGTGTGGTAACACTCGCCGGGCGCTTTAGGAAGTGCCCCATCATGGTGATAGTCTTTTTCCAGACTGGCGTGAGAAATCGCCTGCAAGCTATCCTTTAGCATTAATGTCTTGGCTAAATACTCATCGCATTGTGGCAAGCGGTATTGCGCACTATTTATCACATTTTCCGATAAATCTAATAACGCTTTTGCCTGCATGCTGATATCTACAGCTTTAGTTGATTCATTATCCAGATTCATAATTAATTTTTTAGCTGCTATTTCGTAGTCAGCTAACAAACCCGCCGTAATTGAGAGACGTTGGCGCGCTTCCTCATCGGACACTTCTACACGGTCAACATTATTAATCTCATCTTCATTCATTGTGCCACTGGCATAAGATAATCCGCTCATTATTAAAAGGCAGACAAAAAGGCAAGGTTTACTTAAATTCATGCGTGTTCCGTGATAGGTATAATAGTTTTTAATGATAACCATTCTCATTAAAAAACAAAAGGAATATTAACCTTATTGGGAAATCAGCTCTATTTGATAATTATGGTTAGGTTAGAAAGGGTTCCAGGTCTTTTTACGGGTGTATTTCATATAACCCACATTGACACCGGCTCTCAACCCAGCGCCTAGCCTTAGTGGCGCAAGTATGATGCTGTCGGACTGGTGGTAATTGGCGCTAATACCGCCGATAAAATAAAGGCTGCCATCGATCGCAGGAAAACGTTGAAATAACGCAGCTGTATTAGGGAGATGATAAACAAGAACATATACCTTGGATGCATTTGCGCCGGCATCAAAGCCAATAGATGGACCGGTCCAGTGAACGGTTGTCTTACTACTATTTTTCATAGAGAGCACACCACTACCATAACGTACGCCGATACCGATTGCTCCGCTGGCTTCATCTCCTTTTATGATGGCATTGGGACGTCCATGTTCTTTGAAGATTTTTTCTATAACTTCACCCAAGCCTGCTGCACCTTCACCAAAGAATTCTGCCGCATCATCAATTACTGTATCTTTCTCGTAATTATTGTCTTCGGCAAGAAGTGGTGTAGATATAAAAATGATGAGAATGCTTAGAATGCTGGTTCTTAAGAGGCTGCGCTTGATCATGATATGTCTCGTCCGCTAAGAATTTATTGTCCGATTATAAGCTTAAATAAAAGTGATTAAATTATTTATGCTTTGACTATGATGTTATTCACACGATAGATGTTTTGTTTTTTTAACTTGATATTTTCTTATGTAAATGTGGCATAGAAGATTTATCACCGGCCTTCATGTACCTCTTCTCGCCACCCGTAGCAGTTACATTTTCATAAACGCCGTTATCCCGCTTTACTAATTTGGTAAAACCATGTTCTTTGAGTCTTGAATTACCGGTTGGGAAGCTGATAGCTACAGGTCTAAAAACCAATCTGACGGGTGCCGATACATCAGTGTCTCCAAGTGGTATCTGGGCAGTAAAACATATCTCCCCCCAGGTTTTTAACTTGTCATTGATGCCATGATAAACCTCTATGGTTTTACCATTGTCTTCACAGAAATAGTCATAAGTAGGCATAGTAGTATTCTCTAATACATATTTGTAAACGATAGTTGATTATAGAACAGTTCTTTACTTGAGAATATGGCTCTTACTTCCCTGCAACTGCGTATATAAGCAGATTTCCTGAAATAATTGCATTCGCAAGACATTAAGGACGGTTTTTTACTCCCATTCCAGTTCAGTGAAAGCCCTTGAAACATTTGTTGGGTGTTGGAAATCAAAGAGCAACCAGTTAGATAGGTTATCTTTGTCAATATTTTCCGCAGCTTCATTTACAAACTGACCGTCCTCAATAGCTTGACGTGTTTCATCCAATAGTCGTTGTAAGTACTCACGTTCTTGTTTAATTGCTATAGACATTGATTCAGCAACATTGCCATGACCTGGTATTACTAACGTACCTTCAAGATGTGTTAAATCCGCGATTACTTTTATCCATCCAATCAGACTACCTGTTAAAGATGGAATGCGTTCACGGAAGATTAAGTCTCCCGCCCAAAGCGTATTGGTTTTGTTATCAATGATAATTAAATCACTATGGCTATGAGATGCAGGAAAAGGTATCAGTGTTAAAACACGATCACCTAAATCTAATTGCCTGGATTTATCGACTAATATAGTTGGCCCTATTATAGAAGAAGCTACTGGGTTCGGACCTAGATCATTTTTAAACTGTTCTAAAAAGAATTCCCGATTTCGTTCAACTTCTGCGGCGAGCTGATGATGACCAACAAACTCCGGGTTTTCTAAGGTAAATGCCCTGTTACCAAGCATATGATCAAAATGTACATGTGTATTGATGACATAGCATATGGGCTTATCTGATATTGATTTGATCTTCTTGAGTAGTTGTAATCCAATATCAATCGAGCCACCGGTGTCGATTACAGCAATGCACTTATCGCCGATAATGAATCCTATATTGGCTATATCATCATGATTAATATCATCTAACGTAACATGTATACCCTTATGCAAATAATTCCCTTGAGCTACTTCAGTAATATTAAAGTCATTCTCTACACCGGAAGCGATAACAAGATGCGAAATGCTTAAAAATATAATTAGAATATAATTTTTCATGGAATTCATCCGTTGATTACGCTTGAATCAGTTTGATTATTTGTTTTAGTGATTTTATTAATCGATTTTTATCTTCAAATGCCCTTGCAGATAACATGGCGCCTTCAAATGAAGCAAATAGTGTTTTCGCGCACTCACCTGGACTCATATCAAATTTAAATATCTCTTTTTCTAAACCCTTTTTTAAGATGGAGGCTAACCAGCTTTCGCTGTCTAAGTAAAATCCCTGTACTTCAACTTTTATTGAATCAGGTAAGGTAGAAATATCTGTTGTTAACATGCCGCATGGGCACATTCTGTAATCCTTACCCATTGTGTAACTGAAGAGATCTGCGAAATCGTGTAGTTTTTTTAAAGGAGTGTCTGATTCAGCATCGATTTTTTTTAAAGCCGCCTGATGCATCAGCCGGTATTTCTGCATGACTGATTTTCCCAAGTCATATTTACTTGGGTAATGGTAATGGATGCTTGCAGTCTTAATGCCGATTAACTTTGAAATATCACTGTAGCTAAAGGCATTAAAACCATGCTTCTGGAGAAGCATGGTTGCCGTATCCATGATTTGTTCTGATGTTGTCATATATCTACCTTCTAGTAGATAGAATAGGGACTAAGCTTCAGATGTCAAGTCACTTTAGTTTGCTGTGGCAAAACCGTGTTTAGTAAATCGTTGAAAATACGGTTGTTTTTATTTTATTGTTGTCGAATCAAATAATATGAACTAGGGTTGTTATTGAGATTATGAAAATAACTTTCAATATTTATCTGTTTTATGCTCGCTCTTTTCTAAGTATCAGACAAAGAGTTTCGAGTCAGTACGTCCATATCTATGAGTTCTAATTTTCACAACATCATTTATACAGGAGGTGTCATGTTTGAACACGATCAGGAAATAGTAAATTCTTTACTAAACGAAAATAATGATTTCAAAAGACTTTACGAAAAACACGATGTTTTAAAAAATACTGTCAAAGATGCTAATGATAAGAATCTAAAAGTTGATCAACTTAGTCTGGAAGGACTTAAAAAAGAAAAATTAATCTTGAAGGATAGAATGGCAACTATTATAGAGGATTATAAGCATAGCAACGCTTAAATTTTTCACTAAATATTAAACTAAAAAAACCTGCTTTATGCAGGTTTTTTTTATGAAATTTATAGAGGTAATATGTTAAAAAAGTAATCGAATACCAATTGTTAACAACATAGCGGCAAGGACAGGTCGCATTATTTTATCTGGTAAAAAGCTGCCAAAATGACTACCAAGATAGATACCTGGTAAAGAACCAACTAGCAGACTGCCCAACAAAATATAATCAACTGTGCCAATGTGTGCATGACCAAGTCCCGCTATTGCAGTGATAGGTATAGCATGAGCAAGATCGGTTGCAACGATTTGTATGGCTTTTAATCTCGGATATAAAAAGAATAGTGCAGCTGCACCAATAACGCCTGCGCCAACTGATGACAAAGTGACCAGAATGCCAATCATAACACCAGAAAATATGGTAACCGGTTTTCTATATTTACGATGCAGAGCTCTAATGGCATCAAATTTTTCTTTTTTACTTATTTTGTGTAAGTGATTACGAGAGAGTAAAAGTAATGCTGTTAATATAAGTGCAATACTTAGGGTCATCATTATCAAGTTATCGTAATTGATACCGGATTCATCAAGGTGTTTGATCACCAAAATAGAGCATAGTGATGCGGGGATACTCCCAATAGATAAATGAATTACTATGGGCCACTGAATATTCCCATGTTTATGATGGACAAAAACACCGCCTGACTTCGTAATTGCGGCATACAGTAAATCTGTCCCCACGGCGATTGCCGGTTGAATACCAAAACCAAGAACAAGGATTGGGGTCATTAAGGAGCCACCACCAATGCCTGTCATGCCTACTATGAAACCGACTAAAAAGCCTATTATTGTATATGAGAAATCCATAAATCTTTGTAAGTTAAGGTTTTATCTGATCTAGGTGGTTAAATGGTGGTGTAATCTACAGTCTGATTAGTATTCTGAAAAGGAATTATTATGTATATTTTTATAATTTAATCGTATATACATATTTAAATAATGAAGATACAGCAACTCAAATATATCTGGGAAATTGCAAATCATGGGCTGAATATTTCAGCTGCAGCTGAAAGTTTGTTTACTTCACAACCCGGGGTTAGTAAGCAAGTACGAATGCTTGAGGATGAGCTTGACGTTCAGATCTTTCAGCGTAATGGAAAGCACCTAACAGAGATCACGCCTGCCGGTCGGGTCATTATCGATATGGCTGGGGAGATACTGGATAAGGTTGAGGGCGTTAAGCGAGTTGCTGCTGATTTCAGTGACAAGCGCCATGGCAGTCTTTCATTAGCAACGACTCATACTCAAGCGCGTTATGTTTTACCTCATATAATCCAGGATTTTATCAAACTTTATCCGGACGTTTCCTTGCATATGCATCAGGGTACACCTGTACAAATATCTGAATTGGCGTCAAAAGGTACGGTTGATTTTGCTATCGCTACCGAGGCATTAGAATTATTTGATAACTTGATTATGATGCCTTGTTATCGTTGGAACAGAAGCGTTATTGTTAATCATGGTCACCCTCTGGCCAGTGCTTCTTCTTTAACGCTTGAAACTTTAGCTGAGTATCCTATCGTGACTTATGTTTTCGGCTTTACTGGCCGTTCACAATTGGATCAGGCATTTAAAGACTCGGGCTTAACTCCCAAACTAGTGTTTACTGCATCCGACGCTGATGTTATCAAAACTTATGTGAAGATGAATCTTGGTGTGGGGATAGTAGCAAGTATGGCTTATGATCCGAAGATCGACACAGATCTGGTTGCGATTAATGCTAGTCATCTATTTGAAGCAAGTGTTACAAGAATTGGGTTTAGGCGAGGAACCTTTTTACGCGGATATATGTTTGAATTTATAAAACAGTTTGCACCACATTTGACACAAGAGATTGTACAACAATCAATGCAAACTAATACAAAGCATGAATTAGACGAAATATTTAAAGAAATAGATTTACCAGATTACTAAGATGGTAGATTAAATAAAATCCAGATCATTACTATCTAAGATGTCTTTAGCTGCGTCTTCTTCATTTGTTTTTCCACTCAAGATCTCATTCACAAATTTGAAGTAAACTGTAAATACAAGCGTGTCACCAACATCATTTTCGACAATGAAAAATGGTGCACGATCGACTTCATACTGCTTTGCTAATTGCATGCCTTCACTATCATTATCTCGTTCATCTGCAATAATGGTGCGATCAATTTTATCGATATGTCCGTCTTTCTCCAAACGTGACTGAACCTCAGCACATTTTCGACATGGACTGCCATCAATCTTGATTTTTTTAACAAATGTTATTTTCATAAGTGTTATTTTTTCTGGTCAGCAACATGTAAACCACATTCTTTCTGGGTTGACTCTTCCCACCACCAACGACCTTCACGTTCATGCTGATTTGGCAAAACTGGGCGAGTACAAGGTTCACAACCAATACTGCTAAACCCTTGATCATGTAGCGCATTAAATGGGACATCATTACTTCTTATATATTCCCAAACTTGAGCTGACGTCCAGTTTGCGAGCGGATTAAATTTATAAAAATTCTTATCTGCGCTTGAAAAAGCAGCATCTTTCTCTACAACGGGTACAGCATTTCGAGTATCCGGGCTTTGGTCTTTGCGTTGACCTGTAATCCAGGCATCTAAATCAGCTAAATGGCGTCGTAATGGGATAACTTTACGGATACTGCAGCATTCCTTATGGCCATCTTTGTAAAAACTATAGAGGCCCTTTGTGCGTACCAAGTCTTGCACAGTCTTGGCATCTGGCGAGAGGACATCTATCTCAATATTGTAATGCGTTCGCACTTGTTCAATAAAACGATAGGTTTCGGCATGTAACCGCCCTGTATCAAGTGAAAATACCTTCACCTCTGGATTAATCTTAGTGGCGATATCAATCAAAACGACATCTTCAGCACCACTGAAGGAAATAGCGATATTATCGAAACTCTCCAGTGCTAATTTAATAATCGCCGCTGGCGATTGTTCGTCATATTCATTTGCCAGTTGCTTTGGGTTAAAAATTTCTGTACTCATGGCTGCTTTATTTCGGTAAGTTATTGATTTTAATTAAATAAGTATTCAAGAGCGATGATTTTATCAGAAAGAATTATTTCCACATATAACATGTCCTTATATTTATAGTCCATTCTCATATATATTCTTTATTTACAATAAAGTTGGCGCATACTAACTGTTATGTAATTGAATAAATTATTATTTTATTATTTACGTCTGTTAAAATGAGTTGAGATTTTAATTTACCTGTGGAGTCATGTTCAATGAGTGATAAAAAAGAAGTTCAAACTATGTGGTCGGAAAGTTTGCTTGAGCATCTTTATCTGGCACTAAAAAAAAATAAAGAAGACGAATTGATTCTAGAGCTAATTGAGGAACTTAGAGCGAAAGAGTACGACGATGAATTTATTATTCAGAAGGTGACAATGAAAGTTGGAGCTGAAGGCGCGACTAGAATAACGGCTTTATTATCCGGAAGATCTGTCGGTGGAAGTAATGCTGCTAGCGCCGCCGTTGTAGAAAAACCTTTAAGCAAGGCAGATCAGGCCAGAGCCAATGCCGCTAAAAAGAAAGCTAAAGAAGGTTTAGTAGGAAGAATAAAGGGAATCTTTGGCGGCAGTTAAATCTAGAAGGTATGACTTTCAAGATACTTGGCCGGAATATACGTGCCATGCGCAGAGAGATCAGTCAGATATAGCGTATTAGTATCATCTACATCGATTACTAAATGCATCCGTGAAATATCTCTTAATTTTGGTTCCATCATGATGTCACTCTTGCTATCCCGGCCGATTACGTTTTTACCTATTTTCAGATCGTAACTGCGTCCGGCATCATCAATAAATTTAATACTAGATTCATCAGCGATAATCTTGCACTGGTTCTTTGATAATAGAACCACTATTTTTTTACCGGGTTTCATTCGAATAGTTACATTCTCCCCCTTAGGCATTTTTTCCATCTCGCCGCTTTGGTATTCGCCGGAAATCGGTTCAAAAACTGTATTTTCCAGAATTAGCGTGTCTTTAAATTCACTACCTACTTCGGTGTCGTTTGAAGAGGCGGCTGCTTTGACGTTTCTTTTCTTCTCGGAGTAAAGGTACTTAATTATTTCCTGTCGAGACGACAGATATTGCATATATTTTACAAGAGCGACGCGCCTGAACTCGTTTAGTTCGTTATCGCCACTATGCAGTGCAGTAATAATTTGTCGCCAATTATTGTCTTGAGAAAAAATTTGTGCATCCATCTCACGTAAGGCCCGGTTAATACTGTCTGGGTCTTCAATCGACTTTGATAACATCGAGACGAACCGTTTTTCAATATCCTTTATGGTTCTTGCTTCCTTTTTTAATTCATCAGTAGAAAATTTCACCATGCCGGTTATTTTCTTTGAAGGTACAGATGTGCGACCAGCAAGACTAAACTCGAAATCCGCCAGAGAATGAAATTTGAGGATTTGCTCACCGACAGTAATTTCAATAGGTTTTGCAAAAAATTTGTTTAGCATCTTGTTTTGGTTCTATTGTTAATTGTGAGTTTTTAGTAAGGTGTTTAAAGTCTAACGGCCAACTTTAAAAAAACTTGTGAGCCAGTTCACATTCTTCATTAATTCTGAAGGATATCTGCCATGATTTTTTCGACTGTTTGATGAGATATCCATTTTTTACAGGAGAAGTTTAACAACGGTTATGTCTAACATTCAAACTTAATTTCTTCTGTAATCAATATTTCTTTCCGTATCATTTGCTTACAGTGAGATAGTGATTTTATTAATGAATAGAAACGTTCTAAATCCCTATCTAGTTTATTGAATATATTTATGAAGGACGAGGCATATTGCTGATAAGTGACAATCGCTGCTAGTTTTGCATTATTAAGGCCTGTCGCGAACCAATGCGCGTAGCTGTCTTTTTTCCAATCGCGGCTGAGAATTTTATATTCATCTTGCATCTGTTTAAATACCACTTCCTTTTGAATAAGCATTTGTCTTTTGTCTGTTTCAGACCAATATAATCCATCTAATACAGTTTTATATTTCATGACAAGATATATAAATTGTTTTTCTTGTGATTGAGATTGCATATATTCTGAGAGTAATGTGTTATCAGTACTTTGCTCAAGCCATTTGGTGACGCCAATCGTGGCTACTGCTTCAGCATATGATTCATTAAATTCTGTATCATTTTTTATATAGAGCTGTTGGTGAGCTAGTTCGTGAAACATTACGCTCGCCAGTTGAATATCACTCCACCGGAGCATTGTGTTTAATACAGGGTCATCAAACCAGCCTAGTGTTGAATAAGCAGATACTCCACCAAGGTAAATATCATAGCCTTGTTCTTTGAGCTTCATGGCATGTTGCTTTGCTTCAGTCTCTGAAAAATAGCCGCGATAACCCAGGCAACCTACAACCAAGTAACACCATTTGATTGGGGAAAGCGAGAACTCCTCAGTTGCAAAAATATTCCAAATCACATAATCACGCTCAAGGTCGGCGTATGATAAATAACTGTTATTGTTCGGGAGTCCTAGTTGATCGGTTGAGAATTTCCTCAACTCTAATACCGCCTCAAGCCTTTTTCGTAGCGAACTGGATAGTGTGCTGCTGCTTAATAAAGGATTGATGTTCTGACGTTTTTGGATAATCTCGAATTGCCCCTGAATCGATTGAGCATAATAATTTACCGTGGAGCAACCCGATATTAATGCTGTAAATAAGAATAGAATGATAGTTCTATAGCGATGTGCTTGTTGAGTAATCATGACATTAACATTATAAAATGAATCATAAATTAGTAGTCTGTGCGAGAATATTATGAAAGTCTTCTTATTAAAGTATTGTGGCAGATAACATGTTTACGACTCTGGTCAACGAAGATGAACTATTTAAAGCATATGATGATCCTGAATGGATCATATTTGATGCACGCTATGATTTGATGGATAAGAATGCAGGCAAAGATGCTTATCTGCAAGGACATATTCCCGGTGCAATCTATGTCGATTTACACCATGACTTAAGTAAGCCTTCTTCGACAAATAAAGGTCGCCACCCACTACCTACTCCCGCAGCCATAAACGCATTGTTCTGTGAACTAGGCATTCGTTCCAATATGCAAGTGGTCGTCTATGATGATAGCGCGGGCTCTTTTGCCGCGCGACTGTGGTGGATGTTGAGATATATGCAACATAAAAATGTCGCTGTTCTAGATGGTGGTTGGCAATCCTGGCTTAATGCCGAGCGCCCAATTAGTCAGCAGGTCGAGCCCCGAGTAGTTGCCGAGTTTAATAATAAAGCACTAGAAACAAGCGTTATTCTTATTGAAGATCTTGAGAATTTTGAACAGATAATTGATTCAAGAGACCCTGCCCGTTATAGAGGTGAAATAGAGCCGATTGATAAAGCAGCAGGACACATTCCAGGCGCTATAAATCGTTTTTGGAAAGACAATCTGTCTGAAGTAGGTATTTTTAAGCCGAAGCAGGTCCTCAAGCAGGAATTTGAACAGTTACTGGGGCATGCTAAACCTGAGAATGCTGTTTTTTATTGTGGTTCTGGAGTGACAGCCTGTCATAACTTGCTTGCAGTGACGCATGCCGGCCTGAATATGCCAAAGTTATATGCTGGTTCGTGGAGCGAATGGAGCAGTACACCGGGGAAACCCGTCGCTACTGGAACTTAGAACAGATGTATCAAAGATATTAAGTAAAACATTTCAGTATGTTATGAATAAACATATAATAGACGTTTTAAAGTAACTATAAGTCTTTCTAAATGAATAAAATGTTCAGGCTAATTCTAAAAACCGTACTAATTCTGGTGTGTTTGAATGCAAATGCAAATGCAGAGCCAGAGGCAATCGATGCGGGGATAGCAGTTGAATCATTAGCCACTGAGGCAGTTGAGGACGTTCTTTTCGAGGACGTTGATGCGATAGTCAATGAAGACTTTGATGAGGAGTTAGTTGCAGAGGAAGAATTCCAAGCCGAAGCGGAGATGATCTTAACCAAGGATGTTGTATTAGTACTGGATAACTCCGGCAGCATGAAAAAGAACGACCCAGATTTTTTGGTCAGTAAGGCAGTTAAGGAGTTCATTAGCCAACAAGATGAGCATACTCGTGTTGGCATCGTTATCTTTGATCAAGAGGTTCGTCTACCTGTTGCATTAACAACTTCATCATTAGCCAATCGCGAGACTATCCTTAATAGCATTGAAGAGATCAATTACAAGGGACTTTTTACAAATAGCCCCGCCGGGATAGAACGCGCGATTTACGAGCTGAAGAATAATGGTCGTGATAGTGCGCAAAAGTCTATTATTTTTATGACGGATGGTATCGTTGATACCGGTGCGCCGGATCGTGATTTAGAAAAATCCAAGTGGTTACGCGAAGATTTAGCAGCAGATGCAGCTGATAATGAAATCAAGATATTTGGTATTGCCTTTACTGAGGGCGCTGATTTTCAGTTAATCCAATCCATAGCACAAAAAACAGAAGGTGAGTATTATCGGGCATTGACGGCAGCAGACTTACAAAGTGTCTTCGAACAGATCGATAAAATCATTAATACACCGCCAGAGCTTGAAGTTGTTGAAGTTGCACCTGTTATAGAAGCACCGGCTCCAGTCATACAACAAGCACCTGCGCCTCCTCCAGTTATAATTGAAGTTCCAGCTCAATCGATGGGGCAGGAAGAACGGATTCGTTCAATGATAATGATTGCTGCAGCAATCGTATTAACGATTACATTATTAGGCATACTCATTATTCTTTTACGGCGCAATCGTGATTTAAAAACGGACGCAGCCGAGACTGTTCAAGAAGGGTATATAAATGACTTGCAAGGAACGACGGATAAACAAACACATAAATTAGGCTCTAAACCAGTAATGTTTGGTCGTGTTGCAGGAAAAGATACAGAGCACCTTGATTACATTGTTGTAAATGAAACAACTATTGGCCGTCGCCATGCTTTAATTGAATATAAAGATTACTCCTTCTGGATTATTGATCAGGGCAGTATCAATGGAACATTTGTAAATGGCGAAGCAGTCAGCAGTGAAGTTCGTTTGAAACACGGTGATCGTATTCGATTACACAAATGCGATTTTGAATTTATCATGCCGGAAATGGAAGACAGCGGTATGACCGTTATATCAAATACGGTATTTGCTGCACAACCAGAACCCATCATGGATGACTCTGAGGAGGCAACCCAGATTAAAGGCCATGAGTCTACGGGGGAACTAAGCAAAGAAGAAGTGAGTACTGCCTCAAGTTCAGATATGGATTTTGATTTAACCGGGCCTGACTCGGTTGACGAACTATCTGATTTGTATGAACCCGATCCAGATGATGAAGATACCATCATCAGAGAAGTACCAATTGATGCGGGAAGTAAGAACGAACCAGAGTTTACATTAGACGCAGAGACTGATGAATTTGATTCTGAAGACGAGACGATAATGCTGGATGATGGTGATGCAGATGAATCTCACGACGAACTCGATGATGCGACTCTGCGTAAAGATGAACATTAGTTAAACTTTGTATAGAAAGCTTTAAAAAGCCCTTCAGCATTGCTTTTCAAGTATTAAAGATTACATCCGTGCGACAATTAAGACACAGGCTGTGTGATTAGATTTAACATGTTGGTCGTAATCATCTCTCTTTAGCTATCTATCCCAAGGTAACTTTTAGATGCTATAATAACGAGCAGCTCTTTTTAAGCCTTTGATTTAAATTGAATAAAGAAATGGGGAGTCTGGTAGATGTCAGCATCTAGCTTACTAAGTGAGGGTTCAACTCTAATGCTATTTGGCATGGGGTTCGTGTTTATCTTTTTGACATTATTAGTCATTGTGACTTCCGCAATGTCACGATTTATTATCCGCTATGAGAAAAGCGTCGGTGTGTTACCTGAGGGTGGTGTATCGTCGCCTACCGCAGTAATAAGACAGCATGGGCCAATCGGACAGTCTGATGCTGATAGCAAAACATTAATTGCAGTCTTCACTGCCGCTATTCATAAGTATCGTTCGCGGCATAAATAGCCCTCGCCAGATACTTAACACCGTTATTATTTAAGGCCATAATTATGACCGAATCCAAACGCCCATTGGGTATTACAGACGTTGTCCTTCGTGATGCCCATCAATCGTTATTTGCAACGCGTCTACGTCTTGATGATATGTTGCCTATCGCAGAAAAACTTGACCAAGTTGGTTATTGGTCAATAGAAACCTGGGGTGGTGCGACGTTTGATGCCTGTATTCGTTATCTAGGTGAAGATCCCTGGCACCGTATAAGAAGTTTAAAGGCGGCGATGCCAAACACACCGCAACAAATGTTACTTCGAGGACAAAATTTGCTTGGTTATCGTCATTATGCTGACGATGTTGTGAAAAAATTTGTCGAACGTGCATCGATAAATGGTGTTGACGTTTTTCGTGTGTTCGACGCCATGAACGATACGCGTAATCTTGAAGTCGCCATTAAAGCGGTTCTTGAAAATGATCGACATGCACAAGGGACCATTTCATACACCTTAAGCCCAGTGCACGATCTTGCAATGTGGTTAGATCAAGCTAAACGTATTGAAGATATGGGTGCTCATTCACTCTGTATTAAAGATATGGCGGGCTTGCTTAAACCTTATGCGGCGTTCGAGCTGATAACAAGACTAAAGCAGACAGTTGATATTCCTATTCAGTTGCATGCCCACGCTACAACAGGTTTATCGACCTCGACCATTTTAAAATGTGTTGAAGCGGGCATTGATAATGTAGATACGGCAATCTCATCTATGTCTATGACCTACGGACACACGCCAACAGAATCAGTGGTCTCAATGTTTGAAGACACAGAACGTAATACCGGTTTAAACATTGAACTACTAGAAGAGATTTCAGCTTATTTTCGCGAAGTCCGAAAAAAATATGTCCCATGGGAAGGCTCTCTCAAAGGAGTCGATTCCCGTATTTTAATAGCACAAGTCCCCGGTGGCATGTTAACTAATATGGAAAGTCAGTTACGTGAACAAGGAGCAGAAGATCGCATGGATGAAGTGTTGGATGAGATACCGCGTGTCCGCGAGGATTTAGGCTACCTGCCGCTAGTTACACCCACATCGCAAATAGTGGGTACGCAAGCCGTAATAAACGTATTAACCGGCGAACGTTATAAGACTATTACTACCGAATCAGCAGGCGTATTGAAAGGCGAATATGGCACTGCACCAGCCCCGTTTAATAGCGAACTGCAACAACGTGTACTCGAAGGTGGCGCAGCAATTACTTGTCGACCTGCCGATTTAATTGAAGCTGAGTTGGACAAGCTCAGTGCTGAACTTCAGCAACATGCAGCTAGTGAGGGGTTTGAACTTGAAACCGGTGAGCGTGAAATTGATGATGTCTTAACCTACGCCTTATTTCCTCAAGTAGGTTTAAAGTTCTTAGCCAAAAAGAATAATCCTGATGCGTTTGAGCCGGTTCCAACCGTTGAATCTGCTCGTGCAGCAACACAACCGATAGTAGCGGCTAATGCTGAACAGGATATCTATACTATCGGTGTTAATGGCCAAAGTTATGTTGTTCAAATTAATGAAGGCGGCGACATTAGTGATTTTGCCAGCATGCCAACAAATTCATCAGGAACAAATATATCCGTTTCCAGCGGCAGCCCGGTTTTAGCACCTTTGGCCGGCAATATCTGGAAAGTAGAAATTACTGTCGGTCAAAAAGTTCAAGAAGGTGATGTATTAGTTATTCTTGAAGCAATGAAAATGGAAACACAAATTGTTGCCGACAAAGCAGGTGTGATTGCTTCAATTTCAGTCAAACCAGGTGATGCCGTCAAAGTTGGCGACCAGCTGGTTTCAATCAGCTAAGGGTTTAGAACATGGAAAACTTATTACAACTTTGGCACAACACAGGTTTGTATCAAATTGAAACCGGGCAAGCTGTAATGATTGGGATTGGTATATTTTTACTATATCTCGCCATTAATAAAAACTTTGAACCTTTACTGCTTGTTCCTATAGGCTTTGGTGGTGTTTTAGCGAATATTCCGGGGGCGGGTCTGGCCGAGCCAGGCGGGATCTTATATATCTTCTATACTATCGGGATTGAAAGTGGTGTATTCCCGTTGCTTGTTTTTATGGGGGTAGGTGCTATGACAGACTTTGGAGCACTACTGGCTAATCCCAAAACACTGTTTCTTGGTGCAGCAGCACAATTCGGTATTTTTGCAACGTTGATGGGTGCAATTTTATTATCAACGTTCGGTATCTTTGATTTCAGTCTGGCTGATGCAGCAGCCATTGGTATCATAGGAGGCGCTGATGGTCCTACCTCTATCTACGTTGCTAGCAAACTCGCACCTGATCTACTTGGTGCTATAGCAGTAGCATCTTATTCATACATGGCCTTGGTACCATTAATTCAGCCACCGATTATGCGACTTCTCACAAATGAGCAAGAACGTAAGATAAAGATGGTGCAACAACGGCATGTTTCACATCGAGAAAAAATTGTTTTCCCATTACTGCTCTTGTTATTAGTAGCCTTCTTACTGCCCGATGCAGCTCCATTATTGGGTATGTTTTGTTTCGGAAATTTAATGAAAGAATGTGCTGTTGTAGATCGATTGAGTAATACGACACAGAATTCTTTGATCAATACGGTGACAATTTTTCTAGGCCTCGCTGTCGGATCTAAACTCAGCGCTGACAAATTTCTCGACTTCACCACATTAGGTATTTTATTGCTTGGTATGGTTGCGTTTTCAATCGGTACTGCATCTGGTGTTCTAATGGCAAAAATGATGAATAAGTTTGGTGGCACTAGTATCAATCCTCTTATTGGTTCAGCTGGTGTTTCTGCAGTACCCATGGCTGCACGTGTATCGAATAAACTTGGGCTTGAAGCAGATCCGCATAACTTCCTGCTAATGCATGCCATGGGACCAAATGTTGCCGGAGTGATTGGTTCAGCGGTAGCTGCGGGGGTTATGATTAATTATGTTGCTGGTGGTGGTTAACGAGTTTGTTGCCACTCAAGATTTAATCAGAGTTTCCTAATTTGTCTAATGCAAGCAAGACTTATTACCGTTACTCTCCCAGTATTGGTAATTGAAAAATTAATACAGAATTGAAAGGACATGCTGCTCTTTTAGCTATAATTTCGGATGGTCAATTTCATTCGGGACAGGATATTGCGACACAGTTGGATCTTTCCAGGGCAGCTATCTGGAAATCAATAAAACATCTTGAGTCACTAGGCCTGCAGATTGAAGCCGTACGTGGCCGGGGCTATCGATTAGCGAATCAAATAGAATTGTTGTCCGAAAAAATTATTAAAAAAGAATTATCTTCAATAGCAAGGCAGTGCTGTAATGAGTTAGCTGTTTTGTTTAAAACAGAATCAACCAGTTCTTATCTATTCAATCGATTGGATTCTGAAAAAAGTCATGGTAATGCCGTCTTCGCAGAATATCAATCTAATGGTCGTGGACGTAGAGGGAACCAGTGGCTTTCTCCACTTGCCAGCGGAGTATGTGTAAGTGTGGCATGGCATTTTGATGCTGCTCCAAATGCTTTAGGCCTATTGTCCTTGTATATGGGCGTGGCAACGGCTCGTACATTATCTGCTTTGGGGGTAGATGATATTGGATTAAAGTGGCCAAATGATATTGTCATTAATGATAAGAAACTAGGTGGGGTTTTGCTTGAGTTACGAGGAGAGGCCAGTGGGCCTGTTGATGTAATAGTCGGAGTGGGGGTCAATTATGATCTGCCGGAATTCGCATCGGCTGATATTGATAAAGCGGTGACAGATATGTGTAGTCTTACGGAAAAGCGCTTATCCAGAAACAAGATAGCATCGACACTATTATCAAATATATTTGAGATACTGCAGGAATTGCAATCAGGTACTAGCTCAAATCTTCTTGATGAATGGCGTCAATATGACCAATCACTTGGGCGTAGGGCAAAGTTAATCTTGCTCGGTAAAGAAATTGAAGGAATATTAAAAGGTGTAGATAATCAAGGCTCATTATTAATGGATGTTGATGGGCAACTAAAAAGTTTTACCTCAGGCGAAGTTAGTTTAAGAATACAGCAATCCTGAGCTCCACAGTAGAACGGTTAAGATATAATTTAAAGTGGACTATATATTAAAAATATTTACAGTTTTAATTTTGCATCGATTAGGTAAATGCACCTACTCACCTTGTAGCACACCCAAAACGCCTATCGCTTATCAGCGAAAAGCAGACATAGGTTAGCTATGTTTGCTTTTCTAGATGGCGCGCTAGACGTTTTGGGCGCACTCTAAAGCGAGTTCTATTGTAGAATTCATGATAATGAAACTTTTATTAGATATTGGAAATTCATCGGTAAATTGGGCCATGGAAGAGGGCGGTCAATTTACAAAAGATGGCGCGTTTAGATATGATAAAAATAATTTTGATAAGAACCTTCAAGACAAGTTGTCATTTTTACAAACGCCGACACAGATATTAGTTGCAAATGTTGCTGGTAATAAAGTATTTGGTAATCTTGAAGCCTGGGTAAAGCAGCAGTGGCAACTGGAATGTTGGCAAGCCAGCGTAAGTACAAAGTTCAATAAATTGAAAAATAGTTATAATAATACACAAGAGATGGGCATTGATCGCTGGTTAGCGATGGTTGCCGCGTGGGAAAAGCATCAGACAGCATTATGTATAGTTGGTTGCGGAACCGCTTTGACAGTTGACTCAATAGACTCGCAAGGCAATCATCTTGGCGGCTATATCATTCCAGGCATTGAATTAATGCAACAGGCACTAATAACGAAGACAGAATGTATTAATGTGTCTTCTAGTAAGCATGCTTCAATTGCTTATGCACAAGATACTCAGGCGGCGATAAATAATGGTGCTTTTTTAGCGACTACGGCGATGATTGATCGTGTGGTTATGGAACTTTCAAATAAACCAGAGACTTTGCCAAAATGCATAATATTTGGTGGTATGGCGGAGCTAATTAGTCCCTTACTTAAAGATCAGTTTGAGCATGAGCCGAACTTAGTATTATGTGGACTATTAGTTGTCCATGAGGCTTCCTGATGAAGTGGTTTTTTATATTGCTGTTAATTGCTAATGCAGTCTATTTGGGCTGGGAAATGGATCGTGACGTGCAATTGGATCGTGCAAATGTCTCATCTGCTATCAAAGTACCAGCAGGTACACAACGTCTTGAATTATTAAATGAACTGGAACGCCTTCCAGAGACAAGGAGCCGTATTAAACTCGATACTGAACTCTCTGTGGAGAGTTTTAATTCTGAGCCAGTATTACCGATTGCTTTAAATCCTAATACAGAAAAGATGATCGATACTCTTATGACAGAGACGGCTGCAACTGGGCAGGGCGATACAACTGAAATATTTGATAATAAGGGTTTGGGACTAACAACTAACTCATCGTCAGTCGTGACAGTTTGTTATACTTACGGCCCGATACCGAACCTGAAAGAATCTCGCTTATTATCTGATTGGTTAGATGAACGTGGTATTTTGTATAATCATCAGCAAACGGATGAGCAGGGGAGGCAATTGTTTTGGGTGTACTTGGCACCACAAGGCTCAAGGGAGTCGGCAGAGGCTGCGATGAAGGATCTTTCACTAAAGGGTGTGAAGGATATGAGGTTAATCAGAGAAGGCGATCTTTCTAATGCTATCTCATTGGGCTTATTTTCCAGTCAAGCATCTGTGAATAGGCGATTAAACGAGATTAAGGCGAAGGGATACCAGTCTGTTGTAATTCCTCATTCTGGTGGGGACAAGATACATTGGTTTGATGTGAGTGTTGTCAAGGATTCGGATTATGTAAATGATCTATTCACTGGGTTTCCCTCTCGATTTAATGCTTTGCCGGTTGATTGCAATGCAATTGCTATGCAATAGGGAAATCCTTAGAATATGCCCACAAAATTTCCACGCATGAATTAATAGGATTGATATACTTTGCGGCAATGATGTTTATTGCCCCGATAGTTAAATGGTATAACCGGTGATTTGTAATCACCTATTGGGGGTTCGATTCCCTCTCGGGGCTCCAGTCTAGTGAAACAGATTGGAAAAACGTATCAATTCATTATTAATGGAACTATTAATGCCTTTATCTAAAACTATAATTTCTATATTTTTGAGTCTGCTTCTATGCGTTTCCAATGCATATTCAAAAACCGCATACGGTGATATTCAGCTCTTAATTAATCAAGGGGAATATAAAGAAGCCTTAAAGTTGACAGAAAATCAGCTCTCAGAAAATAAATCGGATATAAAACTACAATTTATGAAAGGTCTGGTGCTGACACGCCTTGATCGATATCGTGACGCTGAAAAAGTATTTATTCAGTTAACGGCGGATAATCCTGAATTACCAGAGCCCTTTAATAATTTGGCTGTTGTTTATGCAGCGCAGGGAAAATACACAGAGGCAGAAGAAGCCCTCAAGAACGCAATTAATACTCACCCTAGTTATGCTACTGCACACGAAAACTTGGGTGATATCTATGCCAAAATGGCGAGCCGGGCCTATAACCAGGCATTGGAATTAGATACCAGTAATAAAGCAGCTAGAGAGAAATTATCTTTGGTCAATGAGTTGATATTTGCTCCACCAGAACCTGAAAAGACCGTTCTCGCCAGTGCAAAACCTCAGAAGGTTGAGCCTGTAGCGGCAGTAAAATCAACAGTGAAGCCTGTTCCGGAACCGGAAATTATTACTATCCCGGTGAAGAGTGAACCAACACCGGAAAAAATTGAGAAAGAACCCGTTGTTCCCCCGATTAAAAAAATCGATGCTGAAGAAGATATTGCACGTAACAGAAAGGTAGTAGAAAAGACAATAAAAAACTGGGGTAATGCCTGGTCAGCACAGGATGTAGATGGTTACCTAGCGAATTATGGACAGGAGTTTATACCGCCAAAGAGAATGAGCCGAAATGAATGGGAGCGAGACCGACGTAAGCGTTTACGCAGACCGAGTTTCATCAAGATCACATTGACGGATATAAAGATAAATTTACATGGAAAAGATTACGCTGAAATCAAGTTTACGCAGGCATATCAGTCTGATACTTATGGTGACAAGGTTAAAAAAGAGATACTAATGCGGAAAGTATCTGATTCATGGTTGATAACGCAGGAGAGAGTGCGATAGCTTATATAGTGTAATGCTGACAATGAAGATTAATTACAAACATCTTTTATTTATTTTTTGTATCGGTAATTTCACCATGCCGGTAATCGCTGGCGACCTCCTTTCAAAAGCTACTTCCGATCAAGGATTATCAACGCACTCTGAAAGCCTACTGATTAACGCGGTAGAAAAAATTAAAAACAATAATGTAGAACAGGCAATAATAGATTTGCGCCAATTGATAAAGGTAAACCCTGATTTTAAGGCAGCGCAATTGATGTATGCCGACCTGATGTTGTCTCGTTCTCAGGTAATCACTGATTTTGGTAATGTTCCGAATGCCTCTTTTGAACGTATTACAGCTTTGCGAGATGAGGTCCAGGCACGTTGGCGCAATCATAATTCGCCCGTTGATAGAAACAAGGTTCCATCTTCGTTAATACAACTGGCAAGCAAACAAGATCATGTCATTGTTGTAGATTCTTCACGTTCACGATTGTTTCTGTTTGAAAATAGAAAAGGGGTGCCAACCTTAATAAAGGATTTTTACATAACTATTGGTAAGAATGGTACTGGTAAATATGTTGAAGGCGATCAGAAAACACCTGTAGGGGTGTATTTTGTTACCGGGTTTATCAACCCGGAAGAATTACCCGACCTTTATGGCGACGGTGCTTTTCCTATCGATTACCCCAATGCTTGGGACCAACGTCACGGCCGTACAGGTTATGGGATTTGGTTGCATGGGACGCCTAGCAGTACTTACAGTCGGCCACCCAGAGACAGCAATGGTTGTGTCATTGTTAGTAATCAAGATCTAAATCTTTTAATGCCCTTTGTAAAAAAAGGTCATACACCGGTTATTATTTCTGAATCGATTGATTGGGTCTCAAAGCAGGAATGGAAAAAACGTCGTGGCAGCTATGAAATGTTTGTTGAGACATGGCGCAAGGACTGGGAAAGCCGAGATGTAAACTTATATCTTCGCCACTACTCAAAAGAATACTCAGGTTTGGGTAAAGATTATAAGTCATGGGTTGAATATAAGCGTAGGGTTAACCCGTCGAAAAAATTCATTAAGGTTAATATATCTAACACGAGCATGTTTCTTTATCCAGGCGAAGACCAGTTAATGGTTGTCACGTTTGTTCAGGATTATGCCAGCGACAATTTTCGTAGAAAGTTTACTAAACGCCAGTACTGGCGTATGGAAGATGATGGGCAGTGGCGAATTGTTTATGAAGGCGTGGCGTCCTGATTGCTTTCAAGTGACTCAATGTAAGCTTCTTCGGTAATATTATCTGTTAACCACTTCACCATATCACGCCAAATACTACTTATTTCCTTATTCGTCGGCATAATTCCGGCATAAGGAAGCTCAATTGTGACTACAGGAATTTTCCGCTGAATTCCCGCGTAATTACCTAAAGACCCGGGATAAGTACCTAATAAATTAAGGTAGAGACGGCCTAATTTATAAGGACCATTGCGTGGGCCATCGTAATCAACGATTCCATGTGGTGCGTGTACAGCAACAATGA
>JBLHKL010000015.1:0-26743 GCA_047618295.1 Gammaproteobacteria bacterium | reverse complement strand
AATAAACCGAATGTCCCGTCCCAGAACTTATATTGCGCCAATCGTTTCTCTAAGCGGTAATATAACGAGATACACCAATTAAAATTACGATAGCGTTCCAATCCGCCCAGAAAAAAATCCAGGCTTAGAGCAATAAGAATAACGATTAATGTCATAGTGTCAGTAAGGATAAGTAGTAGTTCTTGTCAAAAGCCGGTCCAGGATCAGTTTTACGCCCCGGCGCAATATCACTATGAGCAACAATACGATCTTTTGTGATGTTGTTCCAGCGTTGGCATATCAAATCCGTCACCTTTGCTAAAGTAGTGTATTGAATTTCACAATAAGCTTCTTCATCACAACCTTCAAGCTCGACACCAATAGCAAAATCATTACATTGCTTGCGCCCATTAAAAGATGATTCTCCTGCATGCCATGCACGTTTAGTAAAAGGAACGAATTGTGTTATCTCCCCTTTACGATCGATCAGTAGATGGGATGACACACGTAATTCATGTATCTCAGCAAAATACGGGTGTGCCTCGGGAATTAACGCATTGGTAAATAACTGATCAATGAAACCACCACCATATTCTCTAGGTGGCAAGCTAATACCGTGAATAACGAGAAGACCGATATCTGATAGATCGGGTCGCTCGTCACAATTGGGAGACAGTACAATCCGTGCGCCATTTAACCATGCGCCGTCTTCATCAATCTGATAATTCACTCTCTTCAATTTCAATACCTGTTTTGGCCTGTTAAGCTTACTCTTTAAAGTAACATAACCGTGACGAATCTAAAGAGAGAATTTTAATGTGCCGATTAGCCGCCTATCTTGGTACTGAGATATCCTTGTCCGTATTTTTACAGGAGCATGAGCATAGCCTTATCCAGCAATCATGGGCTCCTAAAGAAATGCAAAACGGCACATTAAATGCTGATGGCTATGGTGTCGCATGGCTAGCAGAGAAAAATATTCCCAGCAGCTATAAAAATGTCCTGCCTATCTGGTCTGATACAAATTTGAATAGCCTGGGCCGCTCGCTTAGTAGTCAGTTATGGCTAGCAAATGTACGTGGCGCTACACCGGGTCAAGGGATTAGCGAGTCTAATACTCAACCCTTTATAAAAGATAATCTGATTTTTACCCATAACGGTAGCCTGAAGCCATTTAATAATATTACTAAAGCACGTTTTTTAGATTTAATACCGAATACGATCAGTGCAGGAATAACGGGTGATTCAGATTCACTGTATTTATTCGCTTTATTACAACAACACTTACAAAAACAAGATTCAATATCCAATGCCATAATTTCGACGATGAATGATTTAAAGTCGATATGCAGTGATTCGGTATCAGCTTTATTAAATATCATCATCAGTGACGGAGATTCATTGTATGCCTGTCGACATGCATTGAATGGTAATTGCCCCAGTCTTTATTATCTCTTTAAAGAAGATAATGTTTGGCTAGCATCAGAACCACTCTCTCCAAACGATGCGTGGATATCTTTTCCTGAACATAGCTTTATTCGTTTTAACAGTTCTGGAGTGATTGAAGATTACAATCTATGAACAAATTGATTGCGACGTTTCGCTTATTACAAAACGAAGCTATTGATATTGTCAGTGCCGTAGCTGAAGAACATTATCATAAACAGTTTCATCCCGACTTAAGTCCAATTGGTTGGCACCTTGGGCATTGTGTTTTCACAGAAAGCTACTGGATAAAAGAACAGTTGCTAGAAAAAAATATTGTCGATGATTCGTTAAGGTCGCTTTACGTGCCTGAATTATGTGCTAAACAATCGCGCGGCACAGCATTGCCAGAAAAAAATAAGATGCTTGCATGGGCTAAAAATACACAAACAGAAAACTGTACCTTGCTCGAATTGGCAACCACTCAACTCACTTCACATGAACTATTAACAAATGATTATTTAATCCATTTTTTAATACAGCACTACTCGCAACATATTGAAACCATGATGATGGTTCTAACTGCAACACAGATTCAACACAATCACACTGAATTTACACCATCCAAGATCTTAGAATCTAATCAACAACAGAAAGAATTTATTACGGTTGAATCCAACACTTTCACTATTGGTCTTGAAGAAAACAATTTGCCTTATGATAACGAACACCCAATTCACAGCGTAGAATTGGATAGCTTTAAAATGGCAAGCTTGCCCGTATCAAATGGTGAGTACTTGAGTTTTATGAATTCAGCGGCTTATTTAACAAAAGAAGTTTGGTCCGATGCGGGCTGGGAATGGTTTAGCAATAGCAAACAAGCTCATCCATATCATTGGCAAAAAAATAAGAATAGGATTTGGTATGGTATTGACCATCAAGGTCCATTTTCACTTGAAGAACAAGAAGCCGTTTATGGATTAAGCCAATTTGAAGCAGAGGCTTATGCAAGATGGGCTGGAGGAAGGTTGCCCCATGAATACGAATGGGAAGCGACAGCTAAAAATTATCAATTAGAACAAACGGGGCTTGTCTGGGAATGGTGCACTAATGCATTGCATCCCTATGATGGTTTTACCCCCTACCCTTACGCAGGGTATTCAGCGCCCTACTTCGATGGTCAACATTATGTATTAAAGAGTGGGTGTCGATATACAAAAGAGCATATTAAGCGGGCAAGTTTTCGTAATTATTATCACCCTGACAAGCGTCATATTTTTGCAGGTTGTCGATTGGTTTATGACTAATGCATTCCTATGTTAGTCGCTTCGGACTCCTCGGAAACTGCTCCATGCGTTGCTCTACCTCCTGCATCCATGCAGTCGTGTCCTCTCGCGACATCGCCTACAAGGAAGTAGGCGCTTATGATTCGCTTAAAGCGCCTACTGTTGGTGTCTGGAACATAAATAATGACAGTCTACACCCCTCAAGGGGGTACCGAGGTCCATGGACATATTATTCGGATGCGGATTCGAGTAATTTTACAAGTTTCTTATTTTTAGTTTTTTCAGCCATTGTAATCGCTGTCTTTTCTTTTTTATCTGCAAGAGTAGCATCGGCCCCGGCATTCAATAAGACTTCAACAATATCAATCCTCTTACTAGCAACTGCCAGCATCAATGCAGTCTTGCCCTGTTCATCGGCCAAATTTACATCAACGCCTTCAACGACAAGTTCCTGAACAATGCTTCTATTTCCTTTATAGGCAGCACTCATTAGCGCAGTTCGTCCAGATTTATTTTTGGCATTTACGTTATATCCATTCGATAACATCGCCTTGACCTGACTTAAGCGTCCTTCTTTAGCCGCTGTATAGAATTTTAATTCCTTAGCGTTATCTTCAGTAGATTCTTCCGCAGCAAATGCTCCCGTCACAAAAAGGCATGACAATAAGATAATCAAGAAATGTTGTGTCAATCTATGCATATTAATAAGTCATCGCTCTAAATATATTGTTTCTATAGTGCTGATAGCGGCATCTATGACAAAATCTGAAGTATGAATGAAGACAATTTTCAAAAACGCCTTGGAAGAGGCATGACAGTATTAGGTTGGATAGTCGTTCTCGGTATTTTATCAGTCTATTTTTCCCGGTATCTCGACCAACAAAATAATCCAAACAAAGCCTTGTCCACTTCTCAAACGGACGACTACAAACAAGTACAGTTACAGAGAAATCGCTACGGTCATTATGTTGCTAGCGGCATGATCAATAGTACGGAGGTTGTATTCATGCTTGATACAGGTGCAACTGACATCAGTATTCCTGAAGAGATCGCTCAAAAATTAAGACTAAAAGCCGGGATAAAAATACCCGTGCATACCGCTAATGGACAGATCGATGTTTATGCTACGACATTAGATCGTGTCAGCCTCGGTGAAATAGAATTACATAATATTCGTGCCAATATAAATCCCTATATGCAAGGTGAAGAAGTGCTCTTGGGAATGAGTTTTTTAAGTCAGCTCGATTTCTCACAACAAGGTGAACAACTGCTCATTCGACAATATTGAGTGATAAAGATTAAACTATCCTCTTTTCAATCAAAGCCTTAAGTAATCCAACGGAAACGATAGCAACAATATGCACTGGTTACTGGATAAGCTAAATACATTAAGTAGCATCATTTGGGGAGAGTACTTGCTCATCCCTCTATTGGCGATCGTGGGGATTTATCTGACGATTGGACTTCGCGCCATGCCTTGGCGGAAATTACCCCTCGCATTTCAAACCTTGTGGCAAGGCCGAAAGGGTTCATCTAAAAACAAAGGTGATATCAGCCCATATCAAGCCTTGATGACTGCCCTTTCAGCGACTGTTGGTACAGGAAATATTGCCGGTGTCGCCACAGCGATATATTTCGGGGGACCTGGCGCAATATTCTGGATGTGGATCATTGCGATTTTTGGTATGGCAACAAAATATGCCGAAGCGGTACTTGCTGTCAGTTATAGAGAGACCGATGCACTTGGCAATTACGTTGGCGGCCCAATGTACTATATACGCAATGGCTTGGGTGAAAATTGGCGATGGATGGCTGCGTCATTTGCATTTTTTGCCATGATTGCGGCGTTTGGGATCGGTAACATGGTGCAATCCAATTCTGTAGCAGATGAGATAAATTCAAGCTTTAATATACCAACCTGGTTTACTGGCGTTGTCATGGCAGTACTCGCCTCCTTCGTAATTATTGGCGGCGTAAAACGTATCGCGCAGGTTGCCTCAAAACTGGTTCCTTTCATGGCTGCAATTTATATCATTGCTGCGTTAGCAATCATTCTCTTAAATATAGAAAAATTACCCGCTGCATTTTTACTCATTATTGAAAGTGCGTTTACAGGCTCTGCAGCAAGTGGCGGTTTTCTAGGGGCATCAATCTGGATGGCTATACGTTGGGGTTTTGCTAGAGGTATTTTCTCAAACGAGGCTGGTCTAGGCAGTGCTCCGATTGCTCATGCTGCAGCCCAAACTAGTGACCCGGTTAAACAAGGCATGGTAGCTATGCTAGGCACCTTTATTGACACCCTTATTCTGTGTAGCCTTACTGCATTCGTCATCATTATTACCGGAGCGTGGGAAAGCGGACTGCAAGGCGCACCTATGACATCACTCGCATTTTCAAACGGTCTATATGGGTATGGCGGTTATGTCGTTAGTTTTGGGCTGATCCTATTTGCCTTCACCACCATACTCGGTTGGAGTTATTACGGTGAACGATGTGCGAGTTATCTGTTTGGTACAAAGATTATATTTTACTATCGAATAGTATGGATTATAGCGATCTTCATCGGCGCAATTGTAGAGTTAAAACTAGTCTGGACTTTTGCAGATGTACTTAATGGATTGATGGCTTTACCCAATCTTATCGCCTTGTTACTGCTTAGCCCCATCGTCTTTAGCAAAACACGTCAATACTTTAATAATAAAAGTTCAAAATGGTCATTAACCAGAAAGATATAAGCGCAAATGTTAAATCGGCATTAGCCGAGGATGTGGGTAGCGGAGATGTTACTGCTGAGTTAATTCCTGAGGAGGCCTTAGCTTCCGCAACATTAATCACTCGTGAACATGCTGTCGTCGCTGGATGCCAGTGGTTTGATGAAGTATTTAATCAATTACCCCATAGCACCACAATAAACTGGAATATTGCAGATGGCGATATCGTTGCGCCAGAACAAACACTATGCACTATTGAAGGTTCGGCACGCTCACTTTTAACCGGTGAACGCACTGCAATTAATTTTTTACAAACTCTTTCTGCGACGGCAACAACAGTCGCAAGTTATATCGAGATCATAAAAGACACCGAAACCAAAATATTAGATACACGAAAAACTATTCCCGGTTTACGGCTTGCTCAAAAATATGCTGTTGCATGTGGTGGTGGTACCAACCACCGTGTTGGACTCTATGATGCCATCCTTATTAAAGAAAACCATATAATGGCGGCAGGAAGCATTACGCAAGCGGTTAAGCAAGCTAAAGCAAAGAACCTACCTGTGGAAGTAGAAGTTGAATCCTTAGCTGAGCTTGAAGAAGCATTAACAGCGGAAGCAGATCAAATATTATTGGATAATTTTGATCTGGCATTACTAGAAAAGGCGGTAAATATTAATCAAGGTCGCGCCAAACTCGAAGCCTCTGGAAATATTATTAAAGACGAACTATATGCAATCGCGAAAACCGGCGTGGACTACATTTCTATTGGCGCATTAACCAAACACATTCGGGCAATTGATTTTTCCATGCGCATTAATCTATAGACCAATGCACATGGAAATAAATATTTTTAAAGTTTGCTTTTAACCAATTCGTAGATCTCTTCTTTCAAGACATCCATATCAGTTAGCAATATTTCCAATTTCTGGCGACGATCATCGGCAAATTCTTTGTCCTTAATACCACCAATATTGATATATACATTCAATGCAGCACTTCTAAGACCGGCGTAACCTGCTAATACGGCAACACCCGCATCACTAATCACATTATTATTTCCTTTGTCCGCGATTGGCTGGCTGAGATTAATAACTTCACGACAAAGTCGAGCGCATTCTAAAGGTACATCAGTTGCTGCTTTAAGTGCCGCTTGTATTTCTGTCACCCGAACTGACTTTTCTTCATCCGTTTCTTTAGGCATTCCATAAGAAGCCATGACACGATCAAAGACATCAACATCATCTTTTATAGCGTCCGTTAATTCTGATCTTAATTTCTCAGATTTTGCCAGGATTTCCCTACACTCTCTTTCGACATCTTCATGGCCTTTTTTACCGATCGTAAAATTTGCCACCATGCTAATAAGAGCAGCGCCCATAGCACCAGAAACAGCCGAGGCACCACCACCACCTGGCGTTGAAGTCTTACTCGCCAAGCCATCCAAGAATGCCTGAATCGTCATATCTTTAATCATAATCCCCCCCGAAATTTTCAAAAAAAGACGACGATTATATGCTACATGCAGAAAAACCGGTAAATTTTAATAAATCCATGATTTAATTGAAAATCAACAATTTGAATTATTTTCGTGGCCACTTAACCAATTACTTGGTTGTCGCATGATCCAGCATCGGTTACCTTATGCGCTTTTTTAAATGGGCCGTTCGGAGGGGAATGAGTCCACTATCTCTGTATATCATTGATTACATAGATATTACTTCATTTAGAACAATATTCAGAGGAAACACCATAATGAAAAAATTACTTTTTCAACTAGATACTGATGCCCACCCTGCCGTTTTTGATACGGTAGTTGCTTACGACGGCGGTGCCGACCATGTGATCGGATACGGTAACGTCACTCCTGACAATGTCACACCCCTGATTGAAGGTGCTATTTTTACCCGTGCACCAAAAGAAAAGAAAAATACCGCTTTATTTGTTGGCGGCAGTGATATGGCTGCGGGTGAAAAACTGTTTGAAGCCGTACAAAGGAACTTTTTTGCTGACTTCCGGGTTTCAGTCATGCTGGATAGTAATGGCAGTAATACCACTGCTGCGGCCGGTGTTGCTAAATTGTTGAGCAGTGGCGCTATAAAAGGTAAAAAAGCGGTAGTATTAGCCGGAACAGGCCCAGTAGGTCAACGCGCAGCTATCATGCTTGCGAAAGAAGGTGCCAGCGAGGTCATTGTCAGCTCTCGTGATTTAAGTCGTGCAGAACAAGCTTGTGCTGACATGAAAGATAGTTTTGATGTCGATATTACAGCCGCAGCAGCCGCTGATTGTGACTCAAGAGGAAAATTGATCGAAGACGCACAAATTGTATTTGCTACTGGGGCGGCAGGTGTTGAATTGCTCAAAGCGGAACATTGGGAAAACAATAGCGCTATCGAATTAATGGCTGATGCAAACGCGACACCACCAATAGGTATTGGTGGCACGGATATGATGGATAGAGGTCAGGAGCGTCATGGAAAAATAATTTGGGGCGCTATAGGATTTGGTACGTTAAAATTAGCATTACATCGAGCATGTATTGAAAAACTATTCGAAAGTAATAGCCAAGTATTTGATGCAGAAGAAATTTTTAGCCTTGCTAAAACAATGGCATAGATTAATATTCATCCTCTAGTTAAGCCTGATAATAATAACGTATAAATGAGCACGAACTTGAAATACCACATTAAAGACAATGATTTATGGATGAATAAGCACGCTGCTCTCTTTTTCTTATTTTTCCTCTGTTCTACTACAGTCTTTGCTGCAGATTATGAGGAAGGCAAGCAAGCTTATCTGAAGAAGGACTATGCGCTAGCATTAGAGATACTCAAGCCTCTGGCTGAGCAAGGCGATTCACAGGCTCAAATCACTATGGGTCTTATGTATGACTATGGTCATGGCGTAGAAAAAAGTCCTGCAGAGTCGATAAAATGGTATCTCATGGCTGCAGAACAAGGCGTGCCACTGGTGCAGCATGATATTGGCGTAAAATACTTCCAAGGACAGGGTGTAGAACAAAATTATCTAGAAGCAGCCAAATGGTGGGAACAATCGGCCAATTCTGGCATTGCTGATTCTCAATTCAATCTGGGCTTAATGCATTATCGTGGGATCGGCATCCCAAAGGATTATGTAAAAGCAGCAAAATTATTCGAGGCTGCCGCCGAACAAGGTCACGGTAATGCACAATACAGCCTCGCCGTCATGTACGCCTTTGGTCAAAGTAAAACTAAAGACTATGCAGCAGCCTTAAAATGGTTCAATAAATCTGCAGAACAGAATATTGGCCAGGCACAATTTAACCTCGGTGTATTTCATGAAAATGGATATGGCGTCGATAGAGATATCACCAAAGCAAGGGAGTGGTACCAACTTGCTGCTGATCAAGGCCTACAAGAAGCAAAGCAAAAGCTGCAAGCACTGGGTAGCAGTAAAACCACGGTTGCGACGAAACCTGAAAACGTTGATGCTGGTAATAAAGTGGAATCTACCACTGAAAAAAACACGACTTCAGCATCAGCAACAGTTGAAAAACCTTCGACGTCTGACAGCGAATTGAATTTAAGTAATTGGTTAAGGCAACAAGCGCCTGACAATTACACACTGCAACTGGGCAGCGTTATCAATGAAAATGACATCGTTAACTATATAAAGCAATCAGGCCTTGATTCAAAAGCGGGCTATATCGTAGTCAATGTGAATGCTATAACTCGGTATACTGCTATATATGGGCTTTATGATACCTATAAAAATGCAGAAACCGCCGTCAGCGAACTCCCCTTGGCAATTCAAAGGGCTAAACCATGGGTTCGCAACACGGGCATACTGCAGGGTCTATTGCAGTAGCTCTACTGCGGGGATAAATTTGTATGGCCTCGTTTAAAGAAATTCTAAATTCAAACGAAGAAGAACTTCTTCAACTTCTTTATAAATTCAATGTTTCAGCTGAAAGCAGTGAGGATAAAGCTGAAGCTATCGGGATCAAGTTAAAATTACGCGAGGCTCAATTGATCTGTGCCATTGGCTTCAATGAATCCACCAGGAACTTGCCTGAAATACCTCCTGTCCTTGGTTTTGATAATTATGACGCTTTATTGAATTCTCGGAATGAATTCTTTACAACGGATATCTATAAATTAGTAAGCCTAGACAATATTCTTTCTATCTATTCAGTCGTAAAAAATGACGGTGCAAATAAACAGATTATAGAATATTTGCTGTCGAACCGGTTAAAGTCCATTGAAATGCGAATCGATGAAACTGTAAATTCACTGATAATAGAGAAATATAAGGAAGAAATGCGTGCTATTTATTCCGATGGTGTTGTTGGTATTGATTTTGTAGAAAATCGTCTGGAACTATCAGATAGTGGGTTTCGTGCCTTATTAAATGAAGTCACATTAATCGTTGAAAATAAGATTATTCCTGTTGGTGAACTATTTTTCCGAGACTCCATTTTGCCTCAGGAGAAGAGAAAACTGCTCAATAAGGGGCTAATTCCAAGACCTTTAATCGAGACACGCCTCGAAGATCCAAATATTTCGGATGTCGAGAAAAAGATCCTTTATGATTACATGAAACTACACCGTGAGAGTTAATTAAACGACTATGATCAGTTTTACAGAATTATTAACCGCTTCAGATGATGAACTCGTCCGAATATTTTATAAGACCAGTACCGGTGAAGAAAAAGATTTCATCAAGCGTATTAATATAGTTGCCGCACAACTCGGCCTTAATCACGCACAACTTGTATGTGCTCTGGGCTTTAATAAACACATTCGTGAGTTGACTGATATCCAGGAACAGCTTGGGTTTCGTTCCTATAAGCTGCTGACCTATCGGCAAAACGAACTATTCACCACTGACACTTATACACAGTTACCGATTGATAATATTCTGGATATCTATTCTGAAAGACTTGAAGATAAAGAAGTCCTTGAAACCTTACGAGAGTTATTACGGCCACGACTTGAGCATATAGAAAATAAAATTGAAAAAACTGACGATCCCGGCCACATCATAAGCTATAAAATGGAAATACATTCGATATACACTGCTGGTATTGCAGACAAGGCATTCGCTGATGATCGTCTCAAAAAAGATATTGGAAAATATCGATTAATGGCAAATGAAGCGAATGTAATTATTGAAGCTGGATATCATCCTCCCAGTAATTTATTCTTCATGGATTCGCTCTCACCGGAAGAAAGGAGAGATTTAATAGAAGGCGGACATATAAACAAGGATATGATCAAAAACCGCCTTCAAAATGCAAAAACCAGCGAAGAAGAACGCGAAATTCTGGAAGAATACATCTAAAATCTTCTTTCAAACGAAATTCAGGAATTTTTCCTGTGTTTTTCATTACTAACTCTCTTTTATTAAAGTAGTTAGATCGATATTCTTGCCCTCCAATTATAAATATCAGTAAAAACTTTAAAAATTGAGGGTACATCGATCATGACTGCTAGTCCTAATATCGCAGCCGTTACAATATCACTACTTCTGTTATCTGCATCACAAGTCATATTAGCTGAAGAAAATATTCAAGAAAAAGAAAGTATTGAAGTCATCGGTATTACACCAACACATGGTGTTGGTCTCCCTGAAGAATTAATCCCATACAATGTCCAGACTGCATCAAGCGCTGATTTAGAGGCTAGCCAAACGCTCGACTTGACGGATTTTATGAACCGGAATCTTGGTAGTGTCACCATCAATGATGCCCAGAACAATCCCTTACAGGCCGATGTGTCATATCGTGGTTATTCATTGTCTCCATTGTTAGGTTTACCTCAAGGACTGGCTGTTTACCAAAATGGTGTGCGAATTAACGAGCCCTTCGGCGATTCCATGAACTGGGATTTAGTCCCGGAATCATCTATAGGGAATATCAATCTAATCGGTGGTGCTAACCCTGTATTTGGTCTTAATGCGCTGGGAGGTTCACTTTCTATTACAACGAAAAACGGTTTTACCCATCCAGGCAATAGTATTGAAACCTATGGTGGTTCGTTCGAACGCATCGTTTCAACAATTGAATCCGGTGGTAATAACGGTACTTGGGGTTATTTTGTTACCGCAAATTACTTTGATGAAGATGGCTGGCGTGATGCATCACCTTCAGATGCATTAAATCTATTTGGTGCACTAAGTTATCGATCAACAAATACAACTCTAGACTTGAACCTTAATCACGCTGACACAGATTTAATTGGGAATGGTTCATCACCTGTGGAACTACTCGAGCTTGATAGAGCAGCTGTATTTACATCTCCTGATCAGACAGAGAATAATATGACAATGATTAATCTGGAAGGAACTCAGTGGGTCAATGACAGTATCCAATTAAGTGGAAATGCATTTTATCGTAAAAATGAAACCGATAGTTTCAATGGTGATGGTTCAGAGTTTACTGATTGTGGTGGTGCGAATGCTGGTCGTTTATGTGAAGAAGATGATCTCACAGCGCCTATTACCGATCAGAATGGTGCCTTTATCTTGGAAACAGTAGGTGGCATCGAACGCAACGCCATAAATAATATCAGTAACCGTGAACAGGAAGGCTTTGGTACAAGCCTACAATCAACCTTTCTGAATGATTTATTTGGCCATCAAAACCAGTTCATCTTTGGCACAGGTTACCAACAAGGACTCATCGATTTCTTATCAAGCGTTGAAATTGCATCACTTAACTGTACCGTTAATGGTACAGATTGCACACTTGCTAGCGCTGATCGAGGCACATCAAGAACCTCCCTCTTTGTTCCTGGTGAAGGCACAAGTATTAAAGCCCATAACCGTTCATGGTCACTCTATGCAACGGATACTTTTTCGGTGACTGAAAAACTCGCAATTACTGCGTCAATTCGTTATAACAATTCACATATAGTTCTGGGTGACAGGAGTACTGAAAGTAGTCTCGTTAACCCTGATGACCCAAACGCACTGAATGGTGAGCATGATTTTGATCGTATCAATCCTGCCTTCGGTGTCACTTATAACTTTGATAATAATATTGGCATTTATGGTAGTTATAGTGAATCTGCTCGAGCACCGACACCAATTGAATTGTTATGTGCTCGTGAAGATGCCCCTTGTAATTTACCCAATGCATTTCTCGCTGACCCTCCTTTGGAACAAGTTGTCACCAAGAGCTATGAAGGTGGTATAAGAGGCGAATTAAATAATGGTATTGGCTACAGCATCAGCGCTTTTCATAGTACTAATAATGATGACATCATCTTTGGGTCTACTGGAGGAACCACATCCAGTACAGGTTTCTTTAGGAATGTTGGCGATACTGAACGCGCCGGCACTGAAGTTGGACTGAATGGCATATTCAAAAAGAAATTAGATTGGTATCTAAATTACAGCTATGTAAGCGCTACTTTTCAAGATGCTTTTGTTGGGGTCAGTGCAAATCATCCAAATGCAACTGACTTAAATGGTGATGGTGATGCAAATGAAATTCAGGTTGATTCTGGAGATAATATACCGGGCATACCTGAACATACATTCAAGTTAGGTGGATTATATAGCTTCACACAAAAATTCTCTGTTGGCGCGAACATGATTTATAACTCAAGCCAGGTTCTTCGTGGCGACGAGAGCAATGAATTAGGCCCTGTAGATGGTTATGCCGTCGTTAATTTAAACAGTACTTATAAAATCAATAAAACCTTCTCAGTTTTTGCACGTGTTAATAATTTATTTGACACCAACTATGAAACATTTGGTTTATTAGGTGAAGCAGATGAAGTATTTGATGGCTCTGGGGCAACGGCGGCATTTAGCAGCCCTGTATTTCAAGGCTCTGGCGCACCCATTAGTGCTTTTGTAGGCATCTCCGCTACGTTTTAAGTTCAACTGCTAGTTATAAGAAAGGCGAATCCAGTTTTGGATTCGCCTTTTTTTATTGTAAAATTAATCTATTAGCATAATCCATTATTACTAACCTCCATCAACCCATAATTATATAAAAGGTATTTATATCAAATACAGCTACTGGCTGTAGTTGATATATCCTTGCCGATAAGTAGAGCTATTCATGAGTAATTTATACCGCCTTTTTCAAGAACGATTTCCACAAGATTTAACACAATCCTTTATAGAAACAAGAGATGGTGAACAATACAGTTACCAAGACTTAATAAAAATCACTTCTACTATTGAATCTACCATGGTCGATACTGGCATCATTAAAGGTGACAGGGTTATCTTTCAAGTAAACAAATCTCCTGAGGCTATTTTTTTATATCTTGCTTGTCTAAAGTTGGGGGCAATATCAGTTCCTTTAAATAACGCTTACACAGCATCAGAACTATCCTATTTTTTAGATGATATTAAACCTAGTCTGGTTGTTTGTGACCCGGCATCACCAATCATCAAAGAGTCGCTTTTACATGCGCGATATAAAACAAGCTTGTTGACATTAGATAAGCGCGGGGATGGGTCATTATTTGAGCGCATAGAAAACAACAGTCGTTCTGAAGAGATTGCTGACGTTGATGAAAACGATATTGCTTGCATACTCTATACAAGTGGCACAACGGGGAAACCAAAGGGGGCAATGATCACTCATGGTAACCTGTCTTCAAATGCATTAACGGTACATCAAAGTTGGGGATTTAATAGTAATGATATCTTGTTACATGCCCTACCTGTTTTTCATGTGCATGGCCTTTTCGTAGCGCTAAATTGTGTGCTCCTAAGTGGTTCATCCATGATATTTTTACCTGAGTTTAATGTTGGCGAGATTATTAATTTATTGCCTAGGGCCACTGTATTAATGGGTGTGCCTACATTTTATACACGTTTACTATCTCATCCTGAACTTAGCAATTCTGCCTTAAAAAATATGCGTTTATTTATTTCAGGCTCTGCCCCATTGCTTAAAGAAGTGTCTGATGATTTTTATACCAAGACAGGTCATCGAATATTAGAACGTTATGGTATGACAGAAACTGTAATGATTGCGTCTAATCCTTTACATGATGAACGACTACCTGGAACTGTTGGACAAGCATTGTCCAATATCACGGTAAGAATAACTGCCGATGATGACAAGATTCTAGGAGATGGAGAAACAGGTAATATTCAAGTGTCTGGTCCCAATGTATTTAAAGGTTATTGGCGAAACTCTGAAAAGACACAAGAAGCATTTACTAAAGATGGTTTTTTAAAGACTGGTGACGTGGGTTTCCTCGATAATAAAGGCTATCTAACAATAGTAGGTCGCTCAAAAGATCTGATCATCTCAGGTGGTTATAATGTCTATCCAAAGGAAATCGAAATCATCATGAATTCTTTGGATGGTGTTTATGAGTCCGCCGTGATTGGCGTGCCTCATCCAGATTTTGGCGAAGGTGTTATTGCTATTGTTGTCTTGGAAAATAATATAAAAATCAATGAATCAAACTTAATAAGCCTTCTCAAGCAAGAGCTAGCCGCCTATAAAGTGCCAAAAATAATTTTTAAGATTAACGAGTTGCCACTTAATGTCATGGGCAAGGTTCAAAAAAATACTCTACGAGAAAAATATAACAACGTGTTTGATACTTAGGGCAAAATTAATTAGCTAGTAAACTAATCCTATCTACATCACTTATGAAAGAATTAGTTGAGCCGTTTTAATGCATTAGCAATTTCATTGAGGATTACCGCAGCAGTACCAATATGCTTAAGGGATATCTAGTAAGTGCTTATAACGCTTTTATATATCCAGATATGTCTAGCATCAATGTGTTTTATTATCTCAATTAAACTAATTCATTTTTTCCTGTGAAATAATCAAACTTTACTTCTAACAGACTCAATACACTTAAGTATAGCTTAGGCATCAACTCCGGAAATATACAACCAAGTATCAATAACGGTATCAGGGTTAAGCGAAATACTTTCAATGCCTTCATCTAATAACCATTTTGCAAGATCTGGGTGATCAGAAGGCCCTTGCCCACAAATACCGATATACTTCCCGGCATTTTTGCATGCCTTGATGGCTCGACTTAGCATAAACTTAACTGCTTCATCACGTTCATCAAATAAATCGGAGACCAATCCTGAATCTCGATCAAGTGCTAAGGTTAATTGTGTCATATCGTTAGAACCAATCGAAAAACCATCAAAATATTCAAGGAATTGATCAGCCAAGATCGCATTACTTGGCACTTCACACATCATAATCAACTTTAAACCTTCTTTTCCTCTTTCTAGGCCATACTTTGCCAATAACTCAACGACTTGCTTCGCTTGGCCTACAGTACGTACGAAGGGAACCATAACCCATATATTCGCCAAACCCATCTCTTCTCGCACATAACGCAAAGCACGACATTCGAGTTCAAAGCATGCTTCAAAGTCATCTGACAAATAACGTGAGGTACCCCGATAACCAATCATAGGATTTTCTTCTTTCGGCTCATAACGCTCGCCGCCGAGTAAGTTAGCGTACTCATTAGATTTAAAATCTGATAAACGTACGATAACTGGATTAGGCGCGAATGCTGCACCCAATGTAGAGATACCTTCAGCCAGGTTTTGCACATAGAAGTCGACTGGACTTGCATAGGCTTTGATGCGTTTATCTATAGACGCTTTTATCTCTGCTTCTTGATCATCGTATTCTAGTAGCGCACGTGGATGGATGCCGATTTTGTTATTTATAATAAACTCTAAGCGTGCCAAACCAACACCGGCATTTGGAATCGATGCGAATGACATTGCCTTGCCTGGATTACCCACATTCATCATTATTTTTAAAGGTGGCGGCGGCATGTTATCTAATTCTGCCCTATTCACCTGAAAGTCCAATTTGCCTTCATAAACATGTCCATTCTCGCCTTCTGAACAGACCACGGTAACAGCGTCATCATAATTAATCTTCTTAGTCGCATCACCACAACCAACGACAGCAGGCACACCCAGTTCGCGTGCAATAATGGCGGCATGACAGGTTCGTCCACCACGATTAGTCACTATCGCAGATGCACGCTTCATTACCGGTTCCCAATCGGGATCGGTCATTTCCGTTACCAAAACATCGCCTTCTTTAAGATCATCCATGTCTTCAAGCTTTTCGATAACTTTTGCTTTGCCTGCACCTATTTTTTGGCCTATTGCCGCACCGCTGATCAGCAACTTACCTTTTTCATTTAACTGGTAACGCTCTATTACATTTGTATTCTCACGGCTTTGTACTGTCTCAGGCCGCGCCTGTACGATGTAGATTTTCTCTTCCTCACCATCCAAAGCCCATTCAATATCCATAGGGCGCCCGTAATGTTTCTCTATTATGACAGCCTGTCGTGCAAGTTCTTCTAGCTGCTCATCATTAAGACAAAACACCGAAGATTCTTTAGCTGATACTTTTACAGTTTTTACCAGATCACCATTATCAGGATCATCGTTGTATATCATTTTGATCGCCTTGCTACCGACACTGCGACTTAATACTGATGGTTTATTCTGTGCTAATGATTTTTTATAAACGTAATACTCATCTGGGTTTACCGCTCCTTGTACAACGGTTTCTCCTAAGCCGTAGCTACCTGTAATAAATACAGCACCGTCAAAACCAGACTCTGTATCCAGGGTAAACATAACGCCACTTACACCAAGATCACTACGCACCATGCGTTGTAGACCCACTGACAAAGCAACTTCTTCATGAGCAAAGTTTTGATGTACTCGATAAGCAATGGCGCGATCATTATATAAAGATGAAAAGACTTCTTTAACCTTTAGTAGTACATCATCAATACCACGCACATTCAGAAATGTCTCTTGTTGACCAGCAAATGAAGCGTCAGGTAAGTCTTCAGCAGTTGCAGAAGAACGTACAGCAATAGAGCTATCTTTATCTATACCACTCATTTCTTGATAAGCATTCTCCATGGATTGTTGTAGCAGAGCCTGGAATGGCGCTTCTATAATCCATTGTCGGATTTCTTTCCCCGCTGATGTAAGCTGTTTTACATTATCAACATTTAATCCTTTGAGCCTTTGTTCTATGCGCTCACGTAGTTGATTATGATCAAGAAAATCCCAAAAGGCCTTGGCTGTTGTCGCATAGCCTCCCGGCACACTAACACCAGCACCGGACAGATTGCTGATCATTTCTCCCAGTGATGCATTTTTACCACCAACGAGTCCTACATCTCCCATACCCAATTCTTGTAATGGCATGATGTATTCATTAGAAATCAATTTTGTCATAGTTTTTCTTACTCAATAAATCTTTAAAATTTAATTTTTAGTCAGTTATTCTTTAATAATTCTTTTTCTTTTACTACATTTACTGCAATCTCCTCGATAGACATAGCCGTCGAATCAAGAATAAAGATAGCCGCTTTATCCATCATTCTTGCCGCGTGCTTCACTTCATGCTGACATTTTTTCAAAGTTGCGTAAGCAGTATTCGGTCTACGTTGTTGGCGAATAGCGCTGAGTTGATCGGCGCGGATAGTTAGACCAACTATCTTATCCAAATATGGCAATAAAAATTCAGGTAACTCATCATCATCAAGGTCATCATCTGTTAAAGGATAATTAGCTGCTTTAATTGAGAAATGCATTGCTAAATATAAACAAGTTGGCGTTTTTGCGGAACGAGATACACCTACCAAAATAACATCGGCCTTATCGAATAGATTTGTCCTGATACCATCATCATTTTTAAGCGTGAAATCGATCGCATCCATTTGCTTTTTATAATCTTCATCACCAAATTCTTCATGTGGCTTACCAATAGTATGTGATGATTTAATCTGCAAACTCTTTTCAAGCGGCTCTATGAAAGAATTGAATAAGCTGATGACACATGCATCGGTAGCAGATATAAATTGTTGAATCTCATCGTTGACCAGTGTGCTGAATACAATCGGTTGAACACCACTGGCTTCATATTCACGCTGTATCTCCCCTGCCACAAAATGAGCTTCCATTTCGGTAATGACAAATGCGAAGGTTCTATCTGAAAACTCAACACCATCAAACTGTGAGAGTAAACTTTGGCCAAGTGATTCAGCCGTTTTTCCTGTTCGATCAGAAACATAAAAAACAGAACGTTTATTTTGTTTATTATCCATTTTATAGTTATGACAAGTTAACTGGCTCATAAAAAAAAAGCCATCAGGATTTTAAAAATCTCTGATGGCTTATAATCGTTTAACTTTCGTAGTTAATCACTTGTCACCCAAAGGCTGACATAATCATTATTTACGTTTACTAATCGGTACAAATTTTTGATTATGTGGACCAACATAATTTGCGCTTGGTCGAATAATCTTACCGTCTTCACGTTGTTCAATAACATGCGCTGCCCAACCAGACGTACGCGCAATAACGAACAACGGAGTAAACATGGCAGTGGGTACATTCATCAATGAATATGACACCGCTGAATACCAATCAAGATTAGGAAACATTTTTTTCTCTGCCCACATCACTTTTTCAATCCGCTCAGCAACTTTATACATCTTCAGGTTTTTAGCTTGCGTACCCAGTCGCTTGGCTACATCTCTGATCATCTTATTACGTGGGTCACCCGTAGTATAAACTGGATGTCCAAAGCCAATAACAATCTCTTTACGTGCCATACGTTCTTTTATATCTGCTTCCGCTTCATCGGGACTTGCATAACGTGACTGTATATCAAATGCAACTTCATTCGCACCACCATGCTTCGGTCCACGCAAAGCGCCAATCGCACCAGTAATACTGGAAAACATATCTGAACCCGTGCCTGCAATAACGCGACCGGCGAATGTTGAAGCGTTATATTCATGTTCTGCATAAAGGTTTAATGACGTGTGCATTGCACGAACCCACGCAGCAGAAGGTTTCTTGCCATGCAAGAGATGTAAGAAATGACCGCCAATAGAATCATCTTCTGTCTCAACTTCAATACGTGTACCGTTAACTGCATAGTGGTACCAATAGAGCAACATCGAACCAAAGCAAGCCATTAATTTATCAGCAATATCTCTTGCGCCGGCTGAATTATGATCTTCTTTTTCAGGCATTTCTGCACCTAAGACAGAACAACCTGTTCGTAATACATCCATAGGGTGAGCTGAGGGTGATAACTGTTCCAGACAATTCTTCACCGCGATGGGTAAACCGCGCAATGATTTCAATTTTGCTTTATAGGCGCTGAGCTCAGCTGTCGTTGGCAATTTACCATGCACCAAAAGATAGGCAATTTCTTCAAACTCACAGGTATCAGCAATATCCAGAATATCGTAACCGCGGTAGTGTAGATCGTTACCTGTTAAACCCACGGTACATAAGGCTGTATTCCCAGCAGCCGTCCCACTTAAGGCAACGGACTTTTTAGGCTTGGGTTTTTGTATTGTCTTCTTAGTCATGGATTGTCTCCCGAAAATAATTCATCCAGTTTTTGTTCATAATCGTGATAGGCGAGGTAATCATATAGTTCTGCCCGACTCTGCATCAGATCGACTACATTTTTTTGAGTGCCTTCTTCACGCAAGCTCGTATAAACTTTAAGTGCTGCGGCATTCATTGCACGAAACGCCGATAGCGGATACAAAGCCAGACTGACATTTACTGAGGCCAGCTCTTCTATTGTAAATAAGGGTGTTGATCCAAATTCGGTAATATTGGCAAGTACTGGTACATCTACAGCATCGACAAATTTTTGATACATACTGAGCTCCGTAATCGCTTCGGGAAAGATCATATCTGCACCCGCTTCAACACAGGCGCAAGCACGATCAATCGCTGCATCCAATCCTTCTACTGATAATGCATCTGTTCTTGCCATGATAACGAAGTCAGGATCTGTTTTGGCATCGACAGCAGCCTTGATCCTATCTACCATCTCTGCTTGAGTAACAATCGCTTTATTAGGTCGATGGCCACAACGCTTTTGTTGAACTTGATCCTCAATATGAATCGCTCCAGCGCCAGCCTTGATCATTGAGCGTATCGTTCTTGCTATATTGAATGCCCCACCCCAACCAGTATCAATATCAACTAATACCGGCAACTCGGTCACATCTGTAATACGGCGAAGATCAATTAAAACATCTTCCAGACTAGTAATACCCAAATCAGGTATGCCACACGACCCGGCGGCGACACCACCTCCGGAAATATATAAGGCGCGATAGCCAGTAGCGTCAGCTAAACGTGCGTGGTAAGCATTTATAGCGCCGACAACCTGTAATGGCTTTTCTTCTTCAACAGCAAGCCGAAACCGCGCTCCTGGTGATACCAATTTATTACTCATTAGAAGTGATTTCCTGTTTTATTAATCTGTGATGGCTAGGTGTTCATCAAGCATTTTTTCAACATTTATGCGTGAACTACGGATATGTCTCGACATTAGAAATTGCGCCAATTCACCATCATGCTGACGAATAGCATCAACAATTTGTCCATGCTCTACGAATGCTCGTGGAACACGTTTACTCACCATGCCAAATTGATATCGATAAAGACGGATCAAATGATAAAGGTCATTGGAAAACATATCGATTAAATGGGAGTTTTTACTGCCCTTAATTATTCGAAAATGAAAATCCATATCACCTTCTTTTTGATAGTAGCTTTGATCTTGTTTAATTTGTTGCTGATGCTTTTCGAGCAGTGCATCGAGTTCGTTAATATCCTTATCACTCATATTTTCTGCAGCCTGTCTCGCCGCTAAACCTTCCAAAGACTCGCGAATGAGGTAAATCTCAACCAGGTGTTGTCGCGTCAATGTAACAACACGTGCTCCCACATTTGGTTTTCGCTCGATTAAATTGCTTGCTTCAAGGCGGCTTAATGCCTCACGCAAAGGCCCTCGGCTGATACCAAATTCATTTGCCAAAGCCGGTTCACTAATTTTTGATCCAGCAGGTATAATCCCTTCCACAATTGCGTTTTGTAATTTACTACAAACGGTATCTGCTATTGTTGAAGCAATTATTGGTTCATTTTCAAGCGGCTCTGACACGAATATTTAGCCTCATATTGTTGACAATTTATCTGTAAAAAGTAATTTTGAGAGCTTAATTTAACATTTCATATCATAATTGTCGACAATATAGTGATACGTATCACTATATTTTTAAAATAAAATAATCATTGAAAGGCCCATGACAATACCAGACCACAATAAAATTACAGTGCAATAGCCCATAATATCCTTGATGCCTAATCCAGCTATCCCGAGTAGCGGCAGCGCCCAAAATGGTTGAACCATATTGGTCCAGGCATCCCCAAAAGCTACAGCCATAGCCGCTTGGTTTAGGGGAACGCCGAGTGCTTGAGCGGCAGGAATGACGATTGGAGCTTGGATCGCCCATTGACCACCACCTGAAGGAACAAAGAAATTCACTATACCCGCACTCAGAAAGGTGAATAATGTAAATGTATCCGCTGTTGAAATACTAATAAACCATTCACTAATTGAAACGGCCAGTCCTGAACTCACCATCATTCCCATGATTCCGGCATAGAGAGGAAACTGCAACACTATTCCTGTTGTACTCCTGATCGCCTCATTCAAAGCCCGTAAATAATTGGCGGGGGTCTTTTGTAATAAAAGCCCTACCATCAGGAAAATCATATTAAGACTATTGAGACCGAGTTTACCCCCATCCATGAAATAACCTGTTAGATAATAGAGTCCCATACCACTCAGTAATAAAGAAATAAGCATACTATTTTCAAGCTTTTCGGCAGGCGTCATATCACTCGCTGGCTTTGGCTCCTCTACTTCTTCATCTCTTAACTCTTCCGGTATTTCCTTTACTTGATCCGGCGCCGGCATCATCAAGCGATAAACTATTGGGACAGTCAATATTAATAATGCACAGATCGTCAGTACCTCTGAACTAAAGATAGTCTCAGCCACAGGAATCGATCGCCCTCCTAACAGCTCTCCCAGGCTATCACCATCGGCAACCGCGACCTTTAATGGAATAGTGCCAGAGAGACCCGCATGCCAAATCAACATGCCTGAATAAGCTGCCGCAACCAGTAATGGATAATGTACACCTTTAACTCTTTGAGCAATTTCTCTAGCAAAAAGACCACTGGCAATTAAACCAAAACCCCAATTAACCCAGCCAGAGAGTAACGCTATAACCGTCATTAATACTATTGCTTGACCTGGTGTACTGGCGACCCCGCTGATTAAACGTAAAATACGCTTTACGAGTGGTGTTTTCGCTAGCACATAACCCGTCACCAATGTCAGCAGAGCTTGCATAGAAAAGGTTAAAAGATTCCAGATTCCATCACCCCAGAAATCAATCATTTGATTGACCGATCTATCCTCGACAACAACACCACTAATTAACACTACGAATGTAAGAATGATTGCGAACAAAAATGCGTCTGGTAACCAGCGCTGCATTATGCGAGTAAAGAAATTAGCTAATGATTGAATCAAAGCATGCCTCTCTATTGTTTGGAGATTTATTATATAGAACGATTATATAACTATATGCATACCGATATAGCTATAGTAATCCAAGTGGAAACATCAAAGCGATTCTTCTCTTTAAAAAGAAATCATCTACCTTGTAGTATGTTAACCAGAAAGTTTAAGCTTCTGCACTTGGTCGTGCCGAAACCTCTTCATACCACTTTTTTGTTCTGATATTCTTATCTGGGATATGAATGTCTGACCATTCGGCAAACCCAATTGCACAAATAGCCGTTATATCAACCATGGTAAATTGTTCACCAGCAAGATATGGCCCTTCTTCTAAATATTTTTCTAACCACCAAAAGAAACGATCCAGTGTCTGCGTACCACGATCAATCAAAGCCGGAATAGCGGGTATATCATCTTTACCACCACCTGGAATACTGCGTTTTGAAAATTGCTCATGTTGATTTCGAAATACTTCAGATGCAGATACCATGCCATCAAATTCCATCTTTCGTTGACGCATGGTAACGATCGCCTTCTCTCTTAGATCTCGGCCAAGCAATGCAGGCTCAGGCTGAAGTTCTTCAAAATAACGACAAATAGCCATTGCCTCATCAATACGCGTACCATCATCAAGTTCGAGGACGGGTAATAACCCACGTGGATTTACAGCAAGAAAACCATCTTGAAGATTTTCACCACCAAGAATGTCGATTTCTATTTTTTCTAACTCAATACCTTTTTCAGCCAAAAACATACGTGCACGACGTGGATTAGGCGCAACCTGACAGTCATATAACTTCATTGATTTCCTCCAACAACTTTACTGTTCTTAACTTCTTGCATTAGCTACATACCAGAACAAGGCTCTTTGTTATTTGAACTATTTATTCAAGACTACTCTGTTGGGACTTCACTTACGTCTTCCATCAACACTTCGGTTAAATCCAGTTTCCAGACACCATCCATAAGCACCCAATGATCAATTTCTTTTTCCATAATAGGAACAGGATTAAATACATCGCTCGCCTTGGTCCATGCATGCACACGAGCCTTTTCACCGTCTACATCAATAGCAGTGACGCCACCATCAACAATATCAACTTGGGCTGATTTCATAACGCCCTCCCATTCTTCAACATACTTTTCTCTAGTACGCCCGTCTCGCATATTCTCTGTAACCATGTCGTATGCGGTAGCAAAATCTTTTGACTGTACCGCATTGAAATAGGTTTGCTGTAATACGGCTATCGTGAGGCTAGCTTCATTATCACCTCCACACCAACCTGCCCTGATTACAGAAAAAAGAAGTAACAATGTAACAGTCATTATTTTTGTTATTTTCATTAGTAGTATCCTTAAAGTCAGGGTTAGTAGGGGCTTAACTTAATATCTTAGCCATCTGGTCGGACGTTGGGGCGTGGCTAAACTTTTCGAGCTCAGGCTCAAGGCATGTCCAGTCTTGAGCGCTGTTAGTCCAGACTTCAACTTGTGCAGAAAACCGATTGGGGTCATCTAGACTTGCAGCCCATAAGCCCATAAGATCAGGAACGAGTTCTGCATCTATAAATACAGGACAACCACAATTTGAACAGAAACCACGACGTACAGCATTGCCACTCTCTGCTTTAACTTCATAATATTTTGCTTGCCCAGATATGGTGAGTGCTGCTTTTGGTACATACATTACAGGACACAACATACTGCCACTGGCACGTTGACAATCACGGCAGTGACATTTCCAGGAGAAAGCAGGTTCAGCAGTACATTCGTATTGTATTGCTCGACAAGCGCATGCTCCTGTTAACGAGTTCGCCATTCAATCAATTTGTTTTTAAATCAGGACTGATAATAAATTCAGCTTCTGTCTTTTCCTTGATTTCATCAAGATCAACACCTGGCGCCAATTCAATCAACGTTGGTAGATCACCTTGAAAATCAAACACAGCTAAATTTGTTATTAACAGATCAGTCACATCAGAACCGGTTAATGGAAGATCGCAGGCCTTAAGAAATTTCGGACTGCCGTCTTTGGCTGTATGATCCATGATAACCACGACCTTATTGACACCAGCAACCAAATCCATCGCCCCACCCATACCTTTAATCATTTTCCCGGGTATCATCCAGTTAGCCAGATCGCCATTTTGTGCTACTTGCATTGCGCCAAGTATGGCTAAATCTATATGGCCACCACGAATCATTGCAAAACTATCGGCACTGGAAAAATAACTGGATTGCGGTAATTCAGAAATCGTCTGCTTACCTGCATTAATTAAATCAGGGTCAACTTGATCTGGATAGGGAAATGGTCCCATACCCAACATACCGTTTTCACTTTCTAATGTTACTTGTACATTTTCGGGAATATAGTTAGCTACCAAAGTTGGTATGCCAATACCCAGATTAACGTAAAATCCATCTTGTAATTCTTGAGCTGCACGTTGTGCAATTTCTTCTCTAGACCATGCCATGATATATATCCTCTACTAAGCTACGTATTCACGTGTTGTCATTATTTCGATAGGTTTCTTGTAATCAGTACCCACAATAAAACTATCCACATAAATACCAGGGGTATGGATTTGATCAGGATCGAAATCTCCTAAGGCGACATGCTCTTCAACTTCAGCAATCGTCACCTTGCCTGCCGTCGCCATTACAGGATTAAAATTTCTAGCCGTTTTTCGATAAACCAAATTACCTTCATCATCAGACTTCCAGGCTTTAACTAGTGATAGATCTGCCACTAATCCAGTTTCCAGAATATAGGTAACACCATCAAACTCTTTATGTTCTTTACCTTCAGCTATGACGGTGCCAACACCTGTTTTAGTGTAAAAACCGGGAATACCTGCTCCACCGGCTCGGCAACGTTCAGCCAATGTCCCCTGAGGATTAAATTCAAGCTCAAGTTCGCCACTCATATATTGTTTTTCGAATGTTTTATTCTCGCCGACATAAGATGAGAGCATTTTTTTAATCTGCCGTGTCTGTAACAATATTCCTAGACCAAAGTCATCAATACCGCAATTATTTGAAATAACAGTGATATCTTTAACGCCAGAATCTCTTAAGGCAATAACTAAGTGTTCTGGGATACCGCAAAGTCCAAAACCGCCTGCCATGATGGTCATGCCATCAAACAGTACGCCTTCCAGTGCTTCTGTTGCATTATTTTTTAATTTATTCATTAAAGCTTGCCCTATTTTTAATACTCAATTTAATGGTGCATATTTTAATTTTAACTAATACGTGCTGATTATTTTTACAATAATTATATCAATCAAATGATCGATATAAACTCGTTAGTGAAAGATTCTAATGTAACTCGCTTACTAATTTCTATGGCTTAAAATGCAAATTGTCCTCTCCCATGGTTCCAGCCATGAAAGAGGACAATGAATCAAATCAATTGATTATGTCATTTACAAATTATGCAGGTGCACTATCTGTTAAGGCTGCATCGTTCACATCACTAGTTTGCTCTCGCTCTTCATCAAAAATGAATTTTGGTTTAAAGATATATGCCATTGCAGGCATCAAGAACAATGCTGATAGAGCAGATACAGTTAGCCACATGCCAATCAACATTCCCATCTCAGCCTGAAAACGTAAGGAAGAAAAGAGCCATACACCAACACTAACAATTAACACCAGTGCGGTAACCAATACACCACGTCCAGCACAATGTAATGATATTGCTATTGCTTCTAGATGTGATTTCCCTAAATCATACTCACCTTTTATGCGGTCACATATATATAGCGTGTAATCTACACCCAGGCCAATTCCTAAAGCAGCTACCGGCACTGTGTTGATGTTCATACCTATATTTTGCCAAGACATAAAGGCAAAGGTTACGAGGTTAGCAAGCACAACAGGCACCATAAAAAACATACCGGCAATACTCGAACGATAAACAATGATGCACATCA
>JBLHKL010000014.1:0-27231 GCA_047618295.1 Gammaproteobacteria bacterium | reverse complement strand
ACTAATCGTGAGTCTGCGCTTGAGTACGATATAACCAAGATGATTTTTGATCTGGCTTACCCAGAAAAGCGCACAGTCGGTCTTGTATCTCAATTGCCTATCATGGCTACCACCGGTGACCCGGACGGACGCGACTGGACAATTATCAGTGCACTACAAGATTCTTTTGAGGTTAAGAACCTGACCCAAGACCCGGACACACTGGTTGAAAACATCGATGTAGATAATATTGATGTATTGATGCTAGTGCATCCTAAAAAACTAGCAAACGATGTTTTGTACGCAATTGATCAATTCCTTCTACGTGGTGGTAAAGCGATAATCTTTATAGACCCACTTGCTGAGCTTGATAAAACACGACCTGATCCCAGTAACCCAAACGTAGTGCCAAACCTCCACTCATACTTGCCAGAACTACTTGAGCTCTGGGGTCTGGAAATGAGCAAGGACAAGATTGTTGGTGACATCAACGCAGCTATGCGTGTGCAATCAGATGATGCGCGTAGTCCACAGGGTGTCGATTACTTGATCTGGTTAAGGATGACAGAAAACAATTTTAATGCGGATGACTTCTCTACTAGTGAATTAAACCTGATTCACATGGGTACTGTAGGCTCATTGGAGATCATAGAAGATAAAGGATTGACCATTACCCCTTTGATAGAAACATCTGAACAATCAACAAAACTTGAACGTGATTTAATCCTGTTCCAACGTGACCCTAATGTCATTATGAGCAACTTCAAATCAGAAGATAGAAAGATGCTTATAGCTGCAAGAATTAACGGCACTGCAAAAAGTTACTTCCCAGATGGGAAGCCTGCAGAAGATGCAGAAGCTGAAAAATTCGTAGACCCTAAATTTGTCAATGAGGGCGAGCTAAACCTTATTCTGGTAGCTGACACAGATATAATGGCAGACCATTTCTGGATTCGCTCTCAAGAAATGTTTGGCGTCGCTGTACCTCAACCTATCGCTAATAATGGCGACTTCATCATGAACAGTATTGAAAACCTTTCTGGAAATACTGACTTGATCAGTCTGCGCGGACGCGAAAAATATTCACGCCCATTTGAAATGGTCGACCAAATTCGTAGAGAAGCAGAAGCAGAATTTCGCGTACGCGAAACCGAGTTACAAGCAAGCTTAGATGAAACAGAAAAGAAAATACGTCAGTTACAACAAGAGCAAGGTGGTGAAAAATCTTACTTGTTAAATAATGAATTATCAGCAGAAATTGAAAAATTCAGAAGTGAACGTGTGGCCACCAGAAAAGAATTACGTGGCGTTCAACACGAGCTTAAAAAGAATATTGAAAAGCTGGGTGCGCAATTGCGCTTTATAAATATCGGATTAATTCCATTATTAATAACACTAATGGCCTTATTCATCGGAATTTACCGAGCAAACAGAAGAACGTAATCAACAAACACCTATGTTTAAAAATAAACTCATTGTACTCACACTCGTCACTGTTGTAGTAATAATTGCTGCATCAGTATTCGTTAAACTTCGCGCACCTCAATCTGAAAAAGAAAGAGCCTCTTTCTTTCCAGGCCTGGCTTCAGAGATAGAAGCTATAAACCACATGTCAATTAAAGGCTATGCTGGTGAGGTCAATCTCTCGCGTATAAATGATATATGGGTAATTGATGATTTTGATGGTTATCCTGCGTTACCCGAAAAAGTAAAAAGTACCGTGCTTGGCGTGGCTGATTTGAAGATTAATGCACCGAAAACAACACTACCAAGACTTTATAGCCGTCTTGGTGTTGAAGGGCCAGAAGTCGAAGACTCAACATCATTATTGCTGTCACTTAAAGATGCCGAAAACAATAACATCGTCGAGATGATTGTAGGTAAGCTACGTCTTAGTAGCGCGTCACAAAGTACTCCTGGTCTATATATTCGCAACCCTGATAACGAGCAATCATTTTTGGTCGATGGTGTTGTTGACATTACCGCTTCCAAGACTGATTGGATTGAACGTTCTCTATTCGACATACCTGCTGAAGCAATTCGGGCTGTTCGTATTGAGCATGCAGATGGCGACAGCTACACCTTGTTTAAAAACGAAAAAGGCCAGGAACAATTTAGTCTGGAAAACCTTCCCTCTGGCAAAAAGCTGGCTTCAAAACTTATTATTTCTCGCTACGGAAGTATCTTACAAGACATTCAGATCAATGGTGCTCGATCTAAAGAAAAGCTGCAGAAACAGGAAAACAGTATTAATGTATTAATCCACACCTTTGAAGGTACTGTAATCGAGCTTGTTGCCTTTGAGCATGACGATATAGCGTACGGTTCGTTTGAATTCAGATTTGATGAGAACCTGCTTGCGGGTGATGAAGATCAAGAAAAAATTGACGGTGTGAAAGCTTATGTTTCGAATATGAATGCGCAAACATTGAATTGGTGGTACGAAATACCTCCTTTCAAATATGATGTTATAAAAAAAGGTTCCGCTAGCATCATGCGTAACGACAAGAGTTCTGCTAAATCAGATTAAGCTAACCAACTTGGCGAACTCTTTACCCTGCACTTCTGCTTCATGCTTCATTGCCCAGTCATAGAAATCTTTACCCGCTAAAGGACAGCTATAATAATAGCCCTGTACAACATCTCAGTCATGTTGTGTTAGATATTCAAGCTGATCTTTATCTTCAACCCTTTGCTCAATAACTTATAAGCCCAAATTCTGTGCCAATGCGATAACCGCATTAACAATTATCGAATCATCATTATCAAGCATGATTTCACCTATAAAACTTTGATTAATCTTTAACTTTGAAGATGGTGACCGTTTAAGATAACTAAGTGAAGAATAAGCAGTGCCAAAATCATCAATACCGTGCGGTAATAAGTGATGCGTCAGATATTCTGCTTTTCCTATCAAGGCATGCCAATGTGCTGTCTCGTTCACAGTGATCGCTATATGTTTCACATTCTTGTCTTAATATTGTTTATATGATTAATGCGTTTATCGGCATTTTCACCTCATTCCTTGAGACCTGAATTGATAAAATCACTCCATACACATCAGCGGTAACTCACGCTATAATCCCGCCTTCTAAAATGGTTGAAATAAATGGCACAAGATAATAAACAAAACAAAGATTTCGGAACGCCGCTGAGCTTCCAACAGCTGATCTTTGAATTACAACAATACTGGTCTGGTTTGGGTTGCGTGATAATGCAGCCCTATGACATGGAAATGGGTGCAGGAACCTTCCACCCGGCTACTTTCCTGCGCGCAATTGGACCTGAACCGTGGCGCGCGGCATATGTTCAGCCCTCTAGACGACCTACTGATGGGCGCTATGGTGAAAACCCGAATCGTCTACAGCATTACTATCAATTCCAGGTCTTACTTAAACCTTCGCCAGATGATATCCAGCAGCTTTATCTGGATTCACTCAAGGCAATCGGGATTGATTCAGAGGTGCATGACATCCGTTTTGTAGAAGATAACTGGGAATCGCCAACACTCGGGGCCTGGGGCCTTGGCTGGGAAGTCTGGTTAGATGGTATGGAAATCAGCCAATTTACCTATTTCCAGCAGGTCGGTGGTTTAGATTGCAAGCCAGTAACGGGTGAAATGACATATGGCCTGGAACGTATCGCGATGTGTCTACAAGATTGCAGCAATGTCTTTGATCTCATTTGGACACAGGATAAGCAGAATATCGTGACCTATGGTGATATTTATCATCAAAATGAAGTAGAGATGTCACGCTATAATTTTGAACAGGCCAACACTGAAGCGTTATTTAACTGGTTTGATAACTATGAGCAGGAATCTCAAGACCTGATCGAAGCAGGCCTGCCAATACCGGCATATGAAATGACCATGAAGGCATCACACGCCTTTAACTTACTCGATGCCCGCGGCGCTATTTCGGTCACCGAACGACAGCGCTACATATTACGTGTCAGAACACTCGCGCGTGCTGTTGCTCAAGCCTACTATGAAAGTCGCGAATCATTAGGCTTTCCTCTATTAAAAAACAAATAAGCATGGTCACAGAGTTCACTAAGTGCATAGACGCCTACAGGGCAGTAGGCGATAGAAAATGTATGGAACAAATTTTCGAGAAAAACAATGACTATGAAATTTAACACTAAGCTTATAATTACAATTATTTAAATGATGAAACTGTTACACATTAAATAATTTACGATAATTTATTTTAAAAGAACATTAATCCTCTGTGTTCTCTGTGGCTAAAAAAAAATATGACAAATACTAATGATTTATTAATCGAGATTGGCACAGAGGAATTACCGCCTAAGTCCCTGAAAAAACTTGCGGCGGCCTTCAAGGAGGCGATCGTTAAGGCGCTAACGGACCAAGGCTTGAATTTTAGCGAGGCTAACTGGTATGCAACTCCCCGTCGCCTTTCAGTCCTGATCCATGGGCTTGAAACGACACAAGAGGATAAAGCACAACAGCGTCGCGGCCCAGCCGTAGCAGCAGCATTTGATGGTGATGGTAAACCGACTCGCGCAACTGAAGGATTTGCCAAGTCATGTGGTATTGCAGTCGATCAATTGGGAAAACTGGAGACCGAAAAAGGAAGCTGGCTAGTTTTTGATACTTTAGTTAAGGGTAAGCAAACTCAGGAGTTAATCCCTGACATGATCAAAATGGCATTAAAACGCCTACCTATTGCAAAACGCATGCGTTGGGGAAGTAACGATTTTGAATTCGTTCGCCCAATCAAGTGGGTACTTTTATTACTGGGTACTGAAACTATTGACTGCGAGATCATGGGAGTTAAGTCAGGTAATTATAGCTATGGACATCGTTTTCATCATCCCGAAGCAATCATTATTAAACAAGCTGCTGATTATGCTGAAACATTAAAACAGAACGGGAAGGTTTTGGTTGATTACAATGAACGGCATTCCTTGATTAAAGATCAGGTGGAAACTATTGCAGCAAAGAATAATGGAGCTGCTGTCATTGATCCTGACTTGCTTGATGAGGTTACTGCCTTAGTAGAATGGCCCATTAGTTTCCTTGGCAACTTCAACCCGGACTTTCTCAAGTTACCGAAAGAAGTTTTGATTGCCAGCATGCAAGACCATCAAAAGTATTTCCCCATACTTGATAAACAGAAAAAGTTACTACCCTCTTTTATTTGCGTAACAAACATTGAAAGCAAACAGCCTGACTTTATAAAACAGGGCAATGAGCGCGTTATTCAACCTAGACTTAGCGATGCTGCATTTTTCTGGGAGCGGGACTTAAAGAATGGCTTAGCAAAACATATTGATGGCTTAAATAAAGTAGTTTATCAAAAAGAACTGGGAACTTTGCACGAAAAGTCTGAACGGCTAAATAATATTATTTCAAGTTTGGCAAAGCCATTAAATATAGATGCCAACAATGCCAAACGTGCTGCTGAATTATGCTTCTGTGATCTTTTGACTGAAATGGTCTGCGAGTTTCCTGCATTACAAGGCACTATGGGAAAATACTATGCTGAAGCTGATGGTGAAGATGCTGACGTTACTATAGCCTTAGAAGAATATTACCAACCTAGATTTGCAGGTGATGATTTACCATCAACTACCCTGGGCCAATGTTTAGCTATAAGCGAAAAAATTGATACCTTGGTAGGTATATTCTCTATCGGCAAGGCACCGACTGGTGATAAAGATCCTTTTGGTTTACGACGTTCAGCGATTGGATTGTTACGTATTATCATTGAATGTGAATTAGATATTGATTTAAAGGAATTACTCGATTTAGCGGCTTCAAATTACCCATCCAAGATTAAGGCGAAGGACATGACTAACGATGTCTTTAAATTTTTGATGGAACGCTTACGCAGATATTATCTTGACGAGGGCGTGAGTAATGATACTTTTGAATCTGTACTCGCAATAAACTCTAGCAAACCACTTGATTTTCATCACCGACTAACCGCGGTGACTGAATTTAGAAAACTGGCCGAAGCAGATAGTCTGGCGGCTGCAAATAAACGTATTAGTAATATACTTAAGAAATCTGACTTTAATAATACACTGGAAGTAAAAGACAACTTGCTGACCGAGGAACCTGAAATCTTGCTGGCAAAAACATTAAAGGAATATCAGAAAAAAGTGGCACCTATGATCAAAGATCGTGATTATAAATCTGCATTGACTGAATTAGCTGGTTTACGTGAGAGTGTAGATAGTTTTTTTGATAATGTGATGGTGATGTGTGACGATGATGATATTAAAAATAATCGATTGGCATTACTTAGTAATTTAAATTCATTATTTCTGGAAACGGCAGATATTTCTAAACTACAAGGATAAACATGGCTCTTATCATTCTAGATCGAGATGGCGTAATCAATGAAGATTCTGATAATTATATAAAGTCGCCGGCTGAGTGGCAGCCGATCGCAGGAAGTCTCGAAGCAATAGCCAAACTTTCTCAAAACGGCTATCGCGTTGTTGTAGTAACGAATCAATCTGGTCTGGGTAGAAAGTTATTTACAATAGAAGCACTAAATGCAATCCATATGAAAATGGATACACACCTCGCACAATTTGGTGGTGTCATTGATGCAATTTTCTTTTGCCCACACATTCCAAAAGATAAATGTAATTGTCGTAAACCTAAACCGGGATTATATAATGATGTTTCAGAACGACTCCGCGTCTCATTGAGTAAGGTTTTTTGTGTTGGTGACAAGATGACTGATATTCAAGCCATTCAAAGCGCAGGCGGCAAACCCGTGCTAGTACGTACTGGCAAAGGTCAGTCTGAAATTGATCAAGGTCTGGTTCCATCAGGAATCCCAATTTATAATGATCTAGCTGAATTTGTCGATGAAATTGTGACCGCGAAATAATCATGCTCCTCATTCGTTCCTTGCTTTTTTATGTTGGGCAAATTATTAGCACCATCCTATTTGCCCCTCTCGGTATTCTTGTATTTCCCTTAAATTTTAAAACTCGTTATTACATCGTTACTCGTTGGACAACTTTTAACCTTTGGTGGTTAAAGATCTGCTGTAAGGTAGATTATAAGATTGAAGGTTTAGACAATATTCCAGATAAAGCATGTATTGTCATGTGCAAACATCAATCGGCATTTGAGACATTGGCATTACAACTTATTTTTGTTCCTCAGGTATGGATATTGAAACGCGAATTATTGAAGATACCCATCTATGGCTGGGGGCTCGCTTCCATGCAGCCAATCGCTATTGATCGTGGTTCCGCAATCAAGTCATTCCGCCAAATCGTTACACAAGGTTGTCAGCGCTTAACTGAAGGCCTATGGGTAATTATTTTTCCTGAAGGGACTCGCGTCGCACCAGGTGAAAAAGGAACTTATCTTCCAGGAGGCGGCATGCTTGCTGTTAAATCTGGGGCAAATGTTATTCCCGTCGCTCACAATGCTGGCCATTTATGGCCTCGGAATAGCCTGATCAAAAAACCGGGAACCATTACATTGCTTATCGGACCCGTTATTGAATCTACTAACAAAAGCGCCAAACAAATCACCGCGGAAGTCGAGAACTGGATTGAAACTACGGCTAGTTCGCTTCCTAATCCTGAAAACTAGCTAACTCTTTTTGTTTTTTTGTCGTAAGCTATTGCTGTAAACCTGTCATATAACAGGAGGCATATATGATTCTAACGACGCTGGAAAGTGTGCCGGGTAAAGCAATCACCCAACATTTGGGTTTGGTTCAAGGCAGTACCGTCAGGGCTAAACATGCAGGTCGCGACTTAATGGCTGGCTTAAAAAATATCTTTGGTGGTGAACTCAAAGGTTATACCGAGTTATTACATGAGTCCCGTGAAGAAGCCATCGCTAGAATGACAGAACAAGCACAATCAATTGGTGCTAATGCTATTCTGAATATCCGTTTCTCAACATCATCCATAACACAAGGTGCGTCTGAACTATTCACCTATGGCACTGCGGTAAAACTCGATTAGCATGTTCGACCTGATACTATTTTTAACGCTGTTAGCATTAGGTTTTGGTTTTGGTCAATACCTTGAAAACCAGCATTACAAATCGATAATCAATCGCGAATCTTCACTTAAACATATTCCCGCAATAGCAACAAAACATTTACCACCGGAGTTTACACCTTGTTCTACACAGATGGTTTGTGGAAATGTTGTCATATCGATCGACTTCTTTAAAAAGTTTGTATCCGGCTTACGGTCGATCGTGGGTGGTCGCGTTAGTAGCTATGAATCATTAATTGATCGCGCCCGGCGTGAAGCAATCTTGCGCATGAAAGAACAGGCTGCTTCTCAAGGTGCCAACTATGTATTTAATGTAAAGATGGAAACGTCTTCAATTTCTAAAGGCCGTAGGAACAGCATAGGGTCAGTTGAAGTACTTGCCTATGGCACCGCGATTATTCAACCGACCTCAATAATTTAACGATACTAAGATAAATTAAAAGCTTACACATTTTATTTAACAGGAGATAAACAGCATGTCTATTGAACTACTGATTAAATTTTTGGGCTGGAGCACTGTCATTAATCTTGGCTTATTAATATGGTGGGCAGGTTTTATAATTTTTGCTCATGACTGGGTCTATCGAGTACATGGAAAATGGTTCAACCTTAGTTATGAACAATTTGATACTGTTCATTACGCTGGAATCGCTTTTTATAAACTCAGCATAATCTTGTTTAATGTCGCACCCTATCTGGCCTTAAGAATCATCACTTAAAATAAGGAGAAGATTCATGAAATTATCAATCAAAAAATTTGCGTTTAGCTGTAGCATCATTTGGGGATTGGCCATTCTGATTGTTAGTGCATCAAACTTTATCTGGCCTGCTTATGGCGGTGTGTTCCTGACTGTAGTTGCATCTATCTATCCGGGTTATGAAGCTATGCAAGGTGTCAGCAGTATTATTATTGGAACGCTGTATGCCATTGTTGATGCTGGCATTGGCGGTGCTGTCTTTGCATGGATATATAATGCCTTGCCAGAATAATTTAAGGATAGAGTGACTACGTTTATTTCTTGTGGACTACTCTAACCCTGAAATTCCTGAGGGCATTAATACCAGCAAACAGCACCCCTTAAAAGATTTCTTTATTCTTTCTATAGGCGTGCTGGGGAGTATTGCACTGTGTGCATTTTTACTTGGTCTGTTTGCCGAACGCCTGGCGTTACACATCCCTTTTTCTGTTGAGCAGGAACTACTCGAATCAATTGAGTTTGAAGATCCCGGCAAAAGCAATGCGGAGGTTCAAGATTACCTGAATGATTTAACATCAGAGTTATTACCACACATTGCTTTAGCTGAAGATATTACCGTGCAAGTAACATACGTCGATGACTCAATAGAAAATGCCTTTGCCAGTCTGGGTGGTCAGGTATGGATCTATCGTGGCCTTATCGAATTATTACCTAATGAAAATGCCCTAGCGATGGTAATTGCACATGAGATTGCACACATACAACAAAGAGACCCCATCATTGCCTTAGGCCGCGGTGTCGTTGTTGGTTTGTTTTTAACGGCAATTGCAGGCAGCAGTACTGACAGGTTTGTTAGTAGTGTCGTATCCGATACAGGGTCATTAACCGTGCTTGGTTTTAATCGAAAGCAGGAACAACGTGCTGATGAGATCGCATTAAAAGCGATAGCAGAATACTACGGGCATGTTAATGGAGCAGATGAATTGTTTAAGGCATTCTTAAAACAAGAGGACAAACACGATAGCCTTACACCTGAGTTTTTTAGTACTCACCCTTTAAGTGATGACCGAATCAAAGAGATTAAAATACAAGCTGATAAAAATAATTGGCAGACTACAGGCCCAACTGTTGCACTACCTAATTTTATCACGAAATCTAAGTAGCATAGTTTATTAATCAGTTGGTATATTGCCGCTGTCTCGCTCTGCCGCCATAACCGTATTCGCAACCAACATAGTAATAGTCATTGGACCAACGCCACCCGGAACTGGTGTAATCAAGCTAGCAACCTTTTTTACATCTTCAAAATCAACGTCACCTACTAACTTGCCACTTTCAAGACGATTTATCCCAACGTCAATGACTACTGCACCCGGTTTAACATGCTCCGCCTTAATCATTTCTGCCCGACCCGTTGCAACAACTAGGATATCCGCATTAGTTGTATGCTTTTCCAATTCTTTAGTCTTCGAAGTGCATATCGTCACTGTTGCATCTTCCTGCAACAACATTATCGCCATTGGCTTACCAACAATATTACTCCTGCCAACAATAACTGCATTTTGTCCGGCTATTGGGACTTTGCAGTAACTTAACATGCGCATTACACCAAACGGTGTGCACGGCGGAAAAACTGTATTGCCTGTCATCAATGCGCCAACATTATAAAGATGGAAACCATCAACATCCTTATCTTGTTTAATCGCTTCAAGCACTTTGCTGTCATCAATATGTTTCGGTAATGGTAATTGCACCAGAATACCGTTTATTTTTTTTGCTTGATTTAATTCTTCGATTAACTTCAGCAACATTTTTTCAGATACATCTTCGGGAAGATCATGAACCTCAGAGTGCAGACCAACTTCATGGCAAGCCTTAATCTTGTTGTTGACATAAAGTTTCGACGCCGGGTTATCACCGACAATAATAACCGCAAGACCAGGCAGCACCCCTTTTGCCTTTAAATTATCAGCTCGTTCTTTCCATTCTTTTCTGACAGCTGCGGAAATTGCCTTTCCGTCGATTAATGTCGCACTCATACAAAAACTCCCCAAATTATAATTGTTATAAGTTATTTTTATTTCTTAATCAGAATATTACTGTGTTTCTATTCTCTTTAAAACTTGCAAACAACTAGCTCTCTTCACTAACGACCAATTTACCCTTGTAAGTCAACAGCATGAACCAGATGATTTATCATTGCTTGTGTAGTTTGCCTGTTTAGTTTCCGATGCGGGTCTTTTTGTTCCTGCTGACGCACACCACTCTATTCCATCTTGCTCATTAGCAGGTGCAATCCCTATAAAACTATCTTTATACGGTTCATTATTTAATACATTAAAGGTACGTTCACAAACCGCCATTCTTTCACCGCGCGGGAATTCGTGCCCTTCATCATCAACTACAAAACTAAACGGACCGCGATAAATAGCAGCATGGCCTTTATCGATACATTCTGTTTGTTCTCGTTTAATCGCTGTTAACGTTGCTGAACGAAACTCAATACCTTCAACAACCTGCCACGGCGCTTCTGACCACTTGTCATATGAGACGGCAATAAAACCGGCTTCTTGAAACATTTGCAACATCTCCAGTTCCTGAAATGCACCTGAGATACAACCACTCCAGAGTTGTTTATCATTTTTTAAATGTTCCGGAATTAGTTCATCACTGATGATGTCTGATATTGCTATTCGGCCACCGGGTTTAGTCACGCGAAAAATTTCGTTAACTAATTGTTGTTTTTCCTGATCACTCACCAGATTTAATACGCAATTTGAGATCACCAGATCAACTGAGTTGCCTGCGATTAATGGTGATTGTTGCGACTGTTTTAATTTCCAATCATCTAACGCTGCGAGCTCATCTGCATTGGTAACAGGATTTGACTTCAACCATGTTTCCATAGCATCAACATCAAGTGCCAAGTCCTGTATTTTTCCTTTTAAAAATTGAACACGATCACTGCCAACTTTCTCAGCCATCTCAGCTTGATATTTGCGTGCCAATGCCAACATATCATTATTCATATCAACGCCGATGATCTTGCCACTATCTCCGACTAGTTGTGCGGCCATATAACAAATCTTGCCACTGCCACTGCCCAAGTCGAGTACTACGTCCCCTTCTCGAACATAACGGGAAGGATCACCACAGCCATAATCTTTTTCAACAATTTCTTCTGGCAATATTTTTAACAGATCGGTTTGATAATCAACTGGACAACACAGAGATTCCTGACGCTCATTTGCACCTTCGGAATAACGTTCAAGAACGGCACTTTCTTTATTCATATTTCACCTGTTAATAAAAGGGGTTTTCAATAATTGTAATAGTTGACCTGATGCGGGGGTTCGAAATTCATTGAGCCCAATCACCATATCATCATAACCCGCCTTTGGTAAAAGGCGGTATGTTTTGAACAATTTATCCCAGATTGAAAGTATATTGCCATAATTGCTATCCGTTTCGTCTCTCAGAACTGAATGATGGATCCGATGCATATCAGGCGTAACAATGAACATTCGAAGAAACTTATCCAATTTTGGATTCAGTGAAATATTACTATGAGTAAATAATGCCGCCGCATTTAACAATATTTCATAAAGGACAATTGCAAATGCTACTGGCCCAATAATGATTACTGCTAACATTTTATAAAGCACGGACAGCACTATTTCGAAGGGATGGAAGCGGATGCCTGTTGTGACATCAACTTCATGGTCAATGTGGTGTACGCGATGAATCCGCCACAAGAAGTTAACTTTGTGAGTAATAACATGCTGCACATATATGAGCAGATCAAAGATAATTAATGTTAAAACGACATTTATTAATAAAGGTATTTCCAGTAAATTTAAAAGACCGATATTATTTTCAGATGTATAAACCGCGACATCAAATATTGCCAACGGCACCAAAAGACGAACAACAATTATATTGACTAGCAACAATAAAATATTATTTACTTGTCGATACCAACTGCCTTGCTCAGGTAAACGTCTTGGTCTGAGTAGTTGCAGCCCCATGAATATGAATAACAAGGTGACGAAACTGGATAGTCTCAACATTGCTTCATATTCAATAAAGAATAGTTGGAATTGGGTCATTTCATATATAGGAGCTTGATTATTATGATTTATTGCAATGCCGCTTTTGAGTTACACTTATAGACCCTAATCATAGACATAAATTCAGCACAGATGACTGATAATTCACATAAAGGGACATCCCGAATATCGCGACCTCGCCGCATGCGTAGTGATGAGTTTTCGCGACGCTTAATGCGTGAGTCTACCATTAGTGTCGATGACCTGATCTACCCGATGTTTATCATTGAAGGCGAGAATCAACAAACAACCATCGATTCGATGCCAGGCATATCTCGTCTCAGTGTTGACCTGCTACTGAAAGAAGCCAAAGAACTGGTAGACCTTGGAATTCCTGCAATTGCACTGTTTCCAGTCGTTTCCGATGGAAAAAAGAGTGATGACGCAGCCGAAGCATGGAACCCCGCAGGTTTAATACAAACAGCCGTTCGAGAGTTAAAATCACATTACCCCGATCTCGGCGTAATAACAGATGTCGCACTAGACCCCTATACGCTTTCTGGCCAGGATGGTTTAAGCGATGAAAATGGCTATGTGCTGAATGATGAAACGGTAGACGTTTTAGTGAAACAAGCTTTATCACATGCCGCGGCAGGTGCAGATATCGTTGCACCATCCGACATGATGGATGGTCGAATTGGTTGTATTCGAGTTGCTTTAGAAGCTGCAAATCATACCAATACAAAAATTCTTGCCTATTCAGCAAAATACGCTTCGAGCTTTTATGGCCCTTTTCGTGATGCCGTTGGCTCCGCTGGAAAATTAGGTAGCAGCAATAAATTTACCTATCAAATGGATCCTGCCAATACTGATGAGGCCATCACCGAGGTTGAACTTGATTTAGAAGAAGGCGCCGATATGGTCATGATCAAACCTGGCCTACCTTATCTTGATATCGTCTATCGCATTAAAACGACGTTTGGCCGTCCGACTTATGTCTATCATGTCAGTGGCGAGTATGCGATGTTAAAGGCAGCTGCTGCAAATGGCTGGCTAGATGAAAAAAGTACCGTTATTGAATCCTTACTCTCATGCAAACGTGCCGGCGCAGATGGGATCCTCACTTACTATGCTAAACAAGTTGCTGAGTGGTTAAAGAAATCTTGATTGTTTATACGTCTAGCTCCAGTTGTTTTATCTTCCTTGTTAAAGTATTGCGACCCCAACCTAATAACTTGGCGGCATCCTGACGACGACCACCGGACTTCTTCAATGCTTCTTTAATCAAGATTGATTCAAATCGTGGTACCGCATCGCGTAAGATTTCTGTATCACCTTTTAATAAACTGGACTCAACCCATTTTCGAAAAGTAGTTTCCCATTCACCAGATACTTCTGTTATCTCAGCTTCTTGTTTTAATTCTGGCGGCAAATCATCGATATGAATCTCACTGCCTGATGCCATCACCGTTATCCAACGGCAAAAATTTTCAAGCTGACGCACATTGCCATGCCAGGGTAATCCTGCGAGATAATCAGCCGTCTCAGGCAATAAGTTTTTAGTCTCTTCGTTTAATTCATTAGCCGCACTCTTTAAAAAGTGATTAGTAAGTTCCACAATATCTGTTCGTCTATCTCTCAATGACGGGACATGAACTCTGATAACATTTAATCGGTGTAATAAATCTTCTCTAAACTTATTTTCCTTGACGAGTTGTTCCAAATCTTGATGTGTTGCTGCAATTACGCGCACATCAACTTTTATCGGCGTATGTCCGCCAACACGATAAAATTCACCTTGAGCAAGGATACGAAGTAAACGTGTTTGCAATTCAGCCGGCATGTCGCCAATCTCATCAAGAAAAAGTGTGCCTCCATTAGCTTGTTCAAAGCGTCCTTGCCTTTGCCCCGTTGCGCCAGTAAAAGAACCTTTTTCATGACCAAATAATTCAGACTCCAGTAAATCTTTTGGTATTGCCGCTGTATTAATCGCAACAAAGGGTTGCGTGGATCTGGGGCTATGCGCATGCAATGCACTGGCTACCAATTCTTTACCGGTACCCGTTTCACCAGTAATTAATACCGTCAGGTTTGAACCTGATAATCGGCCTATCGCTTTAAAGACTTCTTGCATGGCAGGTGCTGAACCAATGATCGAGTTACTCGCATCGACAGCGTCATGCACAGCAGCAACACTATGATTCTGCTTGTGTGTAATCGCACGTTTAACCAGACTAACAACTTCGTCTACATCAAATGGTTTTGACAGATATTCAAACGCTCCACCTTGGAACGCAGAAACAGCTCTATCCAGATCAGAATATGCCGTCATTATAATTACTGGGACACTGGGACACTGTTGCTTAACCTTTTCTAATAAGGTTATCCCATCCATACCGGGCATTCGAATATCAGAGATAATGACATCCGGTTCTTCGTTACGAATCTTTTTTAAAACATCTTCAGGTTTTGAAAAACTTTCAATCTCAACGTCCGTTTTTTGCAGTGCCTTCTCTAACACCCAACGAATCGACTTATCATCGTCTACTATCCAAACTTTCTTTTTTTCACTCATCGCATTGCTCCGTGGGGAGTAAGATACTGAAACAGGTGTTGTTGTCTTTGCGTTCATAATTGATTAAACCGCCATGTGATTGAATAAGTTGTTGAGCAATGGATAAACCAAGCCCGGTTCCTTCCGCGCGACCGGTTACCAACGGGTAAAATGCACCTGACTCAATCTCTGGTGGAATACCAGGACCATCATCAATAATCTCGAGTACAATTATGTGCCGATGTAATTTATGCTGTATTGTCATCTGTCTTTTAATGCGTGTGACCAGAGTGATGTGACCATCGCTGTCAATTGCCTGAACTGCATTACGCAATAGATTTAACAGCGCCTGAATGATCTGTTCACGATCAGCTTTGATAATCGGAATACTAGGATCGTAGTCTTTCTTGATATTCAAATTATGTGAACTTTCTGCATGAATTACTGAGATCACATAAGCCAACAGTTCATGAATATTCACGTCTGATTTCACCGGTTGTGTGCTGGTGGTCAACATACGGTCAATAAAATTTCTTAAGCGATCACATTCATTAATTATGATGCCGGTGTATTCAAGCAAATCTTTGTTCTCTAGTTCCCGCTCAAGTAGTTGTGCTGCACCACGGATCCCACCTAATGGATTTTTAATTTCATGGGCCATACCCTGAACCGACTCTTTTGCTGCTGCTTGTACAGCCTCTTGATTTTCCTCTTGCAATACCCTGACAAAAGCATGGGCATCGATTAATTCAACCAGAATCTCTTCAGCAACGCCATCCACAACAACGGGTGTAATCATGCAATCCACTTTTAACTGCTGACCGTTATTCAGGTTTAGATCCACACCGCGTTCTATACAGGTAGTTCCTGAATTCAATGAACGTTGAATCGCGTCATAGAAAAACGTTGAATTTGGCCAAATTTTATTCGGCCGCATACCAGAAACACGTTTATTACTGACCGATAACAAACTTTCACCCGCACTATTTATTGAGACTAGGTGCAAGTCCTTATCGAATAGCAATACAGCTGTTGCTAAATGTTCAACGATACGTGATGCCGTTTGCGGTGAAATTTCCATGGTACTTTTATTATTGCACTATTTTAGTGCGTTACTCACGAATTAATCATGTCCATCATACTAGTCATGATATTTAATATAATAAAAACAGATACTTAAAAAATATCTAATTGAATATAATAATGATTAGAGCAAGAAACAGACCACCTGACAATCGGCGGGCAAATAAAGAGCCTGGTTTTAAAAAGAGAGTATTTAAAGACTTATTGAGACGCGCGTAACAATGAGAAAGTGCTGGATGTTGAGATTAATTGTTTTCCATTTTCATCAATGACATTCGCAGAAATATTATGGGTACCACGATCAAGCTTTTGCAATGAAACGCTATTATTTGAGCCATTAGAAACTTCCTTGCCATCCAGAAGAATAATGATTTTATGGCTAGGACGTAATGGTGGTTGAAGTGATAACGATATACTGACATCACCATCATTACTCCTAAGACCGGCACCATCCGCCGGGTTGGATACCAGAAATGTTTTATACGAAGCGTCCTGCTTGGGCTGTTTCGGTCTGGGAGTATGTTTGGCTGGATTAGGGTTCTTTATGGTCTGTAATTTCTGCAGCTTTATTTCTTCAGCATCTATGGAGGGTTTATCAGTAAATATAATATTGCCATTTTCATCAACTGATTTATATACAATCTCTGCAACAGCAAAACCCATAAAGGACAACAATAATAAACCGATGATTAAGCGCATGTGTAAAGCATAGCTAATTACTGAATATCTCACAATCGTTATGCTCCTACTTATATCCCATTTATGAGCTTGGAATAACCAGTTTTGGTGGGTTTCACGGCGTAACAACCTTCGCATCAGGCCTGAGACCAGGCAATAACTGTGAAGTCCTGCGTACATGAACTGTAACCTTCGCAGAGCGTTTAAGTACTTTATCGTCTTCATTTTTTACCACGACAGAGATGGTATGCATGCCTCGGTCAACATTCGCCAATAAAAATTGCGGCGCCCTTCCACTGAGCATTTCCTTTCCATCCATGGATAACACTATTACATCCTTTTCATTGAGCTCAGGCTCTAGTGTGACTGTAATATTTACGTTGCCGTCACCACCATGAATCGTTGAGTCGTTTGCAGGACTGACGATTGCAAGCTTGGTGTAATTAAATTTCTTTGATTTATCTTCCGCTGGCGAAAGTTTGAATGATCTAGCTTTCGGGAGATTAATTGCCTGAGCCTTTTTAATTTTTATCTCTTCGGCCCCTTCTGATGGGACATCAGAAAAAACAGTGTTGCCGTCGGCATCTACAGCCTTATAGACCGTCTCTGAATAAGCAGACGGAACAATAATCAGACTTATAAATAATAGAAATTTAATATTCATATTTTTAAGACTAGCATCACTATCGTTCAGTTCATAAAAAAACCTCCCGAAGGAGGTATTTTATGTTCAAGGATGAACAGTATGTCGCGAGAGGACACGACTGCATCGCTGCAGGAGTTAGAGCGAAGCAGGAAGCCAGAGCCGAGGAGTCCGAAGCGATTATGCTAACTTGCTCTCAAATTACAGACTGTAATACATGTCGAATTCAACCGGATGAGTAGTGCTGAGAAAACGCGTGACCTCTTGCATTTTCAAGGCAATGTACCCGTCAATCATATCATCGGTAAATACGCCACCAACCGTCAGGAATTCACGGTCCTTATCAAGTGCTTCTAGCGCTTGATCTAAAGAAGAGCAAACGGTTGGAATATCTTTTTCTTCTTCAATACTCAGGTCATACAAATCTTTTTCAAATGCTTCGCCTGGATCAATCTTATTTTGAATCCCATCAAGACCGGCCATCATCAATGAGGCGAAAGTGAAGTATGGGTTACCACATGAATCCGGGAAACGCATTTCGATACGGCGTGCCTTAGGACTTGAAACCCAAGGGATACGACAAGAAGCAGAACGGTTACGGGCTGAATAGGCCAACATTGTTGGTGCTTCGAAACCAGGCACCAAACGTTTGTAACTATTGGTACTTGCATTGGTAAATGCATTAAGCGCACGGGCATGTTTGAAAATACCACCAATATAATGCAAGGCCATGTCCGAAAGACCACCATATTTATCACCAGCAAACAGGTTTTCTCCACCCTTTGCCAGAGACTGATGAACGTGCATACCACTACCATTATCACCAACCAATGGTTTTGGCATAAATGTAGCTGTTTTACCATAACTATGAGCAACGTTTTGCACGACATACTTGAGGATTAATATTTCATCTGCTTTTCTGGTCAAGGTATTAAACACGGTGCCAATTTCAGCTTGTCCTGCTGTTGCAACTTCATGATGATGGACTTCAACTCCAACTCCCATTTCTTCAAGAACTGTGCACATTGCTGAGCGGATATTCTGACCAGAGTCAACTGGAGGGACGGGAAAGTAACCTCCCTTAACACCTGGGCGGTGTCCAATATTATTATCTTCGCCTAGTCGATCACTGTTCCAGCACCCCTCTTCTGAATCGACTTCATAGAATGCGGAATGTAACTCATCACCCCAACGAACCTCATCGAAGATAAAGAATTCTGGTTCTGGACCAAAGTAAGCGGCATCGGCAATGCCGGTTGATTTTAAATAAGCTTCTGCTCGTTTGGCTAATGAACGAGGATCACGTTCATAACCTTCCATTGTTGCTGGCTCAAGCACATCACAACGGAGGATCAAAGTAGAATCATCAAAGAAAGGATCGATTACTGCAGTATCACACTCTGGCATCAGAACCATGTCAGATTCGTTAATCCCCTTCCAGCCACCAATAGAAGAACCGTCAAACATTTTGCCTTCTTCAAAAAAGTCAGCATCAACTGTACTGGCAGGAATGGTGACGTGTTGTTCCTTTCCCGTGGTATCACAGAAACGCATGTCGACAAACTTTACATCGTGTTCCTTTATTAGTTTCATTACATTATCGGACATCGTTATCTCCTGTGACTGACTATTCAGTCAATAATTTAGTGATTGTTTGCAATAAGATAAAATTATGAATCAGCCGTGCATGACTCCCATCCAAGATTGGACTGACTGCTGTAAACCAATGAATATTTCTGTTCGCTCATTGATGGGCATTTATTATTACCTGAGCATCAGTTTCTATCTATGAGTATAACCGGACGACAAAATAAGCACTAGATTTCCCACTTAAGATTTGCATTAGTTAGAAGCTCTGTGCTTTCATTTTAGCGGCCTGTGCCATACTATCTTCATTGTGGCGGATCATAGGTTAATAAATGAGCGTATATCATAAAAAATGTTTTATATTCGTGCAATATCACAGACGGCAGAAGTAATAATGATGTTGTTAAATAGAATAATTAACGAGACCAGTTTTATGAACATCAAGACAAATACATGACCTCTTTTCCAGAACCACCAAGTGATGAGTATGACATTGTCTATCTGGAGAATACTGACAAGGAACTACCAATCAAACTTAACCAAAATATGCGCTATGCCTATTTTAAGACAATTGCTCGTGGTGGAAAGGCAATTGTTCAGTCATGTAAAGATTTACATCTATCGCGAACGATCTGTTATAAAATACTTCGCCCAGAATTTGCCAATAATCCAATAGAGCAAAAACGCTTTTTACGTGAAGCGCGCGTCAGTGCGTTATTACAACACCCCAATACTGTACCAACTTACGAACTCGGTCGAAATAGTAAAGGTGATTATTACTTCACGATGAAATTAGTGTATGGCTATACTCTTCGGGAGATCATGGATTACCGAGAACGTTATGACCTTAAGCAATTGGTCAACGTTATCGTTCAAATTGCAAATGCATTGGAATATGCACATGGTCATCGTGTCATCCACCGTGACATCAAACCTGAAAATATTTTAGTAGGACCTTTTGGTGAAGTATTGCTATTAGACTGGGGACTCGCAAAAGTCTGGAACCCTGATGGCACTAGTCCTGAAACGCAAGAAGATCCCGAAATAGATTTAAATATGAAAGTATCGTCAATGACTGATCACGAAAAACTTCAAGGCACAATCACCTATATGTCGCCAGAACAAATAGAACGTGATCCGAACATAAATTTCAAAACGGATATTTACAGTTTAGGCGTGGTTTTGTATGAAATCCTAGCTGGACGACCTCCCACAACGGGTGAGACATTCGATGAGATTATTCAGCAAACTATGAATGAAGAACCGGAAAGACCGTCAGATCTGACAACGGCAAATGTTCCGACCTTACTTGAAGATGCAGCAATGCATTGTATTACGAAAAATGTGGACAATAGAATGGCGAGTTGTGCAGAGTTGGTCAGACTACTTGAAGAAGATTGGCTATAATCATGGTGCACCATAATTGTGCAATAATAAATGCAATTTTTACAAGGATGCACTATAATGGTGCGGTCAATATTTCAACCCTCCTTCCTAGCCTTTACTTATTAGATTTGGACTGGAATAGCATATGTCACGCTAAAGCCATACCAGGCATAGCTTAAATACAATGATGTAAGCTAAATTATTGAACATTCGTTTAAAATAACTGCTGTTTTTTAGAATCCACGAAATTGGAACGTATATTGCAAAATTGAAACCCTACATAACAAATGTTAAGCAAAAATTTCACAAGAATATAATGCAGGAGAGCAACGCATCATGAAAAGTAAGTTGGAATATATATGGCTCGATGGTTGTAAGCCGACACAGAGTTTACGCAGCAAAACACTGGTGAAGAAAGATTTCAGTGGAAAGCTGGAAGATTGCCCAATGTGGTGTTTTGACGGTAGTTCAACTGAACAAGCCGAAGGCGGTGCTTCTGACTGTCTACTAAAACCGGTTATGGTAATCCCGGATCCAGGTCGCACGAATGCGTATCTGGTAATGACAGAAGTGTTGAATTCAGATGGAACGCCTCACATATCAAATGCTCGTGCAACCATTGAGACAACGGAGGATGACGAAGACTTCTGGTTTGGTTTTGAGCAAGAGTACTTCCTCTGGGATCATGAAACGAATCTACCTCCAGGCTTTCCAGCAGGTGGTTATCCCCCTCCTCAAGGACCCTATTATTGCTCTGTTGGCGCTAAAAATGCGTACTGCCGAGACCTAATTGAAGAACACCTCGATATCTGTCTTGAAGCAGGTCTAAACGTTGAAGGAATCAACGCTGAGGTAGCGCCAGGTCAATGGGAGTTTCAAGTCTTCTCAAAAAGCGCAAAACGTGCTGGTGATGAAACTTGGTTAGGAAGATATTTATTAGAACGCACAGCTGAAAAATATGGCCTTGCTATTGATTATCACCCAAAACCATTAGGGGATACAGACTGGAACGGTTCTGGTATGCACGCCAACTTTTCGAATGGCCCAATGCGTGACTCTGGTGACGAAGCTATATTCATTAAAATCTGTGAAGAATTTGGTAAAAATATTGAACGTCACATCAGTGTCTACGGTGCAGATAATCATCACCGTTTGACCGGTAAACACGAAACCCAAGCTATCGATGCATTCAGCTATGGTGTTTCTGATCGTGGTGCATCAATTCGTATCCCAATCGGTACTGTTGAAGATGGTTGGAAAGGTCGTCTTGAAGATCGCCGCCCTGCATCAAATGCATGTCCTTATGCATGTGCAGCAGCAATCGTTAAAACAACAAACGAAGCACTCGCTTAAGACTTTTTTTATTATAAAAAACCAGAGTTAGGCAACTAACTCTGGTTTTTTTATATGTTACTAATTGTTAAATGTCTGTCCGAAACAACTGAAATATCCAAACCATCCAAACCAGCTTGACCTAATTGCGACCTTATCTCATCTGGAGTAAACGCGGCTTTTAAGGAATTATGAAAATCACGGCGTAATACTTCCGGTTCATCCTTTGCGTATAAATTGGTAAGCATATCCACCTTCTCTTCCGACTCAGGTCGCATCAGATCCATAATAAAAATGGAAGGCCTACCCTGAGCACTCTTAATCACATTCCATAACACTAACGGGTCATGTAGATGATGTAATAAACTATTGCTGAAAATAAGATCGTAATTCCGTTCAACTAATGTTGTTTCTTGAAGATACGCTTGAATTAAATTAATACGCTGAGTTAAATCAGACGCATTAATCGCCTTTTCGCCTTCAGCCAACATAGCCTCAGAACCATCTAAAGCATCGATCTCATAATCTGGAAAGGCCCTGGCAAAACGAATACTAATATCTGCTGCACCACAACCGAGATCCATTGCCGTTCCTGATTCAGGAAGTCGATTGCTGACAGTCTCTTTTAATAATTCAATAAAGTGGCTATGCGGTTTTTCAAAATCAGCATTAGCATAAGCGATGGCTTGATCTTCATCGGTCATTAACTCCGGTTCAGGGATGCGTTGCATGTTTCGATTTAAAATCAATATTGATTAAAAACTCGGGAGTTACCCTCTTTGTCCATAGCAATAACAGAATAATGATCTACTCGATCCCCCATTTCCATACCTGGCGAACCTATGGGCATACCCGGCACAGACAAACCAAGCACATCAAGTTTTTCAGATAATAAACGTTTCACATCTAAGGCAGGAACATGACCTTCTATAACATAACCATCTACAACCGCAGTATGACAGCTAGCATGTTCATAACTAATACCATACTGCTGCTTTACAAGATTCACATCCAACACATCGATGGCACTGACCTGAAAACCATTATCCTCCATGTGTTTAATCCACTTATTGCAACAACCACAGGTCGCCGACTTAAATACCGTCATCTCTGGCTCTGCACTGGCACTATGCATTAAAGTAAATCCACCAAATGCAGATATAAGAATCGAGAAAATAATTCCAATAATTTTTTTATTTTTAATCATAAGTTATCGTAAAGAAAAATAACGTTAAAAAGAAGTGAAACTGAAAAACTAGCCTGGAAGTAACGCTTCACCATTCATCAATTCATCAATCGTCTCGCGACGACGAATTTCATGAGCTTGATCGCCATCAACCATAATCTCTGCAACACGCGGTCGCGAGTTATAGTTTGATGACATGGTAAAACCGTAGGCACCTGCAGAACATACTGCCAAGATATCTTCATGTTCTAAATGTAACCGTCTATCCTTACCAAGGAAGTCGCCTGTTTCACAAACAGGACCAACAACATCATAAACAATTTCTTCAGCATTTGATGTTTCAACAACACGTTTAATATCATGCCATCCGTCATAGAGTGCGGGGCGTATCAGATCATTCATGGCTGCATCGACGATTGCAAAATTATGATCGCTGGCTTTATTCAGATATTCCACTTTCGTTAACAAGACACCAGCATTGCCAACAATACTCCGTCCCGGCTCTATAATGAGTTCGAGGTTTTCATTATTCAAAGTCTTGATAATAGTTTGAATATAATCACTTCTCGTTGGTGGTTCCTCACCTTGATAATTGATACCAAGCCCACCTCCCAGATCGACATGCTCGAAGGTAATTTCTAATTGCTTTAACTCATCAATCAATTCCAGCACTTTTAACAATGCATCCTTGAAAGGTTCCAGCGTCGTGATTTGTGAACCGATATGACAATCAATCCCTTTAATCGTGATATTAGGTAAAGCTGAAGCGAGTTCATATGCGGCTATGGCATTCTGAAACGCTATACCGAATTTATTATCTTTTAGGCCCGTTGCAATGTAAGGATGGGTATTAGCGTCAACATCAGGGTTAACCCTTAGTGAGACAGGTGCGTGAATATGCATCTCTTCTGCAACTTCATTAAGCCGTATTAATTCATTTACTGATTCAACATTAAAACATTTGATGCCTTTATGGAGCGCCGCTTGCATTTCATCTATTCGTTTTCCCACACCTGAAAAAACGATTTTATCGGGTCGTCCACCAGCATGGAGTACACGCTCCATTTCTCCGATTGAAACAATATCAAAACCTGCACCGAGCCGAGCCAACACATTTAACAAACCAATATTAGAGTTGGCTTTCACCGCATAACAAACGAGATGCTTTTGTGATTTCAATGCACGATCAAATTCTAACCAACTCGTTTCGATGGCTCTGCGAGAATAGACATAGCAAGGCGTACCGAATTGACTGGCGATTTCTGCCAATGAAACCCCTTCGGCATGTAGCAAACCGTCCTTATAATTAAACTCAGACATGATTAATCAGACGGTATTGGAAAAATCCGTAGAGGGAATGCTCGCATTATCAGGAGGCAAATAAAGAGGGCCTTTTTGACCACATGCAGAGACACAGGATAACAACATAAATATTATCCCCAATCTAATTATCTTAACCTTATTGTCTCTATTCATTTTTGGTATCCTCTAATGCATTCGCTATTTCCTTGAGCATAGCAAAATATGACAGAAGGAAAAATGACTTGAATTGAATTAGGGGCACCTGAGAGGATATATCATCAATATTTACACACAGGATTTAAAATGACATTAGAACAAGACGCGATAATAATTGAACCCAAAGAGTCACATAAGGCCAGTGTCATCTGGTTGCATGGACTTGGGGCAGATGGTCATGATTTTGAATCTATCGTGCCAGAACTAGGCTTGCCTGATGATCTGGGTATCCGTTTTATCTTTCCAAATGCCCCGAAACGTCCTGTCACAATCAATGGTGGAATGTCTATGCGTGCCTGGTATGACGTTAAATCACCTGATCTTCGTGATCAAGAGGACACTGAATCAATTATTGAATCTTCAAACTTAATCAACAACTATATTATCGCTGAAATCGAAGCAGGCATTGATTCTAATAAAATTATACTCGCAGGGTTTTCTCAAGGCGGCGCTATCACGCTACATGCGGGTTTACGTTTTCCATCACCACTAGCAGGATTATTGGCGTTATCATGCTATTTACCCTTGCCTGGCCAGCTTAAAGGTGAGGCTATTGCAGATAAAGGCATGGCAATCATGATGGCACACGGCATATCTGATCCGGTTATCCCGGTTGATCAAGGTCGAGCATCATCTGAAACATTGAAAGAGCAAGGTTACTCAGTTGAATGGCATGAATATATGATGCAACACTCGGTGTGTCTTGAAGAAATTACTGCAATAGGAACCTGGATAAAACGATTATTGGCTTAAGTTCTGTGTCCGCTCGGCTTGCCTGAACGTTGTGGCGGCCGCCCTCTTCCCGTCTTTTTCTTGTGCTTGGAATGTGTTTGTTCATGATGCTTTCGTTTAACAGGCGGCTCCGGTGTTGCTAATAAATCATTTGTTATTTGAGCCGTCGGGATGGGATAGCCTATATACGCCTCGATATCCATTAAGGAGTATATGAAATCCTCACAACCAAAACTTACAGCGTCACCGCTAGCACCTGCACGAGCCGTTCGGCCAATACGATGTACATAATCTTCGCAATTCTGAGGTAAGTCATAATTAAAAACATGGCTCACATCAGGAATATGTAAACCTCGAGCAGCAAGGTCTGTCGCAACTAATGCTGCTAATTCACCTTTCGAAAATTCACTAAATAAGCGCTGTCTTTTCTTTTGCGGAACGTCTCCCGATAAAATGGCGGAGTGAATTCCGTTTCCTTCTAAATAAGACCATACTTTTTCGGCAGCACGTTTGGTGTTAACAAATACTATCGTCCGGTGAGGGTCCATATGTTTCAATAGACCAAGCAATAATGGAATCTTTTCATCATTGGCAACGTGATAAAGAATCTGCGTCACTTTATCTGCTGTAACCTGCTCTGGATTAATCTTGACCTGTGTCGGGCTATTCATGTGTTCATAAGCCAATTCCATGACTCGATGCGATAAAGTTGCCGAAAACAGCATATTTAAGCGCTTATCGGGCTTTGGCATACGTCGCAGCATGAAACGAATGTCACTAATAAAACCAAGATCAAACATACGATCTGCCTCATCCAACACAACAATCTCGACATCTTTAAAACTAAATACCTTCTGTTTCGAATAATCAATTAATCGACCCGGCGTTCCAATTAAAATATCGACGCCACCTTCTAATGACTTGCGTTGTTTATCATAATCAACGCCACCATAAACCAGAGCCAGTTTTAATCCGCAATGCTTATTAAATTGTTCCGCATCACTGTGAATTTGAATAGCAAGTTCACGTGTCGGCGCAATAATTAACGCTCGAAGATTGCTGTTTTTTGGTGCTGGCTTGGTAAGTAAAAAATGAAAGGTAGATAGCAAGAAGGCTGCCGTTTTGCCAGTACCCGTTTGCGCCTGACCCGCAATATCATGTCCATCCAGAATCAAAGGCAAGCACTCTCCCTGAATAGGAGTACATTTTTTAAACCCGATTTCGTCTAGCGCAGTAAGTAAGCGCTCATCCAAGGCAAACTGCTTGAATTCAGGGGTGTTCGTGTTTGTTGATGCCATGTATTTATCCAGAAATCTGGAGACGTATTAGGAGAAACTTGATGGTTAATAAACAACCAATAAAAATCAAACTTGCAATTAGTCTTCAATTTCGTTGAAATTGCATCCTCAAACAAAATATAAGGATTACAAATTAAATGAGTGAAAGTATATTGCATGTTACAGACTCAAGCTTTGAAGATGAAGTTTTAAAATCAGAATTACCTGTAATCTTGGATTTTTGGGCAGAATGGTGCGGTCCTTGTAAGATGATTGCTCCCATACTCGACCAATTGGCCGATCAATATAAAGATAAATTGACGGTTGCCAAGATAAACATCGATGATAACCAAGGCACACCAGCAACCTATGGCGTCAGAGGAATACCAACGCTTATTTTGTTTAAAAATGGAGAAGCTGCTGCGACCAAGGTTGGTGCTGCATCCAAGTCTCAGTTGGAAGCCTTTATCGACACCAATATCTAGAAATTATTCATAAGAATTAACTGGACGTATG
>JBLHKL010000013.1:0-28239 GCA_047618295.1 Gammaproteobacteria bacterium | reverse complement strand
GTCCATAAGCGGTTATTTAGTATCAACACCCAATGAAGCAATGACTTCATAGTATCCAAAAAAAACGACTACAAAAAAGATTAATATGAGAATCTCGTGTTTATAACCATGCTTATGGAAATATGCTCTATCCTTGTGATGGACTACATCCATTAACTCATCACCAAATCGAATGGAGAGAAAGGTACCAGCCCAGGAAAGTAGAATCACACTCCAATATGGATAAGGATTAGTAAGAATCGCATAAAAAACCTTAGTTATCTTTGTGGTTTGATAATACTCAGAAAAGTAAATCAGAGAAATTATGTTTATTGTAATTGCTATGCCCCACACAGCAATTTCAGATATAAACATTCGAATGCCAAATAAAAGCCTAAGTGGAAAATCTAATAAGAAACCCGCATCTGCAATGGGCGTACAAAGAACAAAAAAAGACCATGTTAAGATGGCTGCAATACCACCTGTTAATAAATTGAATTCATAGCTAAGATACGCAAAGTAGCTAATTAGTAACACACACAACAAAAGAAACTTGTAAAACACGCCTCTCAACGGATGCGATTCAGTTTTGTTAGTAATAGTCACAGTATTAATCAATAAGTCCAATATCAAGTTATCATATTTTACCTAAGGATGAATGTCCGCATTGGGTCGGTAGTATCATTATTCGTATAATGGCATGTTGTCATTCAGAGTAATACTTCTCTCGCTATATTTCAGTCCTCAACTCCTCGAAGCTCTTCTTTAAGTTGCTCAAGTATTGAAATAAAATTTTCAACACCTTGCGCGCCGTTCAAAAGGTGTCTTTGATTAATAACCATTGCGGGAACACCGGTAATCCCTCGGTCAACCCAATAATTCTCTTCAAGCCTAATGTCTTTTGCGAAGCGGCCATCTTCTAACACGTCTGATGCTTCTTCCAAATCAAGACCGATATTTCCAGCTGATATTACTAATACATCCGGGTCACCAACATGAAGTCGACGAGTAAAAAATGCACTAAACAATTCCATCTTAAGCTCATGTTGCAAGCCTTTAGTGCCCGCCCAATGTAATAGTTGGTGAGCCAAGAATGTATTATACATACGCATGTCTTCGGCATAATCAAACTCGAAGCCAAGCTCTTCGCCCATTGTTGTGATACGCGCACGAGCCTCCACGCTACCTTCAATAGTTGTTCCGTATTTAGCTGCGGTATGCTCGCGGAGGTTCTGTCCTTGGGGAGGCATTTGCGGATTGAGTTCGTACGGATGCCAAATAAAATCAGCCGTCAAGTCAGTCGTAATAAGAGCCTTTTCTAGTTGCTTGAATCCGATAATACACCATGGACAAACAACATCAGATACGATGTCAACACGGAGAGGTTGTTTGGGAAGCGCCGTCATATTCTCTTCAATCTTATTTTGCTCATAAAATCAGTTGCTCTCGACCCGGAGTTGCTTCGAAAAAAAGACAATGCTTATCGTTATAATCGACATAACGGTCGCAATGATAAATAAATATTATTTATAAATAATAATCCATGAATACATTTTCTTATTTACAAATTATATTTTTTAATGCGGTAACGTAATGCCATTCGAGTAATGCCTAGTTCTCGTGAGGCTTTAGAGACATTACGGTTTGTTCGCTCTAGCGCTTGCTTGATTAAATGCAATTCTGCTTCGCCTAAGGTCAGGTCTTCGTTCATTTCATTTTCACTTGCTTTTACACTTTCTTTTTTATCAAGCCCAAGCATATCGGAATCGAGCAAGCCACTACCATTTAACAAAACAGCGCGTTCGATTAAATGTTTCATCTCTCGCACGTTACCCGGCCAAGCGTAGTCTTGTAACACATCACTGGCTTCATCGGTTAAACCTTCAAACTCTAAACCATAGCGCCTTGATGTTTGCGCAGCAAAATGATTGGCTAATAACAAGATATCCTCGTCTCGCTCTCTTAAAGCTGGCATGGAAAGAGAAATAACATTTAATCTATAGTATAGGTCCTGTCGGAACTCACCTTTCTCGGCTAGAGATTCAATATCACGGTTTGTAGCTGCAATAATCCATGCAGCAACGGGACGTTCCTGTGTTGTTCCTACCTTACGTAAGGTGCGACGTTCGAGAACTGCTAATAATTTGGATTGCAAATCTAGTGGCAATTCACCAATCTCATCAAGGAATAGCACACCATCTTCTGCCGCCTCGATTAAACCAGTGCGCGCTACATGGGCATTGGTGAATGCACCTTTTTCATGGCCAAACAATTCTGACTCAATCAGATCTTTTGGTAATGAGGCACAATCAACGTGAACAAATGGTTTTTCATATCGGGCGCTGCTTGCATGCAATAAGCGAGCGACAACATCTTTGCCTGCTCCAGTCTCGCCTAATATGAGCACCGTAGGTGGAATGATTGAACCGGATTGAGACAGTTTTGATATCCGTTCAACCTGTCCGCGCACATCTTTAATTTTTTTACATTCGCCTAAAAAAGCAACAGCTTCAGTTGCGTGTTGTTCGCGTTTTACAGAGTACGTCAATTTTTGCGTTAATTCATTTTTATCAAAAACTTTTTCTACATTAAGCAGTAGTTCTTCCAGATCGATTGGTTTCTTTAAATAATCTGAAGCACCTAATTTCATTGCTGAGACAGCATCTTCCAATTCACCATAAGCAGACATGACGAGCACTGCAATGTTCGCGTTTGATGACTTTACTTCAGAGAGCAGATCAAGACCTGAACCATCCGGCAAACGCATATCGAGTAAAATCAAATCAGGGGCATGCTCATTAAACTCTCTTCTCGCAATCTCCAAATCACCTGCCAAAATGACTTTATAGCCAGAACGTTCCAAATGTTTTTTTACGGCCTTGGCAAAGACAGCTTCGTCTTCTACCAACAAGATCTTTTTTTCCAGAACAGGGACCTCTGCAGATGTAATCAATGGTTCACTCATTAGCGCCTACCTCGCTTAAACTATGTATTGGTGCAGCAATTATCACTTCGGTTCCTCGATCTTCTATCACATTAAACCTTAAGTTCCAGCCATGCTTTTGGCAAATCTTGAACGCAATGGGTATCCCTAGGCCAGTACCAAAACGTTTTGTTGATGGTCCTGGTTCAAAATTGCTGGGCTTGGGTTCGAAGGGTAATCCAGGTCCACTATCCATAATATGAATCTCGATATAATCCTCCGCATGTAACAGGGTTATATTTATGGTGCCAGACACGGGAGAGGCATCTACTGCATTTGCTAACAGTGTATATAAAGCTTGTTCCATTAAATCCGGATCTACTTTTAAGAGTTGTGATATTTCCCAACCCGATTTTGTAACTTCAATTTTCTTTTCAAGAATTTTATTGATGAGCAAGCCTAATGCTGCATCTACGAGGTCAGATGCCTTTGCTTCAACTAAGTTTGGTTTCAATGGATGTAGATAAGAGACTAATGAACTGACCCAACGGCCTAACCTATCAATCGTTTCAATAATCGCCTCTTTAGATTCATCTATCTCTTCTTGATTTTCCGCATGTTCTAATAATTGCGCTGTGGCTCTAATGCTAGCCAGAGGGTTTCGAATATTGTGTGCAACAACAGGGACCAATGCCCCTAACGCCGCTTGCCTTTCATTTTCAATTAAGGCATTTCTATTCTCTGCCAGTTCTATCGCCATTTTATTAATGGCTGTCGCCAAATCAGAGACTTCCTCTACACCCTCTTCTTCTATGTGATATTCCAAATTACCATGACTGATCTCACCCGCACCACTCATGACATTGGCTATCGGTTTAATAAAGCCTTTGCGCATCACTTGCCTAGTATAAATAACAATAATAAAAGCGATGATTAGCGGTATCGGGATAATAAACGGCGCGAATTTAGTCCACACCGCTAATGTCTCGCCTAGTTTTTTGTGTTTGTCTGTCAATAATTCTTTAAAAGCGCTATACCTATTTTCAAATTTACCTACCATCTGTTGAGCGAAGGCTGGGTTTAGGATTTGTATTCTTGCAAACTGATCTGCGACGTATGGATTATCAAAAATATTATTCATGTCTCGCTGGATTTCACGATATGACAAATTTAAATCTTGTATAGCATTGTCAGCTTCTCTGGATCTAGAGTTTTGCCGCAATTCATTAAAACGTTCGGAGATACTACGAGAATATTCAGGATAGGCTTCAAATGCGCGAGAATCTTCTAAAACTCGAGCACGTATCATCTCCTGAATTTGGGCATACAATTCACCCCTGATCTGTTCTGTGAGATAAAACATGGAGTTAATACGCACGGATTCTGCAGAGTTTTGATGCCAGAAATAGGCTGAAAGCCCACCTAATAAACCAGTTACCGCAACCAGAAATAGAATTGCAACTTCGTGTAGAAATAATAGGTTTTTTAGAGACTTAGGTCTGCTGAATGCCATTGTTGGAGTATAACTTATAATGGTTCTTTTGAACCAGAAAACTGGATAATATTAGCCAAAAACTATTAATATTTTCTAACCAAGCAATGACAGTTATCATTTATATGTCTGTTTTTATTAGATATTTTTAATTATACCTGGTTTGGCACGATTGATGGATGATAAAAGGCGCACACAAACTTTGTGTCCCAGTTAGCTGGGTTCTTTTAACATTAAACATTGAGGAGAGTTACTATGAAATGGGATACTCCAGAATATAGCGACATTCGTTTTGGCTTTGAAGTAACGATGTACATCAACAACAAGTAATTGTTGACTAAGCTGAAGTAAAAAAAGGGTCGTAAGACCCTTTTTTTACGCCTACAGGGAAGTAGGCGGTACGGCCATATGGATGTGGGAGGTAGAGTACCAACGGTAGGCACTTTAGGCGACGCCGGGAGCAGTTACCGAGAGCTGCGCTTGGAGCAAGCAGCCGAGAACAGATATAACTTTTCTTTATGAAAACCACATTCTCTTAAACAATTCGGTTTCCTTCCTCTTCATGTGATACACCACACCTGCTATGTGCATGACTAGCAATACGACTAGGCAAATAGCACTGATTTCATGTATTTCAGTAAATAATTCATTCATTTCCGGATTTTTATCAGCCCACCTTGGAAGAGGTATACCCCAGAACTTCGTATTGTACTTGGTGAATGAAGATGAAATATAGCCTGAAACAGGTTGAATAAACATCATCAGGTATAACAAATGGTGCGTTGCTGTTGCCATTTTTTGATGTGTTGCTGACACGATATCTGGCAAAGGTGGTGATGTTGAAATGAGCTTCCAAACCAATCTGGTAATGGCTAATAGTGCCAGTGTCAGCCCGATTGATTTATGTAAGGTAAAAAACCAGGTGCGTTCTTCTGAGCCTTTAGGCAAATCCGCCATATAGACACCCATACAAATCATGGCAATGATCATAATGGCCATGAGCCAATGGATTATTATAGCCGTTGTACTGTAACGCTGAATTTCCATGATCTTTCGTATACCCCATGTGTTAATGTCTTAGTCAGTGACTGCGTGAACTATCTGGCATTTGGCCATTAATATCAGGATAATACTAGCCCAATATGACATTTGGTTAAATGCCAGCACAATCTGGGTTTTAAACAAATAAATAACATCACAAAGGGTTTAAAATCAGGTAACAAAAAATAATAATGCGCCATTTTCTTTTCCTTACTTCATTATTCATATTCAGTCATTCTGTAATGACCTCGGCATATGCAAATGAGTATCAATTATTGGTTTCAAAGAAAAATAATGAGCTTATTGTTGAAAAATCTGGACAGTTAGTAAAAAAATACCATATTGCTAGCGGTAAAGGCGGCAAGGGAACCAAGCGTTTGCGAGGTGATAGTAAAACCCCCTTGGGTAGATATCGAGTAGCCAGTGTTAAAGAAAGCAGCCGCTTTCATTTCTTCATCCAGTTAGATTACCCAAACTTGATAGATGCCTGGTACGGTTACAAAAATGAAATTATTGATGCAAATAATTTTAAACGCATAGCGACTGCATACAAAAAGCGCGAAGCGCCTCCACAAGACACTGAATTAGGAGGCTTCATTGGGATACACGGCTTAGGTATTACTAATGAAGAAAAATTAAATATTCATGAGTTATTCAATTGGACAGAAGGATGTATTGCCTTAACCAATGAAGAAATAAATGATCTGAAAAAATTTATAGCCATTGGCACACAAGTCATCATTAGAGAATAATCAGCCGGTGCCGAACAAAAACCAATCATATCTATTCGCTAATCTACTAGTCATACATAAAATATTTTCTCGCATAGAATTTGGCAAACTGTCAACGCAGCTTATTACCCTGTGTTTATTTATATTCCTTCTAGGCTGTACAAATGAGACTAATCAGCTTTATGAAAAAACCACTCAAAAATCATTCCAAGATGTCTTGCAGGATGCAGAATTTGCTATAACAGAAAATAACTTTCGTATCACAAATCGTCTTCATATAGGTAAAGCGATAAAGGAACGCGGTAATACTGATTTCCCACAAAATGAGATTATTCTATTCTGTAACCTAGAATTGGCGGAAGAGATGCTAAAGATTGAACCTCGTTATATTAATTATTGTCCATACAAGATAACTGTCACAGAGTTAGGAGGTACTATCTCCATAGGCACACGTCTTTTACCGCCCATAACAGATAATCCAGAAATGGACAATATCTCTAAATACATAAATACAATTTTAAACTCGATGGTAGAATATGCAGCATCAGAAGACCCATTTATACTTGACGAAAATTGAAGGGCACAAATACAAATGAAAGAACAACCTGAACACAGTCTTTTACTTCGTTGGCTAATTTTAACTGGCCTTATTGCATTTGCTTTAATTGTTACCTGGAATGAAGGCGTCATTTCCTCATTATTCAGCGTCGACCAGAGCAATATTTGCTGGGTCATTGCCCTAGCCTATCTTCTCGTTACGCTGCACTGCGCAAGAAGAATATATAACCTTTCATTACAAACAAATTTATCCATACAAGTCGATGACATCATTAAGAATGAGGACAAACTTGAGTTAACCATTAATGACGAAGAAGTTACCATTAATTCAAAGATTAAACTGCCTGATTGCTTCATGACTGAATATATCAGAGACCTTCACTACCGCTATAACAACAAAAATAATACAGAAGACACAAACTCCTCAACTGATTTAATTGATGTTTATGAATCACGTTTAAAAGGGCCACAGGAAATTGGCTGGTTTGTCTCTGATATGATGTTAAAACTAGGTCTGCTCGGCACTATTATCGGTTTTATCTTTATGCTTGGTTCAGTTGCCAATATTGCTGATTTTGATGTCAGTGGTATGCAAAAGATATTGAAACACATGAGTAATGGTATGGGCACAGCTCTATATACGACTCTTGCTGGATTGACCTGCAGTATTTTATCAGCAACGCAATATCACATGCTAGACAGACATGCAGATGAGCTTATTGAATTAACCCGCCATCTGACACAAGTGCATGTAATACCAAAAATCAATGGGAATTAATTAAGCTATGAGTGTAAAAGATCGGCTTCGTTCAGACCCATTCACAGATTTACTGTTCAATGCACTTCTGGGATTTACCTTTTTGTTTTTGGTTGCAATTATGTTTATGAATCCGGAAGCAAAATCTGGGATTATCGATCCCAAAGCGGAATACATAATCACGGTAACCTGGGAAGACGATAGTCCAGATGATGTGGACACTTGGGTGGAAGATCCAGAAGGCCGGATACTGTGGTTTAGAACACCTGAAGCAGGTTTACTGCATCTGGACCGTGATGATCGTGGCTTGGTCAATGACACCATTACAATAGCTGGGGAAGAAGTTCAAAACCCACTAAATCAAGAAGTTGTGACACTTCGTGGTGTCGTGAAAGGTGAATATATTGTCAATCTACATTATTACGCCTCTGAAACAGGCACGCCAGTTGACGTAAATGTGAGATTAGTCAAAGTAAATCCTAAATTAGAAGTTATATACTATGGCACGGTTAATCTCGAAAAAAGAGGCGATGAAAAAACAGCAGTACGATTTAAGATTGGTGGTGATGGTGATGTATACGGCATAAACTTTCTGCCAAAAAACCTTGTTGAGCTTGGTTAAATAATAAAAATACTGGAGAAAAAACTGTGATATTGGGTATAACCGGCATAATTTCAGCTTATATTTTAATAGGCTTACTTCTACTTAGCATAAACCTTTATTCTAAATGGTCTTGGAAAGTTAAGGCCGCTAGTATCATAATTACATCTGCATTTTATGTAGTAACATACTTTTCCTTCCCACCATTGCTCGGTTGGCCAACATCTGAAAATTTACCACCACAGTTTCGTTTAATATATGCACTCGTCGATCAACCGAATAAAGAAACCGGCAAAGAAGGTTCAATTTATCTTTGGTTATCTGAAATAGAAAATATGTCTAGCACATCTGAACCGAGGGCATATGAATTAGCTTATTCAAACGAACTACACGAAAAGATTATTAATGTTAAGGCTAAAATGGACAAAGATATTGCGCAACTCGGTGAGTTCAAAGAACCTGATGAGACTATGGACCAAGTGCAAGAACAAAGACGAGGTGTAAAATCAGTGCATATCGAATTTTATGATTTACCTGATCCACTCTTCCCAGATAAATAGGAGATATAAAATAATTGAATAGAAACTTTACGTCTCTATTATTTCTTTTATATTTATCGGTATATTCCGGACATGCATCTGCCTGGAATATATTAACCGATAAGTTTGATGTCCGTTGTCAACAATCTGCATCTGTACTCAACTGCACATACCGCCCCCTAACTTCTGAAAAAACAGCTGATATCTTTGCAAAATCAAATGCTGTTAATCTTGAAGTAAACAAAACAAGTCAATTCCCCGATGGTGACGATACAACTGCGATCTTATTTCTGGTTGATACCAGTGATCCAAATAGACAGAATGTTATTGAAAAAAACAGATCTCATATAAAAGAACTCTTAACAGATCTAAAACCACATAATAAAATTGGACTGGCTTCATTTGATAAGGCTGTACGTTTTGTATCTCCAGTAGGAACATCAAGGTTTTTACTATCGAAATCTATCGACTCATTAAACGCAACTGGAAAAACAACAGAGTTATATCGCAATCTCATTAAAGCCATTGACCATCTAAAGTCATTTGATGCCGATAGAAAAATAATTATTTTAATGTCTGATGGTCAAGCAGAAGACAAGGCTTACTTTCATTCTGATGTCATTAAATCGGCGAGGAAGTCCGGAGTAATAATAAACTCAATAGGATATCCAAGATCAATTTCATTATCCGTTTCATTACAAACCATTAGACGCTTAAGCGAAGAAACTGGCGGCAGGTACATTGAAACTGATATGAGTTATGAACTCCCATCAAACAAGTTAAAACCTCTAATCAGTAATTTAGACAATGGTGGCGCATTCTCTGTTGAATTAGACTCTCTATCTCAAAACAATCCTGTCCCCAACAAAATAACGCTGTCCTTCAATGATGCTAATGGGACAGAAAATATAAGCGTCCCTGTGCGCATAAAAGCTTTAGAAAAACCTGCTCAGGTAAAACCTAACGTCATCACCACTGAAATTGAAGACCTCAATAACATAACCCTTGAAAATAATCCGCCAATTCAAATAGTAACTAAACAAACAGACAATCAAACTATCAACCTATGGCTTTGGTATGGTCTCCCTGCTGCATTTATCATCATCATTATATTTATATTAATTACATTATTTTTGTTATGGAATCGTCGTCCAGAGACGAAGATTATCTCGGATAGCAATTATAAGCCCTATGCTTATTTAATCTCAGATGATGGTAATGAGACTCGATACCCAATAACACGCACAATTTGGCGAATAGGCCGAAGTAAAGATAATGAATTAACTTTGAATGACACCTCTCTCTCCAGACGGCATGCTGAAATTCACAGAAACAGCAATGGCACATTCGATATTATTGATATGAACTCAATGAACGGTGTATATATTAACAGCGAAAAGATAGGTAAGGCGGAATTACATGAGGGCGATGTTCTTGAGATCGGGGATATCTTTTTACATTTCACGCAACTGGCTTCTGATTATTCACTTGAGGAATCAACCGTCATGCAAAAAACAAAGGTGCCTATCACGCACTAATCATTTAGTCAGATGATGGGACTTGTTAACTTAATATAATCTTCAATCAGCTCTGTCATGGTTAATTCAACTAATAATGGTTCATCCTTACCAAACCATTCTTGTTTATTCTCAATAATTAACCTCGATATATTTATTGCGGAAACCTTCCCTTTATCATTTTGACATTGCTCGAATGCATTAACTAACAATGAAGTGGCTGCTCCCATTACTATTTCTTTATGTTTTTGTAATATCGCATCTTGTTCCACAACTGTTTGAACATGACTATTATGTTCAGGTTTAACTGTCTGTATAATAAAGGCTATTAACACACTGAATTCATCAGGAACAGATATTCGACTAACCATAGCCCATCTATATAAATCAATAGGTAAAACCTCCCATTTATCAGTTGAATTATCGATATTCACAACTGACAATAGTTTTTTGTGAACACACGCTTGTGCATGAGCCCATAGTTCTTTTATCTTAGCTGAGACATCACCACCAGCTTCTTTAGTATCTGGATTTATACCAAATAATAATGGTATCCCTTCTTTCTGCAATAACCATTTATCCTTGCATATCCATTTTTCATATAATTTTTGTAATCTTAAGTGGTCTTCATCATAGATATTTTTTTCGCGTTCACTCATCGTTATTTCTAGAGGCGCACTTGGTGCTGATCTTTCTTTATCAGTACCAAATAAAGATGTTTTAAATTTATTAATAATATTCATAACTATTTAATTTCTACTAATTTAATACAAGAAAATCCAGTTCTGATTGACTAAAACCAGCCATCAATCTCGCTTCAATATTTATTTTATTTGTATTATTTGAAGGCATATATTCTTTCGCTATCTGCTTGAATTTTTCTTCTGGTTCTAAATTTAATTTTTCACATTGATAGCGATACCACTTGGTTCCTGTCTTAACATGACCAATTTCTTCTTCAAGAATTAACTCAAGTATTGAACATGTCGACTCATCTTTAATTTGACGAAATCGAGAAATTAAGCCCGGTGTCACATCGAGTCCTCGTGCTTCCAGTATGCGCGGCACTACTGCCAAGCGTAGTAATAAATCATGTGCGGATTGTTCTGCTATATCCCAAAGACCATTATGTGCAGGAAAATCACCATATTCATAGCCTAGCGTGCGTAATTGACTCTGTAGCAACTGAAAATGTCTAGTTTCTTCCGCAGCGACTTTCGTCCAATCAAAATAGAAATCATCCGGCATATCCTGAAAGCGACATATTAAATCCCATGCAAGATTGATTGCATTAAATTCTATATGCGCAATTGAATGTATCATTGCTGCCCTACCCTCATTATTCTGCATACTGCGTCTAGGTAAATTTCTTGGGTCGACAAGCAATGGCTGGTCCGGTCTACCAACTTTTATTAATTTAATATCCTCATCACTTGGACTAACTTCAATACTGCCCGATAATATATTTTTTGCAGCTAGTTCTGACAAGGTCAATTTTTCATCTAATCTGGGTTCTGACAAACACCGAAATGCAAGGGAAAATAGATTGTCCATTACGATTGAATTGCTTTGTTATATCCAGACCACACTATTTGCCATGAGGGCTCATCATTTTCTGCAGAGTAGTTTATATCGACACATACACCAGGTATTGCCGCTAGAGTGTCATTAACATAAACCAAAGGAAACCTGTCTCTTACCCATGGCAAAACGCCTCGCTCTTGAAATAATTGCTTCACTGTTTTTGAATGCGCATTGTTATCCGGTTTTATCTTTTCACCACCATGCCTATATTGAACACTGATCTTTGAATTTCTTGTTTTTTCTTTAGATAGTCCGCTTCCAATTTCCGCTTTTGCACTTAATGTCTCGTCCATGATTTTTAAGGGGCAGGCAAGATCCCAATCATAAGCAATACTATCAACATCTTTATTCATTTTATTAGATGCGTATAATAATGCTCTATATTTCCTTACCTCAACATCCTTCCAATTAACACAGGCCGCATTGTCAGTCGTAGAATTAATTAAATCCGAAAAAATTTGATTGATATGTTTCGACCCGGGCGTTGCCAATTGCAGTTCTTGCAACCAGATGAAGATTATATTTTTCTGCCTAGTAGTACTCAAGTTTCTTAACGTATTCAGCCTCAATTTATTTTCATGCGACACTAATTTCAGGTCTTCGAGACCAACTTCATTCATTAAGGATGCGCAATCTTGTTGATGATTGAGCAAACGACTAATGGTTTCGCGATAAGCAGGCCATCGTTGCTCAAATGCTGGAATAATATTATTTCTTAAGAAATTCCTATCAAACTTTGTGTCCGCATTACTCAAGTCATCTTGCCAGGACAGTTTATTCTCGCTCGCGTAAGAGAGTAATTCGTTTCGACAATAGTTTAATAGTGGTCGAACATGGATGCCATTCGCAATATCTTTAAATAACGGCATTGATGATAATCCACGTGGACCAGCACCTCGTAGCGCTTGTAGGAAGAATGTTTCTACTTGGTCATCTTGATGATGGGCAGTAAAGAGTAAATCTCCCTTGTTCATGATTTGAGCAATCAATGCATAACGTTTCTCTCTTGCCCAAGCTTCGACACTCTCCCCCTTAGGCACTGTCTCATTGATATTTAACTGAGTAAAAGTCAGATCATAGTCGTTACATTGGGTTCTACAAAAATCACCCCATTCAGCGCTCTCACCTTGTAGTCCATGATCCACATAAACAACTTCAAGTGATTGCCCTATCTTCTCTTTATTCGAAAATATTAAATGTAATAAGACACTGGAATCCATTCCGCCACTACAGGCTATCCAGATTTTTTTTGTCTGTGGAAATGTATTGAGTATTAAATCAAAACTATATTGTGAGAGTAAAGTTGTCGACACAGAATTATTCATCTACCTAAGAAATTCATAGCTGCGCCCGCGTCATTGCCTGCATGGGACCTCGGTACCCCCTAGAGGGGTGTGCAGGTACTAAGGATTCGCCTAAAGCGCCTACTGTTGGTGTCTGGAACAAAATCCAGACATTATGTCCATGTAAATAAAAAACTAATTTTTCTTAAATTCACCAATCTGTCTTATTTTGTTTTGTCTTTGTACGACAACCTCTTGAGTTGGCAAGGATCGTAGTTGTTCTAGTTCCTCAATTAAAGCTAGTTTTAAGCTATCAGCGATTCCGTTAAAGTCACGATGTGCTCCACCTAATGGTTCCTCAATCACTCGATCAACTAAATTTAGCGCACTCAACTTTTGCGCCGTTATACCCATTGCTTCTGCGGCTTCTTTAGCATTATCAGCGCTTTTCCAAAGAATAGAGGCGCAACCTTCCGGTGAAATCACAGAATACGTACTATATTGCAGCATCAATAAACGATCGCCGACTCCAATTGCGAGCGCACCGCCTGAACCACCTTCGCCGATCACTGTTGCAACAATTGGGGTCTTTAACTCTGACATTACCATCAAGTTTCTGGCGATGGCTTCACTCTGGCCTCGTTCCTCGGCATCAATACCCGGATAGGCTCCTGGCGTATCGATAAAGGTCAGGACTGGAAGACGAAAACGCTCAGCCATTTGCATAATACGTAGAGCCTTGCGATAACCTTCAGGTTTAGGCATGCCATAATTTCGCATAATCCTGTCTTTAGTGTCGCGACCTTTCTGATGTCCTATAACAGCAACCGGTTTCCCGTCTAATCTCGCTATGCCAGCAATAATTGCTGGATCATCTGCAAAATACCGTTCTCCATGTAATTCTTCGAAATCGGTAAAGATAAGATCAATGTAATCCTGTGTATAAGGACGCTGCGGATGTCTCGCAACTTGAGAAACCTGCCACGGCGTCAATGAAGAAAAGATGGATTCCGTTAATTCATCACTACGTTTCTTTAGTCTTGCAATCTCTTCATTGATATTTATTTCTTTATCATTGCCAACGTAGCGCAACTCCTCTATTTTGGCTTCGAGTTCAGCAATCGGTTGTTCAAAATCTAGAAAATTCATACTTAAATCAAACTGTTATTGTTTTTTAATTTTAGGATTATACTCGATTTCTACCTGATTAATATCAAGTATATTAGTTAATTCATCTATCAAATCATCACTAATCCGGACATTCCACTCTTTCCCGAACGGCACCAGACCTACCGCATCAGCTTTCACATATTTTACGATGACACTTGACACATCATGATTATATTTAAGCAGAGTAGTTTTGATATTATTAGTCATTCCGCTACTCATTTGAGATTCGTATAAAGTTAACTTTAAGGAGCAGGAAAGATTAAAAGGATTATCCAATTTACGGATATCTTCTATGGTAAATATATTATCTGCAAGAATTTTAATTCCACCTTCATAGTACTCATCATTTTTGGCGCGCCCTTTCACTATTATAAGATGATCTTTGATTAAATAATTCCGATATTTCTCATAATCATCTGATTTAACAACAACAACTTTTCGAGAAGTATTATCGTCAATTTTCACATCATACTCTTCTCTCATTCCTGATTTTCGAATGCTCATAATGTACCCAGCTACTTTTACTTCTCCTGTTTTTATGCCATAAAGTTTTCGTGTTACATTTGAAAGTTCTTGTTTGTATCTATTAATAGGATGCCCTGATAAATAAAAACCCAAGGTTTCTTTTTCATACATTACACGTTGTTTATCACCCCAGTCCTTTACAAAGTCATAGACGGAAGATGAATCAACTTCTTCGCTTAGGCTTGTCGGAGCTTCAAGCCCAAACATATCATTCTGTCCGCTATCCAGATCTTTATTATGCTGCTCAGCTAAAGACGTTGCTTTATCAAGGTTTTCAATTAATGTGCTTCTGCCTGCTCCCAATGAATCCATAGCACCGGATTTGACCAACGCATCAAGCACTCTCTTATTCGCTTTCCTTAAATCAATCCGCTTACAAAGATCAAATAAATTTTCAAACGGACCGTTTACTTCTCTTTCACTAATAAGGTTATCAATTGCTGCCGCGCCAACACCTTTTATTGCGCCTAGACCGTATTGAATCGTTTTATCATTGATTATAGTAAAACTATAAAAACTGGCATTCACAGAAGGCGGCACAACTTCTATCTGCATTCTGCGTGTTTCTTCAAAAAGCATGACAACCTTATCCGTATTATCCATATCGGAAGAAAGTACTGCTGCCATAAATGCAGCAGGATAATGCGCTTTTAACCACGCTGTCTGGTATGCAACTAATGCGTAGGCTGCTGAGTGTGATTTATTAAAACCATAGCCGGCAAATTTTTCCATTAAATCGAAAATCATCGTTGCCTGCCTTTCATCAACTCCTTGATTGACCGCACCTTCAGTAAATATCTGCCTTTGCTTGGCCATTTCTTCCGGCTTTTTCTTACCCATAGCACGACGCAATAGATCAGCCGCACCTAAAGAATAGCCAGATAATACCTGAGCAATTTGCATCACTTGTTCTTGATAAAGAATAACGCCATAAGTTGGTTTAAGAGCAAACTCCAAATCATCATGCATATATTGCACACGTGCTCTTCCATGTTTTCTATCGACAAAATCATCAACCATACCTGACTGCAATGGACCGGGTCTGAATAAGGCAACGAGTGCGATAAGATCATCAAACACATCTGGTTTAAGTCGACTAACCAGTTTTTTCATGCCATCAGATTCAAGTTGAAATACGGCTGTCGTATCCATACGTTGAATCAAAGCATAGGTGGCAGGATCATCAAGCGGAATCTTGCGGATATCAATCTCATCTTCATTATTTTGTCTTTTTATGCGATTAATATCTCGTAACGCCCAATTAATAATGGTTAATGTTCTCAATCCAAGAAAATCAAACTTAACAAGACCAATAGACTCAACATCACCCATATCAAATTGAGTAACTGTTGTCTGAGAGCCCTCTTCACAATACAGTGGCATATAGTCAGACAAGGGCTTGGGTGCAATAACAAGCCCACCTGCATGTCTTCCTGCATTTCGAGAGAGTCCCTCGAGTTTTCTTGCTAAATCAAATAAGGAACTAACATCTTCCTCGGCTCTATAACGTCGCTTTAGTTCCTTTTCCTCTTCCATTGCTCTATCGAGCGTCATGTTCAAATCAAATGGAATTAGCTTTGCAATTTGATCAACAAAACCATATGGAAAACCGAGTACTCTTCCAACATCCCTGATTACCGCTTTTGCTGCCATGGTGCCGTAGGTGATAATCTGTGAAACATGATCGCGACCATATTTCATCGCCACATATTCAATCACTTCATCTCGACGATCCATGCAAAAATCAATATCAAAGTCAGGCAAAGAAACACGTTCAGGATTTAAAAAACGTTCGAATAATAAATCATATTCAATTGGGTCTAATTCAGTAATATCCAGTGCATACGCAACCAGCGAACCTGCACCAGAACCGCGTCCAGGACCTACAGGAATACCATTCTCTTTCGCCCAGCGAATGAAATCAGCAACGATAAGAAAATAACCAGAAAAACCCATGTCGGTAACAACATCTACTTCACGTTGTAATCTTGAAAAGTATTCCTCATGTTTTGATTCAGGGATACCGTCGCTTTCATCAAGGATCTTCTGTAATCCCGTCTTAGCATCGTTAGTCAGTTTTTGATCCTGCGTCTCATTTGAATTAACCGGGAAATGAGGCAAGAAATTTTCACCTAGCGTAAATTCGACATTGCATCGTTGTGCAATTTTAACGGTGTTTTCAAGTGCTTCAGGTATATCAGAGAATAACTCCTGCATTTCTTCAATTGTTCGAAGATATTGCTGAGTAGTGTATTGTTTGACGCGCCTTGGATCATTTAGTGTGTATCCTTGTTGGATACAAACACGCGCTTCATGCGCTTCAAAATCATCTTCTTCTATAAAACGAACATTATTCGTAGCGACAAGAGGAACACTAAATTTTTCAGCGTATTTGATGGCCTCATGTATATAGTCATCTTGGCCTTTTCTGCCAATTCTTTGTAATTCAAAATAATATCTATCCGGAAAAACTGTCAACCATTTCTCTAGATTATTTTCAATCTTTGTATTATCTTGAAGTAAAGTTGAGTTTGAGAATTCACCAGCATCTGCACAATCAATAACAATGAGTCCATCATTATAATTTTTAAGCCAATCAAACTGTACTAATGGATTGCCACGAAACTGACCTTCGGTATAACTTTGTGTTATCAATCTAGATAGGTTTTGGAAACCTTCTATATGCTGACAAAGAAGAACAATACTTGATGGTTCATCTGGACTGATACCCAAAACTTTTATTTCTGCACCAATCAGTGGTTTAACACCTCTTTTATGCATCGCACGATAAAACTTTACTGCAGAGAAGCTGTTCCCCTGTTCCGTAACAGCAATTGCAGGCATTCCTTTATCAGCAGCCTTAGCGGCTAAAGCATCAACCTTGATCAATCCATCAATTAATGAATATTCAGTATGAAGGTGTAAATGAACAAAGCTCATATAAATGACAAATTAAGCAATATATTTTGCTACTGGAGCAAAACTACGCCTATGTATTTTAGTTATTCCTAATCTTGCTAAAGCTTCAATATGTTGTTTCGTGGGATAACCTTTGTGCGAGGAAAAACCATAACCAGGATATTTTTCATCAAAGTTAACCATTTCATTATCCCGTGCCACTTTTGCGATAATTGATGCTGCACTAATTGCAGGAATCAAACTATCACCTTTGATAATGGCGATAGTTTTGTAATTAATTTCAGGCGTAAAATTCCCATCTACAACTACCAATTCTGGTTTCTTTCCTAAAGCTTCAACGGCACGTTTCATAGCCAGCAAACTAGCTTGCAATATATTTATTTCATCAATCTCTTCAACTTCTGCCCGTCCCAATGACCAAGCCAATGATTTAGATTTTATTTCATCAGTCAAGGCCACTCGTTTTTTATGACTCAATTTTTTAGAGTCCTTCAAACCAATGATTATATCCTCCGGGTCTAATATGACGGCAGCTGCGACAACGGGTCCTGCTAGTGGTCCTCTGCCAACTTCATCAACGCCAGCTACCAAGTCAAGGTTATTAATATAGGAATAATCAGTCAACTTTATCACCTTCAAGTAATTCGAGTATGGCATCAGCTGCTTGCAGATCAGCATTCTTTTTAAGTTGTACAGATAATTCAGAAAACTCCATTTTCATTTGATCAGTCTGTTCATCAGAAGCCAATAAATTATTTAATTCAGAAGATAATATTTCCGGGGTGCACCTTGATTGCAAACATTCTGGCACTAACATTTTTCCTGCTAGAATATTTGGTAATGAGGCATAGGGAATCTTTGCTAATAACTTAACTATTAAATGCGTTAAAAAAGAGAGTTTATAAGCAACAACCATCGGTTTATTAAACAGCATTGCCTCGAGCGTGGCGGTTCCGGACGCGAGCATAATAAAATCCGCGGATTCCATTATTCGATGTGTGTTACCTACACTAATATTGAGTTCCAATTCTGGCGCAACTTTATTCTTTATTTCTGTAAAATAATTTAGTGCCTTTTCATCGATCAAGCCACTTATAAAATATAGATTAGGATTTTTTGTTTTAGATAATACAGCTGCTTTTAATAGTGGGCTGGCAATTCTTTTTATTTCAGACAAACGACTGCCGGGTAAAAGGGCAATAACTATTTTTTCTCGTGGAATGTTTAAATCTAATCTGGCCGCTGATATATTTGGTGTACTTGTTATATTGTCTGCTAGCGGATGACCTACATAGCGGTTTGGTACACCGTATTTATTGTAGATAGCTGCTTCAAAAGGAAATAGGCTTAATACCAAATCAGCCGCCATACGAATTTTCTTTACTCTATATTCACGCCAAGCCCATACTGATGGACTGACATAATGAACCGTTTTTATACCTGCCTTACGTAACTCTTTTTCAAGCCAAAGATTAAAATCAGGAGCATCTATACCAATAAAAATATCTGGTGGATGTTGAATAAAATATTTTAGCAGATTATCTCTAATATTTTTTAATTCAAAATATCGTCCAGCTACCTCAGTAATGCCCATTACGGACAATCGTTCCATGGGATATAAAACTTTCATTCCTGCCGTAACAAGTTTTATTCCGCCGATACCCACTATTGATAAAGCTTCAGTTTTTTTTTCTAGTTCTTTAATTAGGCCTGCGCCAAGCATGTCGCCTGATGCTTCTCCCGCGACAATTCCTATGCGGACCATTGAGCTATCTTAATGCGTCTGATAAGGAAAACAGTCTCATCTAACAATGCCGCGCTGAGAAGAGGCAATAAATGCACGCATAATTTCTACTTTGTCAGACTCAGAAGCTAAGTCTGACAGAACTTTAAGAGCATCTTTCAGGATTAACCCATCTCGATAAATTGCCTTATAGGCCTTACGTAGAATATTAATAGTGTCGGAATCGAACCCATGTCTTTTCAAGCCTTCTCTGTTTAATCCGGATGGCTTCGCTGAGTTGCCAGACACTAGTACATAGGGAGGCACATCTTTGACTATCACTGATGAAATAGCAGAAAAACTATAACTGCCAACACGACAAAACTGATGTACCCCAGTAAAGCCGCCAAGGATAACAAAGTCATCAATTATCACATGACCAGCTAAAGTCACATTATTGGCAAAAACAGTATCGTTGCCAACAACACAATCGTGTGCAACATGTACGTATGCCATGATCCAATTATTATCACCAATAATTGTTTTACCGCCACCATCATTAGTGCCCCGATTTATTGAAACATATTCACGGATGGTATTGCCGGCACCAATTTCCAGTGTCGAGTTTTTATCTTTTATATATTTCTTATCCTGAGGGTCTTCACCGATAGAACAAAAGTGAAAGATCTTGTTGTTTGGTCCTATCTTTGTAGGACCATTAATAACAACATGAGAACCAATAACAGAACCCGAACCGATAGTCACATTCGCTCCGATTATAGAATACGGACCGATACTTACATCTGAGTCTAATGTGGCGCTGGGATGGACAATAGCAGAAGCATGTACCATGGACTTATTCCATGACAGTGGTTAAGAGCTCTGCTGATGTTATTAATTGTGAATCTACATACGCAGAAGCATGAAATTTCCAAATATTCCTTTTTAATGCAAGAAACTTGACGTCTAGAATTAATTGATCGCCGGGTCCAGCTGGCTTTCTAAAACGAACTTTATCGATGCCTACTAAGTAAAATAAGCTATCTTCAGTTATATCACCTTTTTCAAAACCCAATGCACCAAGCAGTCCTGCAGCTTGCGCCAAGGCTTCAATAATCAACACACCAGGCATTACCGATTTACTTGGAAAATGTCCTTGAAAAAAAGGTTCATTGATCGTTATATTTTTTAATGCCTTTATATATTGACCCTTTTCAACTTCAAGCACACGGTCAATCAATAAGAATGGATACCGGTGTGGTAATAAAGTCTTTATTTTTTCTATATCAACCATGGCTGCAGCATCTTGCATATATATATTCCATCTTTATTCTAACTTAAACATTATTTTTTTTATTATCTTATCCAGATTCTTAAAACGTATTATATTTCTCTTCCATGTTTTATTGTCTGTAACTGGAATAGCTGAAGAATAAACACCTGGTGATTTAATTGAGTTTGCTACCCCTGACATACCAGTAATAATAACATCGTCTGTAATCACTATATGACCATTAATGCTACTTGCACCACCAATTTGACATCTTTTTCCTATACTGGCGCTTCCTGCTAGCGCCACACATCCAGCAATTGCTGTATTTTCACCGACAAATGCGTTGTGACCGATCTGGACTTGATTATCTATCTTGACACCATCACTAATAATCGTATCCCCTATTGCACCTCTATCAATTGTAGTATTAGCACCGACTTCAACACAGTCGCCTAGAGTAACCGAACCAATCTGAGGAATCTTCAACCATTGCCCATTTTCTTGAGCTAGTCCGAAACCATCAGCACCAATAACTACACCTGGATGGAGAATAACATCATTACCAATAGTGACATCATGGCATAAGGTTATATTTGCAAACAACATCGTATTTTTACCAATAGTTACATTATCTGCAATGACACAACCTGGGCCGATGTATGTTCCGGCATTTATGACGACATTGTCACCAATAACTACGTTTGCGGATATGGTTGATGACTTATCGATAATAGATTTCTGACCAATTATCGCATACTCACTAATAGCGCCAGGCCATTGCTTGTCTGGGTATAGATAGTTAGCAATTTTCGCATACACCAAATAGGGCGTATTAGTTACCAGAGCATTAGTTGGACAGTTTTCTAAATCGTCCTCAGATAAAATAACAGCTGAGGCCTTTGTTTGTACTAGTAGATTTGCGTAATGCCGATTTGATAAAAATGTAATTTCACCAGTTTCTGCCAACCCCAATGTATTGACAGTGTCAATTACACACTCAGGATCTCCAACTAACCTAGCTCCGCTTACTTTTGATAATTCTGCAAGAGTGGCTGACATACAACATTGCTCGCTATTTAGTCTTATTCAGAGACAGTGTTACCTTCCTTTTTGAGGTAATCAATTACTAATCCACTTATATCAACTTTCGAACTAGCGAAGATTACACCTTCGCCTAAAATAACATCGTAGTTATTTTCTTTTGCTATCTTTTGTATTGCCACCACAACTCGTTTTTGAATTTTACCGAATTCTTCGTTGCGTCTAAAATTCAAGTCTTCTCTAAACTCATCCTGATCACGCTTAAGATCACGTTGTTGTGCAACAACATCTCTTTCTAGTTTTGCACGCTCTTGCTCACTCAGAATGGCTCGATCTTTATTAAACTTGTCCTCAAGCGCCTTAATCTTTTTTTGTGCTGCCAAGAGACCTTTATCACGAGGAGAAAATTCTTTTTCAAGCATCTTTATCGCTGCTTCAGCTTGAGGTGATTCTTGCAAAATTCGATTTGCATTAACAGCGCCTATTTTATAAGTCTCTTCCGCAAATGTGAGAGATGTTGTAAATGCTAAAATAACTGCTATCGAAATAATTGATTTAAACAAGGTATTCATTAACTTTAAACTCCAAAAATTACTAAAATTACTAAAATGCTGTACCAAAATTGAATTGGAAATTTTGTATTTCATCGGTACTTTCATCTCCAAAAGGCATTGCTATGCTAGCACTAACAGCACCAAACGGTGAAATCCATATAGCACTCAACCCAGCCGAATGACGCATTTTGTCGAATGACACATCATCATTGGCACCGAACACATTACCGCCATCAAAAAAGGTAGTTAACCTGATAGATTTTTTAAAGCTCGTAAGAAAAGGTACGGGCAAAATAACCTCGGCATTATAAAGGATTCTGGTGTCACCACCGAGCGCTCTGTTAGTAGAGTCTCTCGGACCCAATGTATTTTCTTCATAGCCCCTAAGCGTGCGTGGACCACCCGCGTAGAAGTTTTCAAAGAAGGGTAATTCGGTTGTATCACCATAGCTATCACCGTATCCAAATTTACCGCCTAACACCAAGACAAAGTCTTCGTTGTATAAATCCTTAAACCACTTTGCCTCATAGTTAATTTTAAAATATTCAAGAGAGTTACCAAGACCGGGAAGTGCAACTACGGCATTTATACGCTGAAATGCACCTTTATCCGGTAAAACGGCCTTGTTTCTTGTATCGTATGAATAATTGACACCAAATTTCAAAATATCGTATTGAGTGCCATTACTAGCTAAAAAATTCGTGATTTGAGATGATGTGCCGACTTCAGTTGTAATCTGTGTATTGGTATATCCAAATGAAGTCCCTAACGTATTATGCTCGGTAACGGGGATGGATAACCCATATGATGCACCATATTCTTTCGTTTCAAAAATTGACAGATTGGCATCTTCTGCATTGGTCTCTCGATAAAAAATATCATACGCACTACCGATACCAGAATCTGTAATATAGGGGTTTGAATAACCTAATCCATAGCGTGTATTAGTATTACTATTATTGAACTGAAAATTAAGCCTATTACCCGTGCCAAATATATTTGTTTGCGAAATATTCATGTTGAATATAAGTCCTTGGGTTTGCGAAAACCCAATGCCGGCGCCTAGCTGTCCCCCTGAACGTTCCTCAACAGTATAATTAATATCAACCTGATCGGTAGTTCCTGCAACTGCGGGTGTTTCAACATTGACATCTTCAAAATAACCCGTTCTTTGTAATCGCTGCTTACCTCTTTCGACCTGTGTAGTTGAGATCCAAGCGCCCTCTTGTTGTCGCATTTCACGCCTCAAAACCACATCTTTTGTTTTTGCATTTCCAGTAAAATTAATTCGTCTAACATAGACACGTTTACCTGGGTCAACAAAAAACGTTATAGATACAGTTTTGTCTTCCTTATTTATCTCAGGTATCGAATTAACATTGGCAAAAGAATAACCCTCCTGACCTAGTCGCTCAGTTAGCCTCTTACTACTATTGGTTATTTTTCTACGTGAAAAGAGCTTGCCTGATTCTATGGAAATCAAGTCAAAAAGGCTTTCTTCCGGCAAAATGTAATCACCAGCAAGCTTTACTTCCGTAACGGTGTATTGCTCACCTTCCGTTATGTTTATTGTTATGTAAATATCTTTTTTGTCTGGCGTAATTGAAACTTGGGTCGAATCGACATTAAAACTCAGATAACCACCATCCAGATAGTATGAACGCAACGTTTCGAGATCTGCCGATAACTTTTGTTTCGAATATTGGTCATTGTTAGTGTAAAACGATAACAAGGTTGGGGTACTTAACTTGAACTCCTTCAACAATCTCTTTTCAGTATAAACAGCGTTTCCAACAATATTTATTTTTTTAATCTTTGCCGCAAGCCCCTCTGAGACCTCAATTAAAATACCAACACGATTATTATCAAGCTCGGTAATCGTAGAATCAATTTTGACTGCATATTTGCCATTTGAATAATATTGACGCTGTAATTCCTGCTCAACCTGATCCAATGTGGATTGTACAAATACTCTTCCCTCTGAAAATCCAAATTGCTTAAGATTTTCCAATAGCTCATCAGTCTCAATATCCTCATTACCCGACATAGTAATGGTTCCGATAGAGGGCCGTTCTTTGAAAATAAGAATCAGATTATTCCCATCTCTTTCGAGTTTGACGTCCTCGAAAAATCCGGTTTTAAATAATGCTTTAACTGCTTCTGATGAACGCGAATCATCAAAAGTATCACCAACCTTCATTGGCAGATAATTAAACACTGTTCCTGGGGTAATTCGTTCCAGACCTTCAACACGAATATCCTGAATTATAAACTCTTGCGCTGCCTGTGGTTGCGCAACTAATAATAGTGAAAGTGTTAAAACATAAAGTAATTTATTAACTATAAATCGCATGTGACTGTTATTTATTATTTTTTGTTTATTTATCCTAATAAACGGATAATATCGTTATAAAAAGCAATACTCATTAACCCTAATAACAAGACGATCCCTATCTGTTGTCCAAGCATTTGCACAGCCTCAGACACCGGTTTTCCTATTACCGCCTCTATAAGGTAATACATTAAGTGCCCACCATCCAGTAGTGGTACTGGCAACAAATTAAGCACACCTAAACTGACGCTTACTATGGCCATAAAACTGAAAAAAGCAAGCAGTCCTATTCCGGCAGATTGTCCCGCATATTGCGCAATACTAATCGGGCCACTCAAGTTTTTAACCGATGCTTCACCAATCAGCATTCTACCAAGTACTCGAAGAGTTAGCACTGACATTTCCCAAGTCTTTTTTATTGACTTTAAAAAAGCATGTGGCATTGGGTAAGACTCTATTACAAAATAGGAATCAAACAAGCCCTCTGCAACAAATGCTGCAGCACCAATACGTCCAACGGTCTCCCCTTCGGATTGAATGCTATCTGGAATCACTTCAATATTAATGATGCTGCCGCTTCGCAGCACCTCGACATTAAGATTTTTCTCAGGATTATCACGAATAAACTCAACCCATCGACTCCATGATTGAGCACTAGCTCCATTCACACTAACTATCTCATCATGCTGGCGTAAACCACTTTTTTCAGCCGCACCACCTGGCAGGATATCTCCAATAATTGCAGGTAGTTTTAATTCAACAACACTCAAGCCTAGAGCTTCAAGTAATTTACCCTCAGCCATCTCATCTATTGTAATTTGGGACAGGTCAATCTCTACATGCTGTTTCAAATCATCATTGCCAATTACAACTATATTTATAATATCGCGATTAACAGTATGATTGACTAACATGTCTATGACTGTAGACCAGGTTAATGTTTGAGTATCGTTGATAGAAATTATTTCCTGCCCAGCCTTCAAGCCCGCATCGCCACTAATGGATGCTGGCTCAATTTCACCGATGATCGGCTTTAAACCATTTACCCCAATAACAAATATTATCCAGTAAGCAAACACTGCAAAGATAAAATTAAATACAGGACCTGCTGAAACGATAGCGAATCGCTGCCATAAGGGCTTGTAATTAAATGATCGCGGTAATTCGTCTTCCTTTACATCACCCTCCCGCTCATCCAGCATTTTCACATAGCCGCCCAAGGGTAATGCGGCAATAACAAATTCAGTATTATCTTGCCCAAAATTTTTTTTATATATCGTTCGACCAAAACCAATTGAAAACCTTAGGATTTTTACATCAAAACACCTGGCCACCCAGTAATGACCAAACTCATGGAATGTAATTAGTACGCCCAAAGCAACAATGAAAGCTGCTATAGATTGCAATATGTCAATCATGCAACAAGCTCACTAATTGTCGCCAACGCGTAATCTCTTGCTGCTTTATCATCTTGAAGGACGACATCAAGAGAAGTCGCTTCATTGTGCGTTACACTTTCCAAAACTGTTTCAATAACACGGGCAATATCTGTAAACCGAAGTCGTTTATTCAAGAATTTATTTACAGCAACTTCATTTGCTGCATTTAATATTGCACTACTGGTTCCACCTTGTTCCATAGCTTCTCGCGCTAGTCTTAAACAAGGGAAACGCTGTTCATCCGGTTTTACAAAATCAAGTTGTGCGATGTCAAATAAATCAAGCCTTTCAACACCCGCATCAATCCTTTCCGGCCAAGCCAGACCATATGCGATTGGCGTACGCATATCAGGGTTACCTAATTGTGCCAATACTGAACCGTCACTATACTCAACCAAAGAATGTATAACGCTTTGAGGATGGATAACGACTTGTATAAATTCAGTCTGAGTATGGAACAACCAGCAAGCTTCTATGACTTCCAACCCTTTATTCATCATCGTCGCTGAATCAACTGATATTTTTCTTCCCATTACCCAATTTGGATGTGCACAGGCTTGCTCTGGAGTCATAGAAGCAAGTTGTTCTATCGGCGTAGTTCGAAATGGCCCGCCTGACGCAGTAAGCAATATCTTCTTAACACCCAGCTTTTCAAACCCATTGCTAAAATCAACAGGCATGCATTGAAAAATAGCATTGTGCTCACTATCAATGGGTAATAGTTCAGCGTTATTATCACGAACAGTGTCCATAAATAATTTACCGGACATAACCAGAGCTTCTTTGTTAGCAAGCAACACTCGTTTTCCAGCTTTTGCTGCCTCAAGTGTAGGCAACAATCCAGCCGCACCAACAATCGCAGCCATTACATAATCAACATCAAAAAGTGTCACCACTTTCTGTAATCCATCCGCACCACTCAAGACCGTCACATCTGGTGCCTGATTTTTTAAGTCCTGTTCCAGTCGCAACGCCGAATCTTCATCAACCATTACAGCAAATTCAGGTTGATGTTTTATACACTGCTCGCGTATTACTTCGACATTAGTGTTTGCTGTTAATGCCTTAATCTTATATTTATCAGCGTGGCGTGTGATAACGTCTAGCGTGTTAACGCCGATGCTCCCCGTTGATCCAAGAACCGTAATACCCTTCATATTCCGATACCTAAATGTACAATACCAAAAACAAAAACAGGGCCCGCAGCCGTCAAACTATCTATTCTGTCCATCACCCCACCATGCCCAGGCAAAATAGATCCACTATCTTTAATATCTGCTTCACGTTTCACCATGCTTTCCATTAAGTCACCAATTATTGATATAGAAACTGTCAAAAAAGATAGACCAATTAGTGCTATACCCTGATTTGGCATTGCATCTGAAACAATAACATACGCTAATGCTATGGCAATGCCCGCAATAACACCGCCAATGCTACCTTCCCATGTTTTTCCAGGGCTAACTCGACTTGCAAGTCGTCGTTTACCCCATTTTTTGCCCACAAAATAAGCCGCTGTATCGGCACCCCAGATAAGCAACATGAGAAGCATTATTAATATGGCACCATTCCCAGGGAAAGATTTCAAAACGGTCAAACTAACCCACATAGGAATTAGTAACAGCTGGCCTATGACAAGTAGAGCTAGTGGCGATTTTGGTAAGAAATTGCGCTGTTTTTGATATGAAAACACCAAAGCAACAGCAATAATCCAATAGACCACACCACTCAATATAAGACTATTATAAATGCCGCTATTACTAGCCGAATACAAACCCGCTAATATCAGCACAGTAACCAGACTATATAAATATTGATATTTTTTACTTATTTTACAAAGCCCAGCCCACTCCCAAGCGCCTACGCCAACAAATACAGCAAACAATGCAGAAAACCATACCGTATCGAGTAAAAATATTACCGCTATTACAATGGGTATCAGTATTGCGGCCGTGATGATTCTTTGTTTAAGCATTCTTGGTTTTCATGAATTCTGTGTCTGTTCAACTTGTTCAGATGTTTTACCGAATCGTCTTTGACGCTTAGAAAACCAATCTATTGCTATATCGAATTGATTTGCATCAAAATCCGGCCATAACGTTTCCGTAAAATAAAGTTCCGAGTACGCTGTTTGCCACAAAAGATAGTTGCTAATACGTTGTTCTCCACCGGTGCGGATGAAGAGTTCTGGATCTTTGTGATCTGCTAATGATAATTTATTACTGACCAGCGTCTCATTAACATCTTCAAGCGATATT
>JBLHKL010000012.1:0-28807 GCA_047618295.1 Gammaproteobacteria bacterium | reverse complement strand
CAGATCTGGGCACGCATGTTTTACCTGATACCACTGTTCCCATAACGCTGGGTTTGAAATCCTAAAATCTGCTGAAAGATCTATAACCTTACAACCTTGATCAAGCAATTTTGGCACATGGTGCATCGCTGTTGCGTGGGGGGTTGCAAAAAAAACAAAATCACATGACTTGAGTTGTTCACTATCATGGCCAATAAATTCAAGATCAACATGTGCGCGCAAACTTGGAAAGACATCCTGAACAGCCTTGCCTTTTTCAGAATTTGAAGTGGCAACTGCTAACTCAACGGCTTCATGCTTTGATAACAATCGAAGTAATTCGATTCCGGTATAGCCTGTTGCGCCTACAACACCAACATTGATCATTTCTTTGCCTTAATTACTTTAATAATGTTTTAATTTTACAGAATAAAACTGCTTGAGTATCGTGGTTTTACTGGCTAAACAGAAGAATGGAAAACAATAGTGTAATTATAAGTACATTCTGCGTACAGTCGCTTCGGACTCTTGCCCTTTCGCGACATACTGTACTTCCTGTACACGTCCCTTCGGGCTCCTCGGCTCGGGCTCCTGCTTCGTACTAACTCCTGCATCCATGCAGTCGTGCCCTCCGGGGACATACACTACATCCACGTAGGTAAATTAAAAAAGCGGCCGAAGCCGCTGTGAATTCGATTTTTATTATTATTTTAATGAAATAACTGCATAAATCAGTTAATTCGAATATGAGGTTAATGCCAGATGAAAATACTGTCAAGCAATCAATTAGCCGTACAATGATACGCTTTGAACGATCAATACCACTTCCTGTCTTAAACTTAAGTATTTGTTTTTATTTGCATATATAGATTGCGAGCTCAGTGTGATTGCGATTCCGTAAAAATGCGGTATGTTGTTAACAATACGATAAGCGAGAATATTTATTTATGGATACAGTTCAATATATAGCTCTTAGTATGGGCGTGGCTTGGGCAAGCGGTATTAATCTTTACGCGGCAGTTTTAATGCTGGGTTATCTAGGCACTACCGGCAATATTGATTTACCACCAGAGATGATGGTAGTCACCGACCCTCTAGTAATGTCTGCTGCGGGACTTATGTATTGCGTCGAATTTTTTGCTGATAAAACTCCCGGGGTTGATACTGCCTGGGATACCCTACACACATTTATCCGCATCCCTCTCGGCGCAGTTTTAGCGATGAGTGCCGTTGGTGAAATGACACCAGCTGTCGAACTCGCAGCATTTCTTGCGGGGGGTAGTTTGACGGCAGCAACTCATGCGACCAAAGCGGGGAGCCGCGTCATAATTAATTCGTCTCCTGAACCAGTCAGTAATTGGTTCACTTCTCTTGGTGAAGACTTCTTAGTCATTACTGGCATGTGGGCGGCACTAATACACCCGTTGGTATTTGTCGTATTTCTAATCCTCTTTATCATATTAATGATTTGGTTATTACCTAAAATCTGGCGTGGTATCAAACGTATCTTTTCAACACTAAAAGATTTCATTAAAGGAAATAAAGGTACACCGATACTTGATTCAGCAATTGATCCGCCGAATGATTAATTTATGAAAACCAAATTAATTCTGCCAGTAGCGATCTTAATTATTGTCGCACTAACTGTCTTTGGGTTTTTTATCTCGTCACAAGATCCGGATAAAGCACCTGATATTAGTTTAAATATTATTGATGGTCGAAAGATCGAGTTCAGTTCTTTGAGAGGCAAGCCCTTACTAGTTACATTTTGGTCAACGACTTGCTCAACCTGTATAAAAGAAATACCTCATCTGGTTGAGCTTTATAAGCAACTTAACAAGGAGGGTCTTGAAATAGTCGGTATCGCAATGCCATACGATCCACCTAACCGCGTGCTAGAACTAACAGAAAAGAGAGCGATACCTTATCCGATTGCACTTGATATTGAAGGCGTCGCTGCGAAAGCATTCGGAAATATCAGCGTTACACCGACAAGCTTTTTAATTGATCCTCTTGGAAATATAATTCAACAAAAAACCGGTGAGATGGATATTGAACAACTCCGGGTCAAGATTAAAGAATTACTCCAAACACCACCGACAACAATGTCATGACTAGCTATTTCCATGCTCTGGTTTAAAGCCTTACATCTTATATTTATGGTGACCTGGTTCGCCGGGTTATTCTACCTACCAAGGTTATTTGTTTATCACGCAATGAGTGACGACAAAATCAGCATTGATCGCTTTAAAATCATGGAGCGGAAACTCTTTTATGGGATTACTACTCCCGGAGCCATACTCACAATTGTTTTTGGTGTATCCACCTTACTCAGCAATGGCTTGTTTGCGTATAGTGGTCAGGTGTGGCTGCACATCAAATACGGGTTGATCTTTCTTTTGATTGTTTATCATGGTTACTGCTGGTTTATATTGCAGGACTTTAAATATGACCGTAATCAACGCTCTCATGTGTGGTATCGCTGGTTCAATGAGATCCCCGTTTTAATATTAATCGCTATTATAATTCTTGCTGTTGTTAGGCCATTTTGAATTTAAAAGGTATTAAACTTCTATCATCTCAAAATCTTCCTTTCTAGCACCGCACTCAGGGCACACCCAGTTCGGAGGGACATCCTCCCACTTGGTACCAGGGGCAATATCATCTTCTGGCCAACCCTTTGCTTCATCATATATATAACCGCATATAACACACATATATTGCTTCATTTTTAAAATAACTCCTGTGTTTTATTTCTGTGATAATAATGGCTGTGTAGAATAACGACATTATGACCAATAGCAATAATCAAAAACCTGTTGTCCTGGTAATCGCGGGGCATGACCCAAGTGGCGGGGCCGGAATACAAGCCGACATTGAGAGCATTTCAAGTGCAGGATGTCATCCCACAACTGTAATCACATCGCTAACGACCCAGAATACAAACAAGGTTCTTGATGTCATACCACAGGACCCAGAACCGTTTAGAAATCAGATCAGACTCATTTTAGAAGATATGGATATCGTTGCCTGCAAAATTGGCATGATTGGGTGTATTAATCTATTGGAAGTTATCGTCAACGAACTGGCTGAATTAAAAATACCAATAGTGCTCGACCCAGTAATGAGCTCGGCAACTGGAAAGAATTTTTCAGATGAAGATATCTGTAAAAACATGCTCACATCATTATTACCATTAACAACACTCATTACACCAAATAACATAGAAGCGACATTACTTACACAGGAAGACGACTTAACTGCTGCTGCCAATATATTAATGGACTATGGTACCGAGTCTGTATTGATTACAGGCACACATAATGAGACATATGAAGTCATAAACTCCTTATACACAAAACAAGATCCTCTAATCGAATATCATTGGGAAAGATTACCGGATACATTTCATGGCTCAGGCTGCACCTTATCTTCAAGGATTGCAGCACTATTAGCATTAGGGAATGATTTGAAAACATCCGTAGAAAAAGCACAGGAATACACATGGTTATCACTAAAGCATGGGCTGAGACTTGGCCGAGGGCAAGCTCAACCTAATCGTTTCTATGAGTAATCAATATACCCTAATAACTGCTCATCCCTTATGAATATGCCCAACATATCTGGCGTCTATGCGATCACAGACTGTGAAAATATAACGGTTGATGAACTATTAAGTAAAACTGAAAGTATTCTAAGTGTTGGCGTAGCACTCTTTCAATACCGCAATAAAACTGAAGACCAGAGAAAAAAGCGAACGCTTGCGCTAGAGTTACAGTCTCTCTGTAAAAAATACAAAACTCCGTTTATTATTAATGATGATCTAAAACTCACAAAAGAAATAGCTGCAGATGGACTACATCTAGGACAACATGACACAGACATTGAAACGGCAAGAGGGGTTCTTGGGGATAAGATTATCGGTATTTCATGTTATAACGACTTTAATCGCGCTGTAATTGCTGAACAATCTGGCGCTGATTACATTGCATTTGGATCTTTTTTTCCATCGGCCACCAAGCCTGATGCTGCCAAAGCAAATATCGAACTGATTATTAAATCAAAAGAAATATTTAACATCCCTGTGGTTGCCATAGGCGGCATAACACCGGAAAATGGAAAACAATTAATTAATGCAAAGGTTGATTTTCTAGCAGTCATTAATGGGGTTTATTCTACTGATGATGCTGCCAGTTCAACATTGGCTTATAACAATTTATTTATCACATAGCTCAAAGATTATGTCGAACGAATTATTCAATGCAGCAAAAAAACATATCCCAGGCGGCGTAAATTCTCCGGTACGTGCCTTTAAGTCAGTATCAGGCACACCAATTTTTATTGATCATGCTATTGGACCTTATATATACGACAACGAAAACAAACGATATATCGATTACGTCGGCTCATGGGGGCCAATGATATTGGGGCATGCGTATCCTGATGTTATCCAGGCAGTTCAAAATGCTGCAGCAAGAGGACTTAGTTTCGGCGCTCCAACAGAAATTGAAACTCGTATGGCAGATAAAGTATGTGAACTAATTCCCTCAATCGAAAAAGTGCGCATGGTCAGTTCAGGTACAGAAGCAGCGATGAGTGCGATTAGACTCGCACGTGGTTTTACCGGTAGAGATAAAATCGTTAAATTTGAAGGTTGCTATCATGGGCATGCAGATTCATTACTAGTAAAAGCAGGTTCAGGTGCTTTAACGCTAGGTGTACCAACGTCACCAGGCGTTCCTGCAGACCTTGCGCAACTTACGATTACACTATCTTTCAATGATGCAGAACAGGTAAAAACTGTTTTTGCGGATATAGGTGACCAAATAGCCGCCATTATTGTTGAACCCATAGCGGGTAATATGAATTGTGTCCCTGGTTCAGCTGACTTTCTTAATACATTGAGGGATATCTGTACTAAACATCAATCCGTATTGATCTTTGACGAAGTAATGACGGGATTTCGTGTCGCACTAGGCGGTGCACAATCAATCTACAACATCACACCTGACTTAACGGTGCTCGGGAAAGTTATTGGTGGCGGTATGCCAGTTGGTGCCTTTGGTGGTAAAAGAGAAATAATGGATCACATTGCCCCAGATGGCCCGGTTTATCAGGCAGGCACATTATCGGGTAATCCAATTGCAATGGCTGCAGGATTAACTACGCTTGATATTATTTCTGAAGAGTCTTTTTTTGATCTGTTAACTATAAAGACAGAAAGGCTTTTAAATGGCTTAAAAGAACAAGCCAGCACTAATAATATTCCCTTAAGCACAAACCACGTCGGCGGTATGTTTGGGTTATTTTTTACCGAAGAAGATTCGATCACTTCTTTTGAACAAGTGATGAATTGCAATACTGAACAGTTTAATCAATTCTTTCACGGAATGCTTAAAGCGGGCGTTTACCTCGCTCCATCTTCTTATGAAGCGGGATTCATCTCAATTACACATACGGATGATGATATAGACGAAACTATCGAAGCTGCAAAAAAAGTATTTTCCACATTAAGTTAATGGAGCAAAATTATGAATAAATTTTTAATCGTAATGGCATTCACATTTTCATTATTTTTTCTGAGTGCTTGTGCACCAGAAATTGGCAGTAAAGAATGGTGCGCACAGATGAAAGAAAAGCCAAAAGGTGATTGGACAGCTAATGAAGCAGCTGACTATACAAAAAATTGTATTTTTTAATCAGACAATAATACAGCTAAGACTATAACCAATACTTAATACCCAATAGGGTAAGCTGAATGTATTGGACAAGTTAAATTCCAGAAATTGTCGATTATCAGTCTGCAGCGATGCAATCTCCTGAACAAAGGAATTTGACAGGAGGTCCCACAAAACACTGAGATAATTCATGCTATAAGAAACAATATTCCACGGTGAGATATTGGCGACATCCATAGCAATTCCGGCGTAATAACAAGCTTGGCTTAACATTGAACTGCTTGAATCAATAATGGCAACCACAACACCACTGGCTATAAGCAAAGGAAAATATACGGCACTAAGTAACCAGCCTAATAAATCACCCAAAGGTACCCACCCAGCAGGAGAGATAATATCTGTCGTCCAATCAAAGAACCTGTGTAGGGCAACAATGCCATTATTAAACATCCAGATTACTGGGATAAACCAAAGCACAAAATATTTGATAACACTATAACGTAGCAATATAAGGAAGAAGTATTGAAATGCTAATGCAGCAATAAGAATAGCGCTAATCGAAATCCAGCTAATGATTGAAACATCAGACCAGCGAACTGAAGAGAACCAAACAACACCCTCGCGGTAAATAAGCAATAAACCGATTACTAGAATCAATCCCACTAACATGAAAATCATGTTAGATCGCTTTTCGCGTTGTTCTATTTTATCCATTCAGATATCAGTCAATTAAATATTCATAATATTTTTAGAAGAATTGCACTGAACCTGAAACAGTCACTGTTATCTGGCTTGTGCCCGCTTCAATTGCAGGCGCACTTTTACTATCCATTGCCATCATCCGACTTTCAGCATAGATCGGTCGATTATGTCCTCCACCTGTATTGACATGCATATTAACAATGCGGACATTTTTATCATCCATATGTTTTTTTACAATCTCGACTCGTTGCTTAAACGCGACCATTGCCTCTTCTATCAATTCATTTTCATACTGCACTCGTGTTTCTCGAGTTGGGCTAAAACGCATGTTTTTAACTTGTAATCGACTTTGCAATATACCGACTAACTCAGATAATTCAGTAATATTCGTGCTCTTAAGTTCTAATTGCTGTATAGCGCGCCAGCCAATTACAGTTCGTTTGTCATATATTGGATGCGTATTATAGGCTTGAGTGCGTGAGACAATTGCATTTTTTTTACCGACAATTTTTAATGCCCAATCCATATCTTGATTAATCTTATTGGCAATTTTTGCGGCTTCCTTACCTTCTTCTTCTACTGCAAGCATGACAGTCAATTGGTCATTAGGAATCTCGCGCTCTGCCTGAGCTTGTAAATTCACCTGATTAAACAGAGGATCATTATCGTGCGCATAGATTGAAAAACTAAAAACAGATAACAACAAACTTATAATAACGACCTTGATATTTCTCATTAAACAGCCCTCTTGATATATAATGTCTACTTCAGTTTACTTTTTGCGACAACAAAACCATCTTCATCGGCATATATATAATCACCCGGATTAATCGTCACATCTGCAAAAGTTACAGCAACTTCACGATCACCAACACCTTTCTTTACACTCTTACGTGGATTTGTGTTTAGCGCTTTAACACCAATATTCATCTTAGCAATCACCGCCGAGTCACGAATACAGCCATGGACAATAACACCAACCCAACCATTTTCGACACCTAACTCCGCCAACATATCCCCTAGTAACGCACATCGTAATGAAGCACCACCTTCTACAACTAACACTTTACCTTGCCCAGGCTCTTCTAATGCGGCTCTGACTAATGAATTATCTTCAAATACTTTTAGTGTCAATGCTGGCCCAGAAAATTGCTTATTGCCGCCATAATCATTAAACATTGGCGTAGCAATTTGTAAGTCCTCTTCATATTTATCATAAAGATCGGCTGTAGCGAAACTCATAATTTCTTCCTATTATTTATTGTTGAGTAATGTATATAATTCTGGACGACGATCCATCAGCACATCATTGTACTGCGTAATCATTTTATTATTTGCCTCGTCAGGATCTATCTCTGTGATGAACAATGCATCACGTTGTGATGCCGCACGGTGTAATAACTTGCCCCCCGGTGCAACTACTTGACTGTTTCCGGTAAATTTCAAGCTTCCTTGTGGCCTCTTATCGACACCATAACGATTCGCAGTAATCGCATACACCTTATTTTCTATACACCGTGCTAGCATCGTTTGCTGGCAATAAGTTAATACCAAATTAGAAGGCTGACAAATGATCTGTGCGCCTTGCAAAGCTAAAACACGAGTAACTTCAGGAAAGACCCAATCAAAACAAATCATCATCCCAATCTTTACGCCATTAACATCGTTTACAATAAAAGGAGTATCGCCAGGGTCAAAACAAAATTTTTCTTCATTAAAGAGATGTGCTTTGCGATAGATATGTTTGATGCCATCAGGACTAATTAACGCAGAGCTATTGAAACATTGTGTACCTTGTTTCTCGGCAAAACCAAGCACAAGGTGCATATTCTTATGTTTTGCTAGATTAACTATTTCATCAATGATCTTACTGTTTTCAGGATCAACAGCATATTTTAATGCTTCAGCTTTATCCTTGAAGTAATAGCCTGATAAGGCCAGCTCTGGAAGAACGACAAGATCTGCGTCAGAACTTTCCAATACAGATAATATCTTATTACAATTATGTTCAAGCTTGCCAAACAAAGGACGGAATTGATAAAAGCCTACTTTCATAATTACTTTTTAGTAGGTCTTTTCCATTTTGGGATCGTCTTTAGTTCTGTACGGCTAATAGCTAGCTCATCTTCTGCCACATCTTTTGTCACTGTCGTGCCTGCGGCAATCGTCGCTCCATTATCTACTTTAACTGGCGCTATAAGCTGTACATCAGATCCCACGAAGACATTATCACCTATGATTGTTTGATGTTTATATGCACCATCGTAGTTACAGGTAATCGTACCAGCACCAATATTTGTATCTTTGCCAATATGGCAATCACCTAAATAGCTCAGATGATTAACCTTACTACCTTTACCAATATCTGTTTTTTTGAGTTCAACAAAATTACCGATATGTACATCTTCATCCAATGTTGTATCGGGCCGAATTCGTGAAAACGGTCCTATGTTGCACCCATTACCAATGACAGCATTATCAATCATTGTATTAGGCAGAACATTTACATTGTCTGCGATAATCGTATCTTTTAAATAACAATTTGCACCAATAGTGACATTGTTACCTAGCTTCACTCTACCTTCGATAACTACATTAATATCAATTTCATTATCCCGTCCAATTTCAAGTTCACCGCGTAAGTCGAACCGTGCAGGATCACTTAACCCTACTCCTCTATGCATAAGATGGTGTGCTTGCACGAGTTGAAAATAACGCTCTGCTTCTGCAAGCTGAGCTCGGTTGTTTATACCTTTCACTTCTATATTTGTCTCAGCTAATACAGGTGCAATATTGATCTCATCTGCTACTGCTTTAGCAACAATATCTGTTAGATAGTATTCATTCTGTTTATTGTCATTACCAAGCGAGTTTACCCAACGCTTAAGTAAATCGGCCTTAACAACCATGAAGCCAGTATTAATTTCAAAAATTCTTCTTTGTTCTTCTGTCGCATCCTTTTCTTCAACGATAGCGACGATATTATTTTTTTCATCACGGATAATGCGTCCGTAACCATGAGGATCTTCAAGATGTGTAGTAAGCAGGGAAAAACCAGAGGTAGATGCAGCATCAACCAGTGTCTTAAGACTTTCTTCAGTAATCAGAGGAACATCACCATAGAGAATTAAAACATTATCAACATCCGGGATATCAGGTAACACTTGTTGCACAGCATGACCTGTGCCTAATTGCTCTTCTTGCTCAATCCAATTTACTTGAAAATCCTGCAACGCATTAGGCACCTGTTCTCCACCATGACCATAGACGACATAGATGTCTCTATGTGTTAAACCCATGGCTGTTTGGTATACATGCTCGAGTAATGATTTGCCTGCAAGAGTATGCAAGACCTTAGGTTTATCAGAGTACATTCGCGTACCCTGCCCAGCAGCTAAAACTACTATACAAAGACCCATGTGCCGTTTTCCTCAGTACAAAAACATGAATTTGATTTTTAGAAGATTATATCCGTGCTGACGACTGGGATATAGGATTGATTTAGCGCGGTAAAGAATTACCACGCTATATTCGATAGGATTAACGTCCTGCGCGTTTGCGTAAACGCTGAATCGTTTGTAATTGTGCTGCTGACTCAGCCAATGAAGCTCGCGCCTTGGCATAATCAATTGCATCACTTTTATCATGGAATGCATTCTCAGCTTCTTCTTTCGCCTTAAGAATAGCGGCTTCATCCAGATCTTCTGCTCGTTGCGCCGTATCAGATAGAACGGTAACAACTTTAGGCTGAACTTCCAACATTCCACCAGAAACATAAAATGCAGATTCATTACCTTCAGCATCTTTCACTCGAACTTCACCCGGTCCCATTTTAGTAACAAAGGGGGTATGTCCCGGTGCGATACCGACTTCACCTAATTCTGCAGGCGCAAATACCATTTCTGCCTCACCAGAAAAAACCTGGTGCTCAGCACTCACGATATCGACTTGAATTGTATCTGCCATTAATCTAATACCTTTTATAGGGTTTTAGCTTTTTCAATAGCTTCATCGATAGTACCGACATTATAAAATGCCTGTTCTGGAAGCTCATCATGTTCGCCGTTGATAATACCTTTAAAGCCTCGTAAGGTTTCTTTTAAAGGAACATAAACACCATCCTGACCGGTAAAGACTTTTGCAACAAAGTAAGGCTGGGTTAGAAAACGTTGAATCTTCCGAGCACGAGCAACGGCTAGTTTATCTTCTTCAGACAACTCATCCATACCTAGAATCGCGATAATGTCACGTAACTCTTTATAGCGTTGCAATGTATTTTGTACTCCGCGGGCAATATCATAATGTTCTTGACCAACAACCAATGGGTCTAGCTGACGGCTGGTTGAATCTAATGGGTCAATAGCAGGATACAAACCAAGCTCCGCAATCTGTCGAGACAATACAACAGTAGAATCTAAATGCGCGAATGTAGTAGCTGGAGATGGATCAGTTAAATCATCCGCAGGAACATATACAGCTTGAATCGAAGTAATCGAACCCGTTTTAGTTGAAGTAATTCGTTCTTGGAGTTTACCCATTTCCTCTGCTAGCGTTGGTTGATAACCCACCGCTGAAGGCATACGCCCTAATAGCGCTGAACATTCCACACCCGCCAGAGTAAAACGGTAAATGTTATCAATAAACAATAATACGTCACGACCTTCTTCACGAAATTTTTCAGCTAGTGTCAAACCAGTCAATGCAACACGTAATCTGTTACCCGGTGGCTCGTTCATTTGACCGTAGACCATGGATACTTTAGATTTTTCAAAATCTTCTACATTAACAACACCAGACTCCTGCATTTCATAGTAGAAGTCATTACCTTCTCGAGTACGTTCACCAACACCAGCAAAAACAGAAAGGCCTGAGTGCTTGGTTGCAATGTTGTTAATCAATTCCATCATGTTTACAGTCTTACCAACACCTGCACCGCCAAACAATCCAACTTTACCACCCTTAGCAAATGGGATAATCAAGTCGATAACCTTAACACCGGTTTCAAGTAACTCTGTAGATGGACTTAGTTCTGTGAATTTTGGAGCATCACGGTGAATAACCCAATGTTCATCGGTATCAATAGGACCGACTTCATCAATTGGTTCACCCAATACGTTCATGATACGACCGAGTGTCTTGGTTCCAACCGGGATAGAAATAGCTTCACCGGTATTGTTAACCGTTAAACCGCGCTTTAAGCCATCAGTCGAACCCAGAGCAATGGTTCTAACGACTCCGTCGCCTAATTGTTGCTGAACTTCAAGAGTGGTATTAATACCTTCTCCTTCAACTTTCAAAGCATCATAGATTTTTGGTATCGCATCGCTTGGAAACTCGACGTCCAATACAGCACCAATAATTTGTACGATTTTTCCAGAACTCATCGTTTACGTTCCTCGTGTATTTTCTCTAAATATCTTAATTAAAAATCTTTCTTTGACTATACCGCAGAAGCACCAGCAACAATTTCAGAAAGCTCCTGAGTAATAGCAGCTTGTCGCGCCTTGTTATAAATCAATTCTAATTCATCAATAAGCTCACCGGCATTATCCGATGCGCTCTTCATTGCCACCATACGTGCTGACATTTCACAGGCGATATTTTCAACTACACCCGTATATACTTGAGACTCAATATAACGCGTCAATAATTGGTCCAGCACTTCTTCTGCATCGGGCTCATATAAATAATCCCAATGATGGCCATAATCTTCACTTTCTACTGCTTTACCAGGGATCAGTTGTTCCATATGAGGTTGCTGAACAATTGAGTTTACAAATTTGTTTGAAACAAGATGTAACTCATCAATGCCACCTTCTTTAAAACTGTTCAGCATAATCATGACTGCGCCAAGCAATTCTTCGAGACTAGGCTCATCACCAATATGGGTCACTTGACCAGCAATATTGGCACCAATGGAGCCAAAGAATCCAGCTGCCTTACTGCCAATAATACATAACTCAATTTCCTTGCCTTCGCCGTCCCATCTCTTGAATTGCTTCATTAACATGCGAAACATATTTGCATTCAGTCCACCGCATAAACCGCGATCGGTAGAAACAACAATTACACCAACACGTTTAACTTCATCGCGTGCAACAAGGTAAGGATGCTTGTATTCAGGGTTAGCATGAGCCAGATGCGAAATAACATTACGAATTTTTTCAGCATAAGGACGCGAAGCTTTCATGCGTTCTTGTGCCTTACGCATTTTACTCGCCGCAACCATCTCCATTGCTTTGGTGATCTTTTGAGTGTTTTTTACACTCGCGATCTTAGTTCGTATTTCTTTTCCGCCGGCCATTTACCAAGTACCGTTTTCTTTAAATTTTGCGATGGCATCTTTCAAGCCACTTTCGATATCATCATTATAATTACCTTCAGCGCCAATCTTATCCATTAAGGCAGACTGCTCACTTTTCATGTAATCATGTAATGCTTCTTCAAATGCACCGATTTTATCCAGAGCAACATCATCCATAAAATCATTCTCAACTGCGAACAGACTGACGCCCATATCAGCAACATTGAGTGGAGAATATTGTTTCTGTTTCATCAATTCCATTACACGTGTACCACGCTCAAGCTGCTTGCGAGTAGCCTCATCAAGGTCAGAAGCAAACTGCGCAAAAGCCGCCAATTCACGATACTGCGCTAAGGCCAAACGAATACCGCCACCCAACTTCTTAATAATCTTGGTTTGTGCCGCACCACCTACTCGTGATACTGATAAACCCGCATTAATAGCTGGTCGGAAACCAGAGTTAAACAAATCAGACTCTAAAAAGATTTGACCGTCGGTAATCGAAATAACGTTTGTTGGTACGAATGCTGATACGTCACCGGCTTGCGTTTCAATAATGGGTAGAGCGGTCAATGAACCCGTCTTACCTTTTACTTTTCCGTTAGTCAGTTTCTCAACATAATCCGCGTTGATACGTGAAGCACGTTCTAATAAACGGGAGTGAAGATAGAATACGTCACCGGGATAAGCTTCACGACCTGGCGGACGTTTTAATAACAATGACATCTGACGATAGGCCCAAGCTTGCTTGGTCAAATCATCATAAATAATCAGCGCATCTTCACCCTTATCACGGAAGTATTCGCCCATCGAACAACCTGAATAAGGCGCCGCATATTGCATTGCTGCAGACTCAGAAGCGGTAGCAGCAACAACAATGGTATGTTCCATTGCGCCATGCTCTTCAAGTTTACGTATAACAACGCTGATTGAAGATGCTTTCTGACCGATAGCAACATAGATACATTTAACACCGGTGCCTTTTTGATTAATGATGGCATCGATGGCTACAGCCGTTTTACCTGTTTGGCGGTCACCAATAATTAATTCACGTTGACCACGCCCAACCGGCACCATCGCATCGATTGATTTCAATCCTGTTTGCACAGGCTCATCAACAGACTTTCTTGCAATTACACCGGGAGCAATCTTTTCAATCGGTGAAGATTCTGTTGTATTAATGTCGCCCTTACCATCAATCGGATTACCTAATGCGTCGACAACGCGACCCAACAAGGCTTCACCAACCGGGACTTCAAGAATACGTTTGGTACATTTAACTACATCACCTTCAGAGATGTTCTCGTAACTACCCAGAATTACCGCACCAACAGAATCTCTTTCCAGATTAAGTGCCAAGCCATATGTGTTGCCAGGAAACTCAATCATTTCCCCCTGCATTACATCGCTTAACCCATGAATTCTGGCAACACCATCAGCAAGACTTACAACCGTACCTTCGGTACGTGCCTCGGTGTCAAGATCCATTGACTGGATTTTCTTTTTAATCAGATCACTAATTTCAGTTGCACTGATAGACATATGTCTTTTCCTCTATTTAATAACTATTGCGCAAATACACTATTTAATTCTTTTAAACGACCGCGAAGAGACGCATCAACTACAGAATCACCTGCTCGAATAATGACACCACCAATCAAATCGTTATCTACTTCTGTATTGATATCGATTTTCTTGCTGAGTCTTTTCGAAATTGATTCAGAGATTGCATTTATCTGAGCATCATCTAACGCATAAGCCGAAATCACATCAACCTCGCTAATACCCTCTGCAGCACCACGTTTCTGTTCAAACAGATTAAAAATTTCAGCAGCCAGACCAATACGTTCAGCATCAACTAAAACCTTGGTAAAGTTCTTACCTGTTTTACTGAGCTTGTCACCACAAATGTCAGCGATGAACTGATGAAGCTGTTCACTACTTAATTTGGGGTTATTGATAACGCCACGCATATTCTCATCAGAAACAATCACACTTAGCAGATTCAGCATGCTTGACCATTCACCAAGCTTACCTTCTTCAATCGCTTGATCGAAGGCCGCATTCGCATAAGGTCGGGCAATGGTTGCTTTTTCTAACATCTATTAATTCCTGTCGCTTATAACTGCTGACTGATCTTCGCTAACACTTCATTGTGTGCCGCTTGATCAACTTCTTTCATCAGGATTTGCTCCGCACCGGCGATGGCCAAGGCGGCTACCTGATTTCTCAGTTCCTGCCTGGCTTTTTCTTTTTCTTGCTCGATCTCACTCAGTGCATTTTCCTTGATGCGATCTGATTCAGCTTTCGCGTCATCTTTCGCTTCTTCAACTATTTCATCGTGGCGCTTTTGCCCCTGCGCGATAATAGTTGCTGCCTGCTCTTTACCTTTATTTATCTCAGCAGATGATTTCTCTTGTGCTTCAGCAAAGTCTTTTTGACCCTGTTCTGCAGCAGCAAGACCATCTGCGATACGTGTTTCACGTTCTTCCATCTGTTTCAGCAGCATTGGCCAAACAAACTTCATCGTAAACCAAACGAAGATAGCAAAAGTTACAAGCTGACCTAATAAGGTTGCATTAAAATTCACTTAAATCACCTATATGTCGGATGACTATTAAAGCCAATTAATATTATTGAGCAGCTTGTAAGGTAGCAATAAAAGGACTCGCTAAGGTAAACCACATACCTATACCAATACCAATCATGGTTACCGCGTCAACAAGACCTGCGACCAAAAACATTTTACCTTGAAGCATTGGAGCCAATTCAGGTTGACGCGCTGCGCCTTCCAAAAACTTACCACCCAATAAACCAAAGCCAATTGCTGTACCAAATGCGCCCATACCTAGAACGATTAATACACCCAATGATGTAAACGCCAAAATAGTTTCCATCTTTACTCCTCCAAAGGATTTACTTAACTATAATTAAAATTAGTGATGCTCATGTGCCATTGCCATATAAACAATGGTTAACATCATGAAAACAAATGCTTGTAGCAAGATAATTAATATATGAAACACTGCCCAAACAAACTGTAATGCGCCGCCAAAGAATGTACCCAGATAAAATGGCAATGCGGATCCTATTAATGTAGCAATCAATAAGAAAATAAGTTCGCCTGCATAAAGGTTACCAAATAATCGCAAAGCTAATGAGACCGGCTTGGCGATTAGACCAACGACTTCCAAAATTAAATTAAAAGGGATCATGTACTTGCCAAACGGCTGTAAAGACAATTCTCCAACGAAACCGCCGACACCCTTCATCTTAATACTGTAATAAATTATTAGAATAAACACACCTAGCGATAAGCCAAAGGTGATGTTCGGATCAGTTGTTGGCACTACTTTGAAATACAGATGCGGGTCGCCAGTCACATATTGTGCGATCAAAGGTAAAAGATCGACAGGAATAATATCCATGGTATTCATCAAGGTAATCCAAATGAATATTGTCAATGCCAAGGGTCCAATCAATGGATTCTTGACTGTCATTATGTCGTTAACATTTTTGTTAACAAATTCAACAGTCATCTCAATAAGATTAGCAAAACCGGAAGGTGCTCCGCTTTCGACCTTTTTAGCAACGCGGTAAAAGAAAAAACAGAAAATCATTCCCAGAAATATGGACCAACCCATGGTATCCACATTCAGTGACCAAAAACCCATATCGAGGGCTTCTTGAGGGCTATGAGCAAAGGTCCAGCTAGAATGCTCTACAATATGGCCATCCGCTCTTTCATAACCTTCAGGCAATTTACCCAAGACCAGGTTTTGCAGATGATGCTGGAGGTATGAATTCGATGTGAGTTCTGTTCCGGATGCCATTAAATCATTCTCAAAAAATTTTATTTATTATTTATTTGTCATTACCATTAGGCCCGTCAGATTCATCAATAACACAAATCCATAACTAACGAACATCAATCCAATATTTAATGGTTCAACTAATACTATTGAAACCACAAATATCATTATTGTTGTGACAATCTTTATTGCCTCACCAACAAAAAATAAAGCTAGTGTCTTACCGCTAGAGCTTGCCGCCGATGTCCCTAAAGAGAACATGATAAAGATGAGATTCGGCACAATGAAGGCTAAACCACCCAGAATCACTGAATAGGTATATTCAAGACTTGCAAACACAAAAAAAAGAAGCCCGCACAGAATTACCGTAGCAGCTTCTACAATCAGCATTTTATTAGCAGTCGAGCGAGTTTTTAATATTTCTTCCGTTCCCGCCAATCGCCCAACTCCAAAAAATCGAGGTATATTCTATCGCCTAAATTCTATAGCGCCAGTAAAATATCGATGTTTTTTATATCCCCTCACAGCTTGGGGATGGCAAGTATAAAGTCCTGATAGGAAATGATCAATCGTTGCACTGCAACAATCTTTTAAAAAGCGGCTTTAATTCCCATTATACTACAATTAATTGAGCTAAAATGGGCAAGGTTCTTGAAGAAAAATTAAAGATCCTGAACAGACATTATTATCTTATCACTTGATGTGTTTTAAAATCCCATCCAATTCATCTAGAGAATGGTAATTTATTTGTAGTACTCCTTTACCCTTGGCCTGTTGTTTGATAGTTACCTTTGCACCCATTTTTTCAGACAAGTCATTTTCGAGGCTTTGTATATTGGGATCTTTTGAGATTTGCTTTGCTTTTCCTTGCTTACTACCACCCAACAACTGTTGAACCAACTTCTCAGTTGCCCTGACAGATAACCCCTGTTTTATTATTGTCTCAGCAGCGCCAGGTTGTTCGGCTAATTTCAAGGCCAAGAGTGCACGCGCATGTCCCATGTCTATCTGGCGTGCCTCGACCAGTTTTTTAACTTTGGTGTTGAGCTCTAACAATCGTAACAAGTTTGTCACTGCTGAACGTGAACGCCCTACTGCCTCGGCAATGGTATCGTGCGTCATGTCGAATTCTTCAATCAATCGTGCCAAAGCCTCAGCTTCTTCCAACGGATTTAGATCTTCGCGCTGGATGTTTTCTATTAAGGCGATACACATGACCGTTTTATCCGGCACATCCTTAATCACAACAGGGACATCTTGTAGCCCGGCTAATTGCGCTGCACGCCAACGGCGTTCACCGGCAATTATTTCAAATTTTTTCGAACGTGGTAAGGCACGCACAACTATCGGTTGGATAACACCTTGTGCGCTTATTGAATCTGCAAGTTCTTGTAATGATTCTTTATTAAAGTCTTTTCGTGGCTGGTATTGTCCGCGCTGCAACAGATCAACGTCTAATGTTTTTAATGAATCACTATTACTATTTTCGGAGATTCTGTCAGCAGGATTACCGAGTAATGCATCCAGACCTTTGCCCAAACCGCGTTTCTTTACCAATTTATTAATTCCTTAATTCTTTATAACGAAGTGATAATTTCATGCCGCTAAACCATCACGTCTTAACATTTCACCGGCCAATGCCAGATAGGCAACTGCACCACTAGAGGACTTATCGTAGGTAAGCGCAGCCAAACCATGGCTCGGGGCTTCAGCCAATCGAACATTACGCGGGATAATGGTGCGATAAACCTGTTCACCAAAATGTTCCAATAACTGTGCGGATACTTGTGTCGCAAGATTGTTGCGCGGGTCGTACATAGTCCGTAACAAGCCTTCAATCTTTAGATCAGGGTTCAAGTATTTTTTAATCTTGTCGATAGTTTCGAGTAAGGCGGTTAATCCTTCCAGCGCATAATATTCACATTGCATTGGAATCATAATTGAGTTTGCAGCAACCAATGCATTGACCGTCAACATACTTAAAGATGGCGGACAGTCTATAAAAATAAAATCATAATCTTCCTGGATCGGTTCTAGCGCATTGCGCAATCTGATTTCTCTTGCCATCTCATCCAACAACGCTACTTCAGCGCCTGTCAGATCGGAATTCGTCGGGATTAAGTCATATCGGCCTTCAGGGGATTTGACGATGACTTCTTCTGCCGTTTTATCATTCATTAATAAATCGTAACTGGAGATTTCCAGCTCTTGCTTTTCGATACCGCTGCCCATGGTGGCATTGCCTTGTGGATCCAAATCAACTAACAAGACTTTACGCTTGGCAGCAGCCAGTGATGCGGCAAGATTCACGCCCGTGGTCGTTTTACCAACCCCGCCTTTTTGATTTGCAATTGCAATGATTCTGGACATTAAATTCGTTTTTTACCGTGATATCTAATCATTATTGATGGATGTACTTTACCATACTGAAACCCAGCCGCCATAAGCTAAAAAATCATGCTGATCGCTGTATTTGAGCCAATTTTGCCGAGGCATCATCTCCTGAAAGCGCTAAGTCATTAAGCTTAATCAGAAATTCATGCTTCCCTAGCTCATCAATCTCAGCATCGACCTGCTTCCCTTTCATAGCCAACAACTGATTCGTTGTTGTCAGTAAGTGCTGCGTCTGTTCTAGCATACGCACCAGCGGCGCAAAGGCACGACAAATTATTGTGTCGAACTCTTTCGCCGGTTTAAACGTTTCAATACGGCCATGAACCAGCTCGACATTATTTATTTTAAGTTCAGAGATAACGTGCCTGAGGAAACGAATCTTTTTTTGATTACTATCCAATAGCGTCCAGTGTTTTCCTGGCTGCGCCAGTGCCAATATCAGCCCTGGCAAGCCAGCACCCGTACCAATATCCAGACAGTGTTCGCCTTCAACAAAAGAGTGTACTGATAAAGAGTCCAGAATATGACGCTTTAACATCGCCTCGGGTTCTTTTACAGCGGTTAGATTATAGGCAGTATTCCATTTTGCGAGTAGTTCGATATATCTCAGATAGGCTGTGCAAAGTGGTTGCTCGGCCTTAATATCTAGCCTTTCAAGGCCTGCTTGTAGCGTTTCCAGCATTCAGAATGCCTAAAGGCTCAGGCACTTTTTTGCAACAACAAGGATTGCTTCTTCAGATGTACACGTAGTAAAGAAATAGCCGCTGGCGTTATGCCTTGGATACGGGAAGCCTGCCCCAAATTAATTGGTCGATGTTTAGATAACTTTTCAATGACCTCGGACGATAATCCTCTAACCTGCTGATAATCAATAGCATCAGGCAATTCAGCTTCTTCATGACGTCGATTGCGATCGATTTCTTCTTCTTGCCGCTGGATGTAACCGGAATACTTCACTTGTATCTCTACTTGCTCTGTAACCTTGGGGTCAATGCCATCGACAGCAATATTCGGCAATTTGGCAATGTCAGAATAAGTAATCTCTGGCCTTTTCAACAGCTGTAGCAGGTTTATATCTTTACGTATCGAATGTCCAAGCACGTTCTCGGTTACTTCAACTGAAAGCTTAGGAGAACCCACCCATATTTTGTCCAGACGTTCCGTTTCTTGGATAACCGCGTCACGTTTTTCGCTGAACAGCCGCCAACGATTATCGTCAATGAGTCCTAAACCATGTGCCTTTTCTGTTAAACGTAGGTCGGCATTGTCTTCGCGTAACATCAAACGATATTCAGCTCGACTGGTAAACATCCGATAAGGCTCGGTCGTGCCCATGGTAACCAAGTCATCGACTAATACGCCTAGATAAGCCTCATCACGACGCGGAAACCACGGTTCTTTATCTTGCGTTCGAAGCGCTGCATTTAAACCGGCTAATAAGCCTTGCGCTGCTGCCTCTTCATATCCGGTCGTACCATTGATCTGCCCAGCAAAAAATAAACCTTTAATAAAACGTGTTTCCAACCATGGAGACAATTCACGTGGGTCAAAGAAATCATATTCAATCGCATAACCTGGTCGGGTGATATGCGCATTTTCAAAACCTTTTATCGAACGCACCAAACCAATCTGCGCGTCATAAGGCAATGATGTCGAGATACCATTGGGATAGACTTCATTACTAGTCAAGCCTTCTGGTTCAATGAAGATTTGATGTGCATCTTTATCGGCAAAACGCATGACCTTGTCTTCAACGGAAGGACAATAGCGTGGCCCGGTGCCTTCTATATTGCCGTTATACATGGGCGAACGATCCAAAGCACCACGAATAATGTCGTGCGTTTGTTCGTTGGTATAAGTGATATGACAAGACACCTGCTCTGGGTGTTGATCGGCATTACCTATATAAGAAAATACTGGTACAGGATCATCGCCCGGTTGCGCTTGCAACTGACTGTAGTCGATCGTCTTGCCATCGATACGCGGTGGCGTTCCCGTTTTCAGGCGTCCAACATTAAAAGGTAATTCACGTAGACGATCCGCCAAGGCAATTGACGGTGGGTCACCTGCCCTACCACCCGCATGGTTGCTATCACCAATATGAATCTTGCCACCGAGGAACGTACCCACAGTCAGCACCACTGTTGGCGCCATAAACTTCAGGCCGGCCTGAGTAACGACACCACGAATCTGTTCGCCTTCAACAATGAGGTCATCTACTGCTTGTTGAAATATAAATAGATTTTCCTGATTTTCGAGTGCAGGTCGAACCACCTGCCTGTATAAAGAACGATCTATCTGGGCGCGTGTAGCTCGTACAGCCGGCCCCTTACGAGAATTCAAAATACGAAATTGGATACCACTTTGGTCAGCAGCAGCAGCCATTAGGCCACCCATAGCATCGATCTCTTTGACCAAGTGACCCTTGCCAATACCGCCTATCGCCGGATTACAAGACATCTGTCCGAGCGTTTCTACACTGTGCGTCAGTAATAAAGTACGCGCACCCATCCGAGCAGCCGCCATAGCAGCTTCAGTGCCAGCATGACCACCACCAACAATGATGACGTCATACCGTTGCCCATTATTATTGGACGGCACATTGAAAGATTGAGATTGTGTAGACATAAGGGCGCATATTGTAGCGATTGCCTACAATAATGTAAGTCTAGCTAGAGAAATAATTGGCCTTAGAAGGCATCCTGCATGAATTGAGGCAGGGCTGAACAAGCTTTATGGATATCCGCGTTATAATACTTGGTAACAAATGACTTATGTCTTGCCATCTGCTCGCGAAAATCACCGAACTTCTGTCCTTTTCGCGCCATGGTTGCAGTCGACCAGCCTGAAGGATAGGTAGCGACAGGAAACTGAATCGTCTGAATTTCCACATAATCTGCTTTTTGCATCTCAGTGCGCAAGTCGATGATGACCTGTAGATCTAATAATGGCGATTTACTTTGTGCGACAACTATTCCACCTTCGCGCAAAGCATTTAAACAATCCCGATAAAAGGGTTCCTAAAATAAACGTTTTGCTTTTCCAACTGGTTCAGTAGTATCGAGAATAATCACATCTAGCGAATTTGGTTCTACATTTTGCATCCAGCTTATGGCATCTTCAAATACTAATGATACACGCGGGTTGCTATTACTCTCACATAGCTCAGGAAAATATTGTTCGGAAACACGGGTTACACGTTCGTCTAATTCGATCTGTGTAACTTTCTTTACTGTGTCGTGTTTCAATACTTCTTTTAAGGTACCACAAGCACCGCCACCGACAATGGCTACATCTTTAGGATTGGGATGGTTATATAAAGCAGGGTGCGACATCATCTCGTGATAGATGAAATTATCACGCGACGTCAACATGGTTAAATTATCCAAGGTCATCAAACGACCAAAGGTCTTGGTCTCATAGATCGCTATAGATTGATAAGGAGATTTTTCTTCATGCAACTTCTGGTTTATCTCAAGTGACATAGCATGACCTTAAGCTGGTTCTGAGAACCAGTTTTCATCCAATGACATACCCTTACACCTCAACCGTGTTATTCAGAAAGCGTCGCATAATAACGAACTTTTAAATCAGACACGAGGTCAGGATTGTAGATGAGAGTTTATCAAAGAGATTGGGCATAGATCCTCAAACGGCAATCTTAAGAAATACTTTCTATTATCTCCTCTTTAATCAATTTAATGCCTTTCTTACGCTGTGCGTAAATCACGTCAATTTTCTGTTGAATGCGATTGCGTTTTTCTACATCGTCTTCGGCATCAAGTTTTTCCTTGAGACTGCGTTCCTTTTTTTTCAGTTTCTTGAGAATATCTTTGATATCAGATTTCTGTTTATCTCTTTCCCTTGCATCTAAATCAAAAAATGCTTTTAGCTTTTCTAACAGTTTTTTTTGTTTCATCGTCTTGACCTTAAATGTATTAAATTGCTACTCACAGTAAGCTATTCACTTGCACTACGAATCTCGGTAATCTCATCATCATCAAGTACCAACTTGCGCTCTGCTTTAGTACTTTCGCGTTCTTGTGAAACAAAAAGTGTTTCAAAGAATTGAATCAGATTGCTTTTAATATCTAATAGGTATGCGGTGTCATTAATCAAGGATGTCCCTGTCTCCGGAACTATCTTGCCATTCCGGATAAGCTCATCGATTGCATTATTTTGTTTTTCATCAGCTTTACCCATGGAAATCTTAATTTCATCCATGGAAAGGATCTTGATATCGGGATCGGGTTCATGTCTGATCTCTTCTAATTCTCTGAGTAATATAGCGAGATTTAACCTGATATTTTGATATTCTCTGGAGGCATGTTGATTATAAGATTGACTAAACAACAACAAATTCTTTTGCAGATGTTTGGTTGATTTAATAGCTTCAACAATATTTCTATTCGCCCTGCGTAGCCAGTGTAAGTCAGCTGACTGCTCAAGCTGCCAGTTAAATCGGACTTGACTAATAAACGCTATAATTGCGCTGTAGATGCCTTTAATATTCTTGTCATACCTTACTTCGACATCTACTTCCGGTAGTTTCTTTCTTGATTTGAGTAGTTGTTCCAGATCGATATCAGAATCAATTTCCGCTTTGCTGAAACCGATAGTATTCGCAATTATTTCAATGGCATTATCATAGAGATGAAGTGTTTCCTTGCGCACGGCTTCTACCGCAGTATCTGCAAACTCTAGTGCTGAATCAGTAAGAAACTTGGCTTGCTCTACTGAGGGTTCCTTTTCCTGCAATACCTTTTCCAACCAACCGACCATCGTGTTGATAAAAGGGATCATGACAATAATACCGACCAAATTGAAAATGGTATGAAACACTGCAAGTTTTAGGGTGTAATCATCATGGGCTATTCCAACATAAGCACTCACAACATCTACAATTTGTACAAACTGGTGAATAAATAATATCGCGATAATCCCTGTAACAAGATTAAAGATCATGTGTGCCCCGGCAAGTCTCTTGCCTTCGATATTGGCGCTCAATGAACCAATGATGGCGGTAATGGTAGTGCCAACATTTGCGCCAATTGCAAGCGCGAGTCCATTCTCATACGAGATCTGTTGTGCGGCCAAGGCGGTAATGATTAAGACCAGCGTTGCGTGACTTGACTGCATGACAACAGTCGCGAAGATTCCGATGCCGGTATAGATGAACAAACCACGATAACCAGGAATGGCGAATGCAGAAAGATCGATGGTGTCTTTAAAAGCTTCGAAGCCCTCTTTCATATAATGAATTCCAAGAAACAAGAACCCAAGGCCTGCCAAAATATAACCGATACCATTCAATGCCTTCGATTTTTGAAAGATCAACAAAACACCAAAGACCAACATCGGCATCGCATAAGCGGATATATTTACCTTTAAGCCAAAGCCGGCCACTAGCCAAGCGCCAGTGGTTGTGCCGAGGTTTGCCCCAAAAATAATACCTATGCCGGCTGCCAATCCAATCAAACCCGCGCTTAGAAATGAAATGGTAATAACCGAGACAAGAGAACTTGATTGGAGAATTGTTGTGGACATGACACCAAACCCCAAACTCTTCCATAACGATCCGGTCGTATGTCGCAGTATTTTTTCAAGCGCGCCGCCGGTAAATGCCCTGAAACCCTGTTCGAGTGACAACATACCAAACAAGAAAATTGCTACACCTGCAGCGATTTGTTTGAAATCGGGACTGATCCAAAACCCGTAAGCAAGGATGATAAATATTGATGGTAGTATTATTTTTTTAAACACTGTTAACCAACATTAGTGGTGTCCGTTTGTTGCCTTTATTTCCCATGCCGCATTTCATAATTACAATTCAGAAAAACATTCGTAATACATAAAAGAAAAATATTGCTAACACAGCACCAGCCGGGATTGTGATAACCCAGGAAACAACAACGTCTTTGATAGTACCCATGTTGATTGCACCGATACCACGCGCAAGTCCAACACCAATTACGGCACCAACAAGCGTATGGGTTGTAGAAATAGGTAATCCTAACTTGGTCGCTATAACTATTGTTGTTGCTGCACCAAATTCTGCACTAAAGCCACGAGTAGGTGTCAAGTGGGTAATCTTTCGACCAATCGTTTCCATCACCCGCCAGCCCCAAGTTGCCAAACCGACAACGATACCAACTCCACCCAAGGCCAACACCCATATTGGTACCGGTGCCTCGGCAGCAATACTTTCTCCGCCGGCCATTGCTACTGACAACACGGCAGACATAGGGCCAATAGCATTTGCTACATCGTTTGCACCATGGGCGAAGGCAACAAAACAAGCACTCAATATTTGCAAGTAAATAAACAGCTTCTCAACCTGTTGATACTCGGTACTGTTGGTATGAAAATCATAACGCTTTTGTGATTCCCAACGTAGACGTCTTACTTCATCCAGAGTATCTGAAACATCGGCCTTCATATGTCCGGGGGCTGTAGCATGTACTTTCTCAAGATGCTTCGTTGCCTTTTCCAGAGACTTAACAACATTAGGATCTGTCAGTCTTTCCTCACCATCAATAGGAGCTTCCTCTGACTTTATCTTCGAAATTAACCAGACACTGATAATAGCGGCGACAAGACCAACGCCGGAGGCAACTGCGAAAGCAGCCGGGAAACTCAAATCGAGCTTAAGATTTTTTAATCCCTTAAACGCCATCGTCAATGACAACATCGTGATAACAACAAAGACAAAATAAGGCGCTATCTTCTTTGCCGACCTAAGCGGTCTGGTGTCGTAAAAGATGGCTCGTAAAATAAAAGTGAAAATGAAATAAGAAATGGTTGCGCTCAACAGCGGTGAGACCACCCAACTTGCCGCGATCATACCCACCTTATCCCAATGTACAGCACTAATACCGCCATAGACTGCACCAAACCCAACAACCGAGCCGACAATGGAATGTGTCGTCGAAACAGGCCAACCCTTCCATGATGCTATCTGTAACCATACTCCGGCTGCCAACAATGCTGAAAGCATTCCCAGCATAAAGGACAAACCATCATTGGCGAATATCGCCGGGTCAACAATACCTTTTCGAACCGTCTCCGAGACATGGGTGCCCGCTAAAAATGCGCCGCTGAATTCCAGAATCGCAGCAAGGATGACAGCGCGGCGCAAGGTAAGCGCTCCAGAACCCACAGAAGTACCCATGGCATTCGCGACGTCATTGGCACCAATACCCCATGCCATGTAAAGGCCAAATATAATGGCCAAGGCAATGATGACATAGAGGTACATTTCCATCTAATCAGTTTCCTTTATACGTCAAAATCGGAATCTATCTCGATTCAAGGGTATTTCGGATTGTTGCTGCTAATTTGTCTCCTCGATCAGCAATGCCGCTAATTTGTTGTATTACACGAGTCCACAGAAAAAAATCTCCATAAGAAATACTGTCTTCATGGGCAAGTAATAATCTGACCAATTCCTTCTGACTAACATCGGCTTCGTGTTCTTTCAGGGCAACCTTGTCGATCAGTTCATTGACCTTATTTGCTTCAATACCACCAAATCCCGTCTCCAATAATTCATCCAAAAGTTCAATGATGTTTCGAGACAAGTTAAATGTTGCGAGGCAGTTATTCATGAAGATATCAAATGCAGCATCAAACCCCTCAAAGCCTTTGGCCTGCTTGAAAGTAAGTAAAACTGCTGCATCTTCGGCACGGTTGGCAATACCATCTTGAAGACTTAGTATCTTTAGAAGCTTGGAACGATCCACGGGCATGAATAATCCACGCGGCATACTATTACGTATATCGTGTTTAATAAGATCTGCTTTATGTTCCAGTTTTGATATTTTGTCGGCTATTGCGCCGACTTTTTCGCTATCGCCTCGCCTGTATACTTCTATGATTATCGGAATTTGTTCTACACATTCGACCACTTTTTCCATGTGCATTTGCAAGGGCACGAAGGGTGAACGGCCAAAAACACTAATGATGTTACGCATAAACATTTCCTCTGTGTATAGACGCTTGAAATGACCACCACCAATCGTCTAGTTTAATTATGATTGCTTACGACTAATTAACTTTGATATATATCAACAATAGCTCAAAAAGAGCTTTTAAGGAGGGGAAGGAAGTTCGTGATAAATAGTCTGTTTCTGGTATTCGTCATGAAAAACAGACTTTTCTAATATCTAAGAATTGGTGACTAACAACTATTCTTATAATTGTCTTTTAGAACTGAATAATGTTTCGCGGAATATTTCAGGAAGGCACGTTCTTTTTCATTTAACTCTCTGATTTTTTTTACTGGGCTACCGACATACAAATAACCAGACTCAAGTTGTTTGCCCGGTGGTACCAAACTTCCGGCACCAATAATAACGTTATCACCCAACACCGCACCATCCATGACAGTGGCAGACATGCCAATCAAGCACATATTGCCTACGGTACAAGCATGCAACAATGCTTTATGACCAACGGTTACATCATCGCCAATCACAAGCGGATACCCAGGAGAAAATTCACTCGTATGTGATTCATGCAGTACTGAACCATCCTGTATATTCGTACGTGCACCAATAGTTATAGAATTAACATCACCCCGAATAACGGACATCGGCCAGACTGAACTGTCTTGGCCTATCGAAACATCGCCAATGACAACTGCGGTTTCATCGACATAAGCGGTTGCGTGAATATCGGGGGTTTTATCTTTATAACTACGGATCGCCATATCACATTCTCTATTTGTTTAAACTTAAACTATGATTCTTTATTCTCACTACCAATTTGTCGAGTGTTAAATAAAGAAAAAGATAAAAAACCCGGATGAGTCTTCACAAGAAATAGTGAAAGTATATCGCTATTAAGAATAATTGATGAACCGTCTCAGCAGTGACAAACATGTCACCACTGAGACTGATTGACTAGTACGAGTTAAGAAGTCACCGGTTGTAACGTGATTTCTACACGACGATTTTGTTGTCTGCCCATCTCTGTTGTATTATCTGCAACCGGTATCGACTCACCATAACCGGTAGTAAGAAGTCGTTCTGATATCACACCTCTTGCATTTAATGCGGCGCGAACACTATTGGCACGATTAACTGAAAGCTGTTGATTAAATTCAGCGCTGCCAACACTGTCAGTATGTCCGGCAATATGAACAATGGTTGGTTGATTCATACTTTGCCAAAGTAGTACCTATATTATCCAGAATACTGTTGAAGGTTGGGTTGATCGCTGCCTTGCCTGTTGCAAAGGTAATATTTGAAGGCATGTTCAACTCAATGTTGTCGCCGACACGCTCTACTTCAATACCCGTCCCTTCTAAATCTTTACGCAAGGCTTCTTCTTGTTTGTCCATATAAACACCGATTCCTCCTCCGGCTAACGCGCCAACACCTGCGCCAATCACGGCAGCTTTCACACCATCACCAATAAGAATACCCGCTAACGCTCCCGTTGCGGCACCCGCGACAGCGCCTGTTCGGGTATTACTACGTTGAGTTTCCCCTGTGTTCGGATTAATAGTAGTACATGCACTGGTAAATACTAAAACTGATATAGCTGAGAACAAGTATAGTTTTTTCATTAGATTCACTCTTTAAGGTTGTGTGTTTAAATTTTTCTTTCAACATAGTTGACTCGATAAACACAGTATATATTCGACAACCTTGATGCTAAGTGTTACTTACGTGACCCCTATCACAAACATTCGTTACTAAATTAGTTATTTGTGTCTAGTATGACTAATCCAGAATGAATTGAATTTCTACATTAAGCATTTTCAATCCATTTAACAATTTATTTAGTAAATCATCTTCACTATACACAGCAGAATAGAAAAAAAGAAATCCGTCGTAGTTTTAAACAGATATCTACTTTCAAGGAAGTTTAATACGCTAGGACAAAGCCGGCGTGCAGACGATTTTCACGAGCAGCAGTCGCGGTTAATGATT
>JBLHKL010000011.1:0-32146 GCA_047618295.1 Gammaproteobacteria bacterium | reverse complement strand
GGGAGTAAAAAATTCTGGTGCTGGCCGTAACGTAAAGTTATCCATCTGGTGACCTACATCGGTATAGTTGATGTGTGTTTCAATAACAATATTGTTCCATTGTGTATTGAATTTTGCGTTAAATAATTCCGTATCTAAAAATGCGATATCAAGAGGAAGGGCGGGGGTGCCTGATCTTCCGGTGTCCTGATGACGAAAATTCACTGCTATCTCATGATTGCCTGTATGAAATCCATAACCTATGCCGTAGTTATCTCTTTCATGACCGCTGCCATTGATCTCGCCGTCACCAAATTCAAGATCACCACCATCATCTCGACTTCCAAGAAAATGAAAACGGTGTTTATTGTTTGAGTATGCTAATAGTCCGCCCAGGTTATAACCATCATCAACACTATGACCACCTATGCCAACATCACCATGAAATTCAAATTCATCACTATTCGTAAATTGGCTAGATATTGTCTTAGCTTTGACATAACCACCAATACCAGTGCCTGAACTAACCGGCGCTATACCACGTTCTACTTCGAAAGATTCTAAAAGCATTTTTGGTACATAGTGAAGCGGTGGGTCCATCCAGTTTGGACCTCCCGAGTTTATATAGGTGCCATCAACTCTTACGTTCATACGGGTACCAAACATTCCACGGTATTGAGTTTGGCCACTGATTGAACCGTTATCATTAACATTGCCGCCAGGCACTTTACGCATTAATTCCGAAGTGCCGATGACGCCTGATTGTATATCGTCAAGGTCGATATAGGACTGTTTAAAACCGGGATCAAAATCGCCGGGGACAGTTAATTCTGGCATGACTACGGGGTGTTCGGCCAAAGCTGTTGATGTATTAAATAAGGTCGAACATATACTGCAGACAATAATAGTCTTAAATTTACTCATTATAATAACTCTCTAAACTGTTGTTTTTCAAAATGCATGTGTGCGTAAAGCGAATCGTCCTGTTGGACAACACCACATGTAATAAATTATTTGAATCAGCTAAGAGATGGGGGAGCGCGGGCTAAACGAGAGTTATTTGAATAACGGTGTATGAACTGTGTTTGATAAACTGCGACTTCATCTGTTAATTTTGCATCTACAACATCAAAGAACAATACATTAGCTGCTAATGATTGGCTGCTTGAAGACCAAAAACTGCAGGCAGAGAGACTATGGTCTTGTGCTTCATGATCATGTTCATCACTATCATGCTGCTGATGGTGCTGATGGTGCTCATGTTGTTGAGCTTGTTCTGATAAACCCGCTATAGCATTAATGCTGGCAGGTCCCTCGCAGATAACAATAGATAAGAGGCTACCATCCGCCGGGTTTGTATCTAACATGAATCCAGATGCAATCAACGAGCGCAGCAGTAAGCCAAACAGCAAGAGGCCGCTCAGTTTTTTGTGATCAATTAGCTTACGGAAAAAATGCATCGCGAGATTATAGGGGAATATTACAAAATGACATAATTTGGATACATCACGTATGTAAATTACTGTTTTTAAAATTATAATTCATTTTTATTTACTAGATATATTTAGGTTCTTGCTTTTCTGTTTTATTCTAAGAGCGTGTAGAGCCTATATGACTATTAGTCATGCTTACTTGAGCTTCATCAAATTGTATTTCTAAATGTACGTTTTATAAGTAACACAATACGCGGGCTATTTTTCATCCAAAATATATATTTATCGGGTTAAATTGAATTTTATAATAATAGAGTTAAAGCTAATTTATTTTACCTATTTACGAGACTAATCATTTCAACAACTTAATAAATCTCTTGGAGAATTACTTGAGCAGCAAGGTGCTTGAAATAAAATACTCCTGTCAATTTATAAATTTGTTCTATACTTTAGTTAAGGGTGTTATCACTCCTGTAATGTCACTATCAGTGACACAGCCCCCCGCGTGAATCAGTCACGGGGGGGGTTATTACGTCATCATCTTTAATTACAAAAAATCTATAAAGATTTATAAATTTGTTATCTACAAGATAAACTCAAATCATTTAAATTTAATGCAAGTTAAGAAGTAAGACAGATGATCAGGTGTTTTTTCTAAAGCTTATCAACGTGAAGTCGTCGGGATGGCAACGTCGGTCGGGGAGTGGTTCTTTCATGTTCAGATTACATTGTACAATCAATTCTTTAATGCCATCGAGTAATGTTCCTTTACGTATAAATTCACAAATCTCTTCTTCATAGAGGTTGTCTGACAAGGCATCACTGGAAAGTATAATTGTGTCATGTGGTGCAAGTTCAATGATGGGGCCAACATTTATATGCATATCATTGCAACCTACATAATTTGATATCAAGTTGCGTTCTGGGTGTCTCATGGCTTGCTCTTGATCTAGCGCGCCGCATATTTGTGCGTAGCCAATTGGCGAATGAGAAAGTGACTGGTATTTAACATTGCCATGATTAGTGGTGAGTAATATAAGAGAATCGCCTGCATGATAAGTTCTCAATATGTTTCCTGATAATTCAGCTATTGAAACAGTAGTGCCTGCTCCGCTTTTCATATCTAAAATTGTTTTATTAGCTTCATCTATACCATTCAAAATAGCTTCACGCACAGAAAATTTTATGTTGCTTGCTGATGCTATTAAACATTCAACAACTATTTGTGAAGCTTGATCGCCAGAAGGCATCCCACCAAGACCATCAGCAACGACTAATATTGTTGTATCGTTATTGACAGGAATAACGGCTAAGGCATCTTCATTTGCTGTGTTTTTCTTTGGTGACCTGTTCGAATAGCAGACTATCTCACCATGATTCGTGGAGACATCGAGAGGCTCACTGTCCGTTGCATTGAAGCGGGTAATGATTTTGCTATTGTCATCCATGTTTAAATTGTATCCCATTGCATGTTTTCGATATAGCGACGTAATTTACCTGCACTGTTAAATTTTTTAAGCGCCAGTGAATGTTTTAAACCGCAACAAATGGCTTTAATTTCGGCAGGGTGCTTCGAGTAGTGTTTTTGACCACCTAAGGCATCATAAAAGATTCTAATCAAATCCATAACATCACTTTTGATATTTGCACGAGGTGTATCAACCCATTGAAACATATCAATTATTTTCAGATTATAATCTAGTCCAACGTTTTGAACAATAATATTATCTGGGTGTAGATCGCCATGATATTCACCCACAGAATGTATACATTCAATTCCTTTAGCCAAGGCATAAAGTAAATGTAGCGCTTGAAATGGGTGAAGTCGTTTGCCTTTTTGTCTTTTTAAGTATTCAGTTAATAATTCGCCTTCAACATATTCTGACACCAAAAAAGATATTGGCATTTTTTTATGAATAATGCTGTCTTGAGTTGAATATTGAATGACGATAGGGCATTTACGCAGTTTATGTAATTTGCGTGCGTAGAATTTTAACGATTTATCTCTAATATTGCGTTCAGGGAAAAAGAACTTTGCAGTGCGTTCAATTCCCGTCGCACATTCACGAACGAGATAAACCTCTGCCTCCCATCCTGAGCCGAGTAATTTTTCTATGATGTATTTGCGTGCAATAACACGTCCAGCATGAAAGTTAAACGTGTCGATATGACTTGTTGGCATTTGTGTACTCGAAACTGTAACAGGGGTGCTAAATTATTCTAAGTCTTTAAACGTCTGTACTTCATTCGTTTTGGCTGTGAGTCATTACCTTTACGAATTAGAAAGTCTTGATGATATTCAGTAAAATCGCCTTCTTCAAAGACAACTTCGCCATCATCTTCAAATGCAAGAATATGTGATGCGATGCGATCAAGAAACCAGCGATCATGAGATATAACGAGCACGCAACCGGGGAAGGCAAGTATCGCTTCTTCCAAAGCGCGTAAAGTTTCAATATCAAGATCATTTGAGGGTTCATCAAGCAGTAAAACATTAGCTCCTTGTTTTAATGTATGCGCCAAATGTAATCGACCACGTTCACCGCCCGATAGATTACCTACGATTTTCTGTTGATCTGTACCTTTAAAATTGAAGCGCCCAACATAAGCTCGTGAATTAATTTCATAATTACCAATAGTGATGTTGTCGAGACCATCAGAAATCGCCTCCCAAACAGTTTTCTTATCATCAAGACTTTCACGGCTTTGTTCAACGAAGGCAACTTGAACTGTTTCCCCAATCTTTATTTTACCACTGTCAGGTGTGTCCATTCCTGCGATCATACGAAACAGGGTAGATTTACCTGCACCATTACCACCAATAATGCCAACGACAGCACCTGCTGGAATATTAAGGTTCAAATTTTCATACAAAATTTTATCATCGAATGCTTTATTAACATTGGTAAGCTCAATAACAGAATTACCCAATCGTGGGCCTGGTGGAATATAAATTTCGTTGGTTTCGCTTCGTTTCTGGAAATCTTGTGAACTCATCTCATCAAACCGGGCAAGTCGCGCCTTACTTTTTGCATGACGACCTTTAGGGGCAGTTCGGACCCATTCCAATTCTTGTTTTATGGCTTTTTGTCTTGCTGACTCAACCTTTTCTTCAGTTTGAAGACGTTGTTCTTTATTCTCGAGCCATTGTGAATAATTACCTTCAAAGGGAATACCTTCGCCACGATCCAATTCCAGTATCCAGCCAGCAACATTATCAAGAAAGTATCGATCATGAGTTACCGCAACCACAGTACCGTTAAAATCAGCGAGAAAGCGCTCCAACCAATAGACAGACTCAGCATCAAGGTGATTGGTAGGTTCGTCTAATAACAACATATCAGGACGTGACAATAATAAACGACACAAAGCAACTCGACGTCTTTCACCACCAGAAAGCGTATCAATAGAGGCATCCCAGGGCGGTAAACGCAGGGCATCTGCCGCTATTTCCAGCGTAGTTTCCAGATTTTCAGCATCCCATGCCGCTACAATGCTCTCAAATTGTTCTTGTTTCTTTGCCAGATCATCAAAATCGGCATCGGCATCTGCATAGGCAGCATAAACCTCGGTTAATCCAGCCAAAGCGTTCAGTGGTTCTCGTAGGCCTTCTTCAACATTGCCGCGAACATCTTTATCAGAATCGAGTTGCGGTTCCTGAGGAAGATAACCGATCTTGATATCCGGCATAGGGTAGGCTTCACCAATAATATCGGTGTCAAGTCCCGCCATAATTTTGAGTAAGGTTGATTTACCCGCACCATTTAAACCTAATACACCAATCTTGGCGCCAGGAAAAAATGAAAGATAGATGTCTTTAAGTATTTGGCGTTTAGGTGGCACGATCTTACCCACACCATTCATGGTATATACGTATTGAGCCATAGGACTATGAACTACCTGCTTGTTTAAATGAGTATAAAAATTAAATAATTAGAGATTATCGTTAATACGAATTAACTAAGCAATATTATTAATGCTGATTACCCGCCATAAAATATTTAGTCGATGGGCCAATAATATTTTTCTAATTCACTGCGTAACTCTTTTGTGAGTGCTTGTGATTTTTTTTTGGTGTGATCAAACCGCACCAAAGTGGTAAGCCCATGGGCAGCCAGTTCTTCATTTTGGAATAATTCCTGACGAATTAAAAAAGAACTATTGCCGATATGTTGTATACCCGTTTTGATGGATACTATTATACGATAATCAATTTCACGCACATATTGCACTTCTATTTTTGCAAGAATTAACTCCCACTTTTTCGGGTCAAGATCGGGTGTAAAAATTTTGAATAGCGGTGTTCGGGCTTTCTCAAACCACATTGGGACGACGGTATTATTGATGTGGCCTAAAGCGTCTGTCTCATAAAAACCAGGAGTAAGTGTCTCTTCCAGGATATTATTAGGCATACTTATCTCACTCTTCACTAGAGGCTTGTTTCCATTCAAAAGCTGGTTCAGCTTCAGAACCCCCGCGATATTTATGCTGCAAGCCATTAAGAAAGTTTCGTAATATTTGATCTTTACATTCCCGGTAATGTTTATGACCGGGTTTACGAAAAAAAGCACTTAACTCGTGTCTGCTAATACGAAGCTCAGCTGACTCAAGAATTGTCAAGACGTCTTCTGCCCTAAGGCTTAGTGCAATTTTCAGCTTATTAAAAATAATATTGTTGGTTAATTTTTCTTCTGGAATAGCCTGAGGACCTTCTTTCTTGCCGCGCTTCTCATTAATTAACCCATTCAAAAAGATTGCTAACATTGTGTCGGCGCATTCTTGGTAAGTAGGGTCGTCATCTTTTTTTAACCAGTCACTAATTTGCGCACGCGTAACATCGTGTTCTACTTGCTTGAAGATAGCAATCATCTTGGAATCGTTATAGTCGAAAACAAAACGGATTCGACGTAATACATCATTGTTATTCATTAATAATTCCTGATTTATTTAAAGGTGCATGTAAAACAAAATAATATTTATACTTTTTTCAAAAAACAGGTTTTAAGAACAATTGTTGATTTTCCTTTGCCGCACTCAATTTCCTCAGTTTTACTAGTGAGTCTTATGTTCTTGTAGAGCGTGCCGCGTTTTAATGTGCTTGATGTGCCTTTTACTTTGAGATCTTTTATGACCTGTACAGAATCACCATCATTTAGCTCAGCGCCATTACTATCTTTTATTGTCATTTTATATCTTAGATTTTGTTTGAATTAGCTGAGTGGTAATTATAACCATTGAGTAGAAATGATTTACATGAGTTGTAGCCGTATCTTTTCCTCACCAAATTCTACAATATCACCTGAAACAATTTTTTTCCGTTTTTGAGTTTCTACTACGCCATTGACAGTAACTAGGCCATCAGCAATCACATTTTTAGCTTCTCCACCGCTAGTAACCATGCCTTCAAATTTTAATATTTTATAGAGTTCGACGGGTTCTTTTGTTAATTCAACATCTTTCATTTATGTGGCCTTTGGGGAGGAAGGACTTATATTGAAGTCCATAGGAACAAAAAATTATTTGTCTATATTTGTAGTCTGACAAGTATAACCGATTATAAACACATGGCTATCCTGTACAGGAGGCAAAAGATCAGGCGGCTAATCGATGTGAACGACTGTTATTGAAGACTCGAAACATTGCCAATGTTCATTAATCTGTTAGCGCAGAGGAGACACTCACAGTCACAATCTCATATTTAGAGAGTTTGGTTATAAAGGCGATGATTTCTCCGACATCAACTAAACGTGCTTCGCCAAAAGGGTATTGGCGTGTTGCCCAACACATTTTATTCCTGCAATAAGCATACATAATAGAGACTTATGCCTCAGCCATCCTTATGAATGCTAGGTTTTCCACCACGCTGTTTTAAGCCTGGGAAGCTGAAACGTATGTCTGCTGGCTCATTTGCACACAATCCTAATAATTCACAGATCAAGTACTTTCTCAAGAATTCGTTATTTTCATTATTCTTTATAAGAAATATAAATACCGGCAATGACTATACCGGTAGATTGTGAAGATTATTTTGGTAGAACTGGCCTTTTTCGGAGTAACCCTTGACTCTTATTGAGCTACATCATCGATTATCAACTTGACGGGCAAATAGATATTAGTTGGAACTAAGTCGAGGATGCCAATTAGGTCCCCTGGTGTTGTTCTGGCATTACCACTTTTTGATATTCTGGCAATAAGCTGGACCTGTTTGTGATCAGATAACTTATTCGAGGAGATAAGTGCCATTGAATCATTAAGTATGACTTGTAGAGGAAGGTCGCTCACTTTTTTACGGATAACTGCTAACGGCATAAGCGAATCATCTATGGCTTTTGCATAAATAAATACATCGTCGTCGACTTCGACTTCATTTAACAAAGTATCTGACAGACTAATATCAACATGAAGCGCTAAATCACTGGCAGACTCTGTGTCTGTTTCGACTAATTGTTCACGCGCCAAGTCTATATAGTATTTTATTTTCAGTTGCGACTCTGAGTCTTCATCAAACAGCCCATGAAGTTGTTGCCAATGTTTTAGTGCCTTTTTAATATCAGCATTCTGTATCGCTGCAAGTCCCGCTAACCAAAGGCCATTTTTATTTGTTGGGTCAATTCGCAGTGCTTCATCAATTAACTCAGTTGGCTTACCTTTAAAACGCCCATTGTTAACCATGGACATGATGTCGGCATAACGGAACATGACTGATGGGTCTTTCCTTTTAATCCGATATAGATTTTCGATAGCTCTAAGGGCATCATCGTAGCGTTCAAGAGTAGTATAGGAATTGGTTAAAATTAACCAGCTTTCAGTATCGTCTGGATTCTTGAGTAGCTTTTGCTCAAGGTGCTCTAACATTTTTTCTACAGAAGCTGATTTCTCTTCATCGGTTCTAGCTGAATTTAATTCTTCTAAAAGCGATACTTGTTCAACAAACTCAGGTTTAGTTAAATACTGGTATAGCCCAATAGCAAATACTGATAACAGCAATAATAAAATGATTATTGTTATCTTTTGCGTCTTTGATTTTTCTTTGAACATATAATCTGAATTTGTTTATTTATACAGCTGATGAAATTATCTTGTTTCTGGAGATGGGTGTCTCCATTTCAAATTGGATGCGAAGTATAGCCTAAGTCGATCCTGTCGAGAAAGGATGGTGATAGATATTCGGATGAGATAATAATTAAAGTACTGTTACTGTTGCTTTAATGGGCTAGAGATTTTTGTAATACCGTCACGGATTTGTTCTTCACTAGTTGATGAGTAACCTAAAAGCATCAATGTACTGATTAAGCTTATTATTCTCATGTGTTATCCCCTAAATGATTGGCTCTAAACCACAACAACACGGAATACAGAATTCAGTGATACCCTGCTGGGATATTAGTCTTTACAGAGGTGCTAGAGTAGTACCAAGATATTCTTAATACTTGGCACCATTATATTGAATGGGTTATCGCACTGCAGAAAATAAAGGCTTTGTAATCAAGGTTTTACCGAATTGATGAGGATATCAACCACGGGGTTAGTTGAAACCTCAATCGCATCTGAATAACCTTCATAATCGCCTGATTGTCCTTGAGGTTGACCGTTGCTAGAAAGCCTAGCACCGATGATTACTTTGGGAAAACTGGAAAGCGTCATTTGCGGCATCATCGCCATACTGTCATCAAGGGTTACAGTGATCGGAAGGTCTTTAGCTAAACCTTTATGTACAGCAAGAGGCATAGGTGGCCCTTCAGACGCGCGTGCATAGATAAACAGAGTTGTATTTGGGTTTACATTGGTCAGAAATTCAGATGACAAGGCAACTTTCACCTGAATAGATTGTTGAGCTGTAGCTGATTGGTTTGAAGTGACAGCTTCTGAAATTGGCGTTCCGTTTTCTAGTTCAGCAATCAAGTTTTCAAGATGTTGAAATACTTCTGATCCTTCTTCTATGCCAGCAAGTAAATGACGCCAATGTGCTAATGCGCCTTCTTTATTGTCGGCCTGTTGTTCGGCAAATCCAGCCAGCCAAAGTGCGTGGCCATGTTTGGGTTCTATCTCCAGAGCTGCATTTAATAATTCAGTAGGCTTTCCTGTTAAACGGTTGCCATGTGATCGCGCCAGTGCTTCAGCATAATTAACCAGGACGTCAGGATCGTCAGGACGTAGTTTCTTAAGTTCAAGATAAACCGTTGCGGCGTCACTGTATCTTTCTAATTCAACATAAACTTGCCCTAAGGCTATTCTTCCTTCTACGTCATCCGGATTTTCCTTTACAGCCTGTTCTACTGCGACAAGCATTTTTTCAATTTCTTGAGTTGCTATAGCAGCTTCATCAGTTTGTAGCTCAGGATGAAAAGCGGTTTCATCGCCGAGTTGTTGATATATCATGATAGAGAGTAACGGCACTAGCAGTGCTACTATTATAGCTAAGGTTCTATTGCCTTTATGCTCTTGAGTTTCGGATGAAGCGGTATTACGTAAATCATCAAGTGCGGCTGTTTCCAATTCAAGTTTGTAATTATCGAATCTTTCCTGGCTTATCAGTCCATTTTCTAATTCAAGTTTCAATTCGGAAAGTCTTGTTGCTGCAGCTTGAATATTGACAGCGTCCCGTTCTACTTTGGATTGCTGTCTTTCTTTTGAAAATAAAGGCCGCAGTAAAAGTAAGACAGCAATCACTGCTATTGCCAGAGTTAGTAATATAAACATCATTGTTTTTCTTCCTCTGCTTGCAGTAATGCACGTATTTTCTGCAAGTCTTCTTCGCTAACTTGCGTTTGCTGTCCTTGGTTTCTGAATTTGCTAAATCGAATCAAACAAAAAATTCCGACCACAAATAATAAGAAGGGTGCTAGCCAGAGCAATAATGTCTTCGTCGCAAACCTTGGTTTGTATAAAATGAAATCACCATAGCGTTCGGTCATAAAACTGATTATTTGATTATTCGAATTTCCAGTTAGAACTTGTTCATATAATTCTGACCGAAGGTCCTGAGCTAAACCTGCATTGGAATCTGCCAGAGATTGATTTTGGCAAACTAGACAACGAAGTTCGGACGATAGATCACGAAAGCGCTGTTCTTGTGCTTCACTTTCAAATGGAAACCCAGAAATTTCGGCAGAGCTTGTTGTAACGAAGAATAACAACAGGCACAAACAAGCAATTTTATACGCCATTATTATTCCTTAATGAATTGATCATAGGTAATAACGTTGTTTCCCAATCGTGCCAGCTAATAGGGCCAACATGTTTATAACGAATGATTCCTTTTTGATCGATGAGGAAAGTCTCAGGTGTGCCATAAGCACCCCATTCGATACCGACTTTCCCATCCTCATCAACAGCATTTTCACGGTACGGATCACCATAGTTCTGCAACCAGATCACTCCCTGGGCAGGGACGTCCTTATAATATAAACCATAAATAGGAACTTCTTTGCTTTGTGCTATCTTCATCAAAATAGGATGTTCTTGCCGACAAGAGGTACACCAGGTTGCCCAAATATTTAACAAGCTAACTTCGCCTTGCAAGTCCGTATGCTGAATTAATTCATCAGGGTTACTCAGTTTTGGCAATGAAAAGGCAGGTGCTGATTGTCCGATCAAAGGTGAAGGTATCAAACGCGGGTTAAGTCCAAGCCCAAAAAAGAAAAATACCATGAGCACGGCAAACAAACCTAACGGCAAGAGATAAACCCAACGTTTAGGTTTTTGTGCCTGTGATAATTGTGATTGGTCTTCAACTGGCTGGGACATAATTCGCATCCAGTTTTGTTTTTTCTTGTTTTACTTCATTGCGATAACGTTTATCCGTTACCGCTAGCAGTCCACCCAAGACCATGAAAAGCCCACCCAACCAAATCCATAAGATAAAGGGTTTGTAATAAAGTCGAACTGACCATGCCCCAGTCACGGCGTTTCGTTGTTCGCCTAGAGATACATATAAATCCCTTAGCAAATTAGAATGAATAGCGGCTTCTGTCATGACGTTTTTGCGAACGTTATAAATACGTTTTTCGGGGTGCAAGGTCATTAATTCTTTGTCATTTTTGTAAATACGGATTGTGCCCATGTCTGCTTCATAGTTTGGTCCTGTTATTCTTTCAACATCGACTAGCTCAAAGCGATATTCGCCCAGTGTCCTGGCGTCACCTTTGACCATGTGCACGTCTTGCTCTTGGCTATATACACTAGAAAGAGCTATGCCGACGACTGTAAAGCCTAGGCCAATGTGAGCCAATATCATGCCGTACCATCCTCTTGGTGTTCTTCTTAAGCCTTGTAACAAACCTTGAGAGTTTCGTAATCGTTGTTGTAACTGCACAAAACAACTATTGATTACCCAAAAGGCAAGCAGTAGCGCAAACCAGGCTGTGAAGCTGGCTTTTCCAGGAAGGAGCAGTAATAACACGCTTGCAAAAACAATGGCGAGAATGGCCGGTGTGCGTAATTGTTTAATCAGAGTAGAAATATTATCTTCACGCCAGCGTATTAATGAGCCGACTGCGACCAGGAAAACCACTGGGATCATTAGAGGAATAAAAACACGGCTAAAGTAGGGCGGTCCGACAGATATTTTCCCCCCACCTAGTGCTTCGAGTATTAAAGGGTAAAGAGTGCCTAATAAAACCGTTAACATAGTGACTAATAAAAGCACACTGTTCGTCAGCAAGGCCATCTCACGCGAGATCAAACTAAATGGTGTGAGTGTACGTAACTGCCAAGCTCTAAATGCAAATAAACTTAAAGAGATTCCGACGACTAAGCCAAGAAAGGCCAATACATAAATACCACGAGTAGGATCAGAGGCAAAGGCATGTACCGATGTTAATACCCCTGAGCGCACCAGAAAGGTACCTAGCAAGCTTAAAGAAAAGCAGATGATCGCTAACAATATGGTCCAGTTTCGCAAAGCGTGACGTTTTTCTGTAACAGCGAGCGAATGAATTAATGCGGTACCTGTTAACCACGGCATGAATGATGCGTTTTCAACGGGATCCCAAAACCACCAACCACCCCAACCCAATTCGTAATAGGCCCACCAGCTTCCTAAAGTGATACCACCCGTTAAACAAACCCATGCTGTTAGCGCCCATGGTCGTACCCAACGTGCCCAAGCCGTATCGAGTTTACCCTGAACCAACGCCACGATTGCAAAGGCAAACGGTACTGCAAAACCTACATAACCCATATAAAGCATAGGTGGATGTATTGCCATCACCGGGTCTTGTAATAAGGGATTTAGATCGCCTCCATCTATAGGGGAAGGGAAAAGACGTATAAAAGGATTTGAAGTAAATAAACTAAATAACAAAAAACCAATACTGATAAAACCTAATACCGAAATGACGCCCGCGGCCATGTCGTCGGGGTAATGTTTACTGTACATTGCCAATATTGCGGTCCAGGCACTGAGTATTAATACCCATAATAATAATGAGCCCTCATGCGCACCCCAAACTCCTGATATACGATAAATTAAAGGTAGTTCGGAATTAGACGTGTTCGCTGCATAGAGCACAGAAAAATCATGCACGATGAAGGAATAAGTCAGGATGCCATAGGCTGTTAATACTAAGGCAAATTGTAAGAGAGCTGCAGGTTTTGCTACGGCCATCCAATCTACACGACGACATAACAATCCCATGCCCGGAATGATTGCCTGTACTAATGCGACAGCAAGCGCCAGGATTAATGCAAAGTGACCTATTTCAGGAATCATTCTGTTGCCTCATTGTTATAGTAATCACCACCACTTTGTTTCAGCGCAAGTTCAACTTCGGGTGGCATATAGTTCTCGTCATGTTTGGCTAGTACTTGGTCGGCTATAAAGACACCTTCTTCATTTAATTTTCCTTCCGCGACAATGCCTTGTCCTTCACGAAATAAATCAGGCAAGATCCCAGCATATCTAAGCTGTACCTCTTTAACTGAATCATTGAGCTTAAAGAGGACTGTTAGTTCACCATCAAGTTTTTCTACGCTGTCTAGTGTCACCATGCCGCCAATACGAAAACGTTGATTAGCAGGCACTTCACCAGCAACTACCTGTGAGGGCGTGAAAAATAAATTAATGTTTTCATTCAATGCCATAAGCACCAGACCGATACCTGCACTAAGACCAACTACTAACAGGCTAACTAGAATAAAACGTTGTTTTTGCTTAGGCGTCATTATTGTTTTCACTATGTAATCGTTTGAGGCGGTGCAGTATGTTTTTGTTCCGGCGTAATGAAGAAATAACATTCAGGAACAGGACGAAGGCGACAATACCATAGGATGACCAGACATACGCTGCATAGCCGCCCATATTCAGAAACTCAATCATGAGGAAGTCACCAATTCTTTAACCCATTGGCTACGTTTTTCCTGCTCCAACAATTCGGAACGTGAATTAATTAATAATATACAGAGATAAAACAATTTAAAAGCCAGAGCCATGCACAGCAAGGGGATCAACATGCTCATTTCGATAGAAGGGTCATCAAATTTGGAAACGCTCGCTGACTGATGCAAGGTATTCCACCAGACAACAGAGTAATGGATAATAGGGATATTGATTGCACCGACCAAAGCCAGAATACCCGCCGCTTTACCTGCAACACGTCGATCATCAATAGCTGAACGCAGTCCTATATAACCCAGATATAAAAATAGCAATAATAACTCGGATGTTAAACGTGCGTCCCATACCCACCATGTTCCCCACATTGGTTTACCCCATATAGATCCAGTGACCAAAGCCAGGAATGTAAATGAGGCACCAATTACCGCACTGGAACGAGCGACAATATCCGAGAGTTTAATATGCCAGATTAAAAATATGGCGCTGTTTACGGCCATGACCATATAAACGAACATAGACATCCATGCCGCAGGCACATGGACATAAATAATTCTGAAACCATCACCTTGTTGATAATCTGCCGGGGCAAATCCCAGACCACCAACTAAACCGATCAACATTAATATTATTGTAGCGCTGATACTCCAGGGTAAAAGCTGACCTGCCAGTTTATAAAAATAAGCTGGTGATGCTATGCGATGAAACCACAACCAAAGTTTATCTTTTGCAGACATGCTTTGTTTAATTCTCCAGATTTTAATGATGAAATCAATTTTCTACCTATAACTACAGGATACCCTTAGTGCTGAACTAATCACAAATGGACTCAATGTGGTTGCTAATACTAACAAAGCAGCCAACCATAATAATTGACCATTATAAGGCAAATCGTTCGCTGCCGAGATAACCGCGTTACTACCAAAAATTAATACGGGGACATATAAAGGTAATACCAGTAACGACAACAAGGCCCCTGCTTGTCTCAGACCAAGCGTCAATGCGACGCCAATTGCGCCAACCATATTCAAATACGGCACACCCAATAATAGTGAAATAAACAAAACCCAAATAACATGAGCGTCGAGGTGCAACAGCAGTCCTAACAAAGGTGAAATAATGATCAATGGTAAACCAGTTACACACCATTGCGCGACAATACGCGCTAGCATTAATAATGACCCTGGGAATGGACTCAATAAAATTTGCTCCATGGATCCATCGTTAAAATCAGAACGAAACAAACTTTGTAATGATAATAAAATTGATAACAATGCTGCGATCCAGATTACGCCAGGACCAATACTTTTTAGGACAGCAGGATCAGGGCTGATCGCAAGAGGAAATAAACTGACAACGACGACAAAAAATATAACGGGCAACATAATCTCTGCACGTTGCCTAAAGGCAATTCGTAGATCACGAAACAGCATGGCGACGAAAGGATTACTGTAGTTCATAGTATTACTATCCTAACTGAAGACGCGTGGTGTTTACTTGATCCAACTCAACATGTTGGTGACTGGTTAATACTAGTAGCCCACCGTTACCGACATGATCTTTAAATCGTGTTTCTAAAGCGTTAATCATTCTCTTATCCAAACCGGCGAAGGGTTCATCAAGTATCCATAGCTTTGATGGTTCCATAAATAATCGTGTCAATGCAATACGGCGTTGTTGGCCATAAGACAAATGTCTACCTGGACTATCTTCATAACCTTTTAATCCAACCCATTCTATTGCAGCTTGAGAATTCTCTTTTTGGGGCAAACCGGAAAGTGAAGAAAAGAAGTTGATGTTTTCTAATGTACTTAACTCAGCCTTGACTCCCGTACTATGCCCGAGATAGGTGAGTTGTTGATTAAACTCAATACGATCTTCTTCTATACTTTTGCCGTTCCATGTTATCTGTCCTTCATCAGCTTGCATCAGTCCTGAAAGAATACGTAATAAGGTGGTTTTTCCACTGCCATTACTTCCTTCAATAAATAACATTTCGCCAGACTTAACAGAAAAACTCACTCCTTCCAGAATCAACTTATCATTTATCTCATAATACAGCTTGTCAGCCAGTAGTTCAGAGATGTCATTTGAAATTGAAGTGGACATAATGCGTTTAATGTTTATAAGTGCATGAAAGTTCAAGTAGAAAGAGTAAGTAGAATACAGTACCAGTTAGCAAGATCAATATCGTAAACCGAAAATATCCGAGGTGGTTTCTTCATTCTTGCGAGTTAACAGGACATATCATCTATTATAGCTAATCAGGTATTTCATGATTGTTTAAATGAGCCGACAATTTCAACCCATGTGAATTTTAAGTCTGAAACAAGTTCTTTTATTAGTGATGGTTCTAATTGTTCCTCCAGTTCTTTTAACATTGCTTCTTCTTCGCGCTCTTCGTGATGTTCTGTTAGCCCTTTAAATGTTTTTTCTTTATCTAACAGTGCGATAATGTTTCTGTGAAATTGAGATTTAGACAGACTTTGTTCGCTCAACCAGTCTACATCTTTACTAATGTTTTCAAACAAGCGTTCTATTTTTTCATGTTCTTTTATGTAGAGACTTACATCCCATTTGCTTTGACGATCTATCTTTTCAAATAAAGGAAAGATATAACGTTCTTCAAGTTTTGCATGAGACTCATGACATAGGTTGAAGTTGTTTAAAAGTGTTATTGCCTCTTCAAAGTGACCTTGTAAAAGGGCTTCCTGATGTTGTGCAAAGACTTCTCGTAAGTCCAGATGTTGTTTGTGTATTATTTCTACAAGCATGGATTCTTCTTCTCTAGTTATTTTTTGAATAAATCAGAATTCAAGATTGTTGGACTATAAAAGCGAGAGAGCGTTAACGAATATGCTCAATAATGACAAATGATTTATGACGATACCGTTTTGGTAAATGGCTACTGATGGCTCCAATAAGTAATACACAAATCAAAAGAATGATACGTTCTTCCCAAAACAGGGGTATAAATAGTAATAAAATTATTTTAAATAATATCGCAATACCTCTCACTTCAAACAATATGGCCAAACTTGAATGGAGATCAGTTAACACGATAATGATGCCTGTGACCACTGTGGTCCAAAGCCAAGGCTCTATGACTGCTTCTGTCTGATTAAATATATGTCCGCCAAGCAATACGCCGGCAGCGAGAATATGCAGTGCGCGGCTTAAGACACGTATGCTTAAGCGAAAAGGTAAGTCTCTGGGTTTATCTGGAAATAAACACGATAAAAACCGATTGTTACTATTAATTATAAGTTTTATCAGCTATCTCCTGATTTTAGCTCTCTAGAAAGAGAAATTGTCCTTGGAAATGGATTTAATGCAAGGCATTAATATTGCGATCTTAACTGAATATATAACACTAGTAATTAATTAAACTCGAAATACATATTCCTTGCCAGCTTGACGATCTATATCAGGTGGGAAATTTTTATATTTATCGTCATAGTACTGCTTTAAATGCTCACCTTCAGATAATTTATTATAGGTTGCAAAATATAGACGCCGTGTTGTGTCTGTTAAGTTGGGTTCAGATGCATGAGGTGTATAGCAATCAAAGAAGACAATGTCGCCAGGTTGAGTAGGGTAGTGCACAAATTCCATATCTGCCATATCTTGCTCGGTAAGTGGCTCCCATTCACGATAAAGGCCTTGGTTCTGAAACCCAGAAACCATCTGCAAGCAACCATTTTCTATGGTTGCATCATCTATGCAAACTAATACACTTATAAAATAATCTGCGTAATCTTGCCAGCCAGCCTGAGAGTCTTGATGTGGCTTAAATCCATCACCACCAGGCATCTTAAAATTAATTTTTTCTTTAAAAAGAGCTGCCTCTTCATCAAATAATTGTGCCATTGGATATTTAAGCGCTTCGCTTAAATCAGAAAAACCTTGATGAAATGGAGATATGTTTTCTATGCGATTGATAAGTTCTATCTCTGGATCAATCTTGCTCTTTTCATGGTATACCCAATGAGTCCCAGACTTTTCAGGCATGTTGGCGAGTTCTGTTGCCCAAGATTCAATCATGTCGATTTCATTTTGGTCAAAACTATTTTTAATTATTAGAAAGCCATCTTTTTTGAATTGTTCGATTTGTTCTTTGTTGATTTTTGGAATGGTAAGCATATTTTTAATTTTTCGGTTAATGGTTTAGATCATTTTAGAGAAGTTGTTGTTGCTTTTTTCTCTGTCAAGATAGATGTCGAAAATAGAACAGACATTTCTTATCAGGAATCTGCCCGCAGGTAATATTTCAATTGCGTCTTTATTAATTATTAATAATTCATCTTTTTGCATATCAGCTAATAAATTTATTTCCTTTGAGAAATAATCAGAAAAATCTATTTTGAACAAATCTTCAATTTCACGAAACACGATCTGGAAGTGACAAATTAATTTCGTAATCACTTCTCTTCTAAGCTCATCATCATTGCTTAATTTATATCCTCGAAGTAGAGGTGTTTTGTTTTTTTCTAAGGCGCTGTGATATTCATCTAACGTACGAATATTTTGTGAATATGAATTGCTTATTTTGCTTATAGCAGTAATACCAAAGCCAATAACATCACAGTTAGCATTAGTGGAATAGCCTTGGAAATTTCGATATAAATTTCCTTTGCGTTGTGCAACAGCTAATTCATCATCAGGCTTCGCAAAATGATCCATCCCGATATAAACATAACCTGCGTCTTGTAGTGATTGGATTGATTCACCAAGTATCTCAAGTTTTTCACTGGGGCTTGGCAAATCTTCATCTTTTATCTGGCGCTGTGTTTTGAATAAATGAGGGAGGTGAGCGTAATTATATACCGCAATTCGATCAGGGCTCATTTCAATAATTTTGCTGATGGTGTTGCAAAATGTGCGCGGAGTTTGTTTTGGAAGCCCGTATATCAAGTCTATATTGATTGAATGAAATCCATGCTTTCGAGCTTCATTAAAAACATTGTTTGTTTGTTCATAGGTCTGATTTCGATTGACAGCATTTTGTACCTGAGGATCAAAATCCTGAACGCCAATACTCATTCTATTAAAACCGAGGTTTCTTAACAGGTGGATTGTTTCTGTTTTTACTTCTCGCGGATCGATTTCAATGGAATATTCACCAGTGTCATCATCAAGCAAAGTAAAGTTCTTCTTTATCACATTCATCAAATCAGACATTTGATCATGTGATATAAATGTGGGTGTTCCACCTCCCCAATGAAGCTGACTTACGATACGATCATTGTCGAATAGCGGGCCTTGCAGATTAATCTCTTTATGCAAGTCTTCCAGATAGGGGGCGCTGCGATTGCGATTAGCAGTTATTATTTTATTACAGGCACAATAGAAACAGACTGTATTACAAAAGGGTAAGTGTATGTAGATTGATAAGGGTTTGGGTAATAAATCTTCATTAGAATCTTTAATAACCTGACAATAATCCTTGATTCCAAACTCTTCGCTGAATTGAGTTGCAGCAGGGTAGGATGTGTATCGAGGTCCTAACTGGTTGTATCGATTAATTAATTCTTTATTGAAGGTAATGGATTGTTTCAATGCTTAAGCCAAGTAAATTCAGAATGGCGATAAGATAAATCGAAAACGTTGTAGATACCTTGATCTGGATCAAGGCTTGGAAAAATATGAATCTTAAATATAAATTATAAAATTAATGCAACGCATCAAATTTATTTGCTTATTAAGATCGGGGGGTTAGTTAGAGAGGGTGAAGAATAATGTCTCGATGTATTCGATATCGAACTCTGTATTGTAAATAAAGCGAAATCCAGAGTTATAAAATGGGGTATCTAAATGAGGTTCGCACCACCGGCACTGTGCTGTTAACGAGGTTCTTATCTTCTTGTTTAATCCATTAGGTATTTCAAGACTGATGCGAGTTTTTTCTCCTATAGGAAAATCACTGTTTCCAATTAGCATCATTCCATATGCATTCAAATCGGCGGTATGTCCAAGTGAACGACCTGAGCTTTGCTCAAAGACCTCTTCTACTATGGTTAGGCGTTGTTTGTTTCGGCGTTCTGCAAGTTGTTCCATAAATGACTCTTTTATTAGGCTGTCGATCTTTATCGGCTTATAAAGACTGATGTTTAGGCTATTTAGTGATTATTAGACATAAGTCCGTAATATAAAGACAACTTTAAGGTTTCAGGTGCTTGAAATGATAAAATCACCTGATTAGAGACGGTTTATTGTTGTTCTGGTGATGTACTTTGTGGATCGTAGTGCTCATTTATTCGGTTTTTAACGTCATTTGCCTGATCAAAAAGTTGCTCAATACCTTGTGGTGAGTAGAAATTTTCATTCGATTTATCGACATTAACAGATTGTGGTAACTGTATCTGTGGCGCATTTTGATTTGTATCTGCTGTAGAAACAGCGGGAACGATATTTGTTTCACTGCTTAATTTAATTTTTTCGATCTCAATGTCCGCAGCAGGTTTTTCACTTGCATAGTGAATGATTCCTTTCGCATCACGCCATTTATATAAGTATTTTGTATCAGAGGATGCATCTCCATTTAAATCAAACAGATCTGTTGCCGATTCAGATATTTTAGAAAGATTTAAATCTGGGATGCTGGGCTTTTGTATGACCAAATTTGGTGTATTGCCAGTCAGGAGGTAGTTAACGTACAAACCAAGACCAATTAATATGGCTGAAATAACTAGTGTTCTTAATACAAATTTAGTCATATTGCTTTATCGGTGGTGTTTCTATTGTTTAGTAATACGCTTAGGATATGTTTGTTAATTTTATACTAATCAGTTTTATAATATAGACATGAAATATTTGAGTATTCTCACCCTAATTCTAGCAACGTTACTTCTATCAGGTTGCGGTCCTATGGCTCTGATTGGTGCCGTTGGACAAACAGTGAATAATGCTGCGTACAATTCTGCTGAAAGAGATTTAAATAATCCAAAGAAAAGCCGTAATGACCAAGCGCTCGAAGTGGCTATTGCTAATATGAATCTTGGTGTTGAGTATATGCAACAAGGCGCTTATGAAAATGCACTGACAAGGTTGAAACGTTCACTTTTGGCCAAGTCGGATTATGCGCCAACTTATAATGTGCTAGGTCTACTTTATCAGCGATTGGGAGATCCTGTTGAATCAGAGAATAATTTTAAAAAATCCCTATCATTGGATTCTAGCAATTCATCAGCACATAATAATTATGGTTTATTGTTATGTAGTAATGGTCGGCTTGATGAGGCTGAGGCACAGTTTTTAAATGCTGCAAATAACCCATTATACGACTCGCCAGAAATCGCATTAACTAATGCAGGGCTATGTGTACTTAATAATAAACCACAAATAGGTGAGGGCTATTTTAAGCAAGCACTAAACAAAAACCCACGTTTTTCACATGCCTTAATCAAAATGGCTGATATTTCTTATAATAGAAATGAATACGAGTTAGCTCATCAATATTTTAAACGATATCAGGAAAACGCAAGACACAGCGCAAAGAGTTTATGGATAGGCATTCAAATCTGTAAAGAACTCAACTTTAAAGATGATGTTTCCAGTTATGCCTTATTATTGCGAAATCAATATCCTGATACATTAGAAGCAAAAAAATTAAGCGAATTGCAATTATAAAAAAATAACAGCGTCTGTTTTTTCATGTCTATTTTGATATGAATCAATAAATCAAAATCCGTTTATTGCTAACCTTTGATTATGATAATTAATACGAAGGTATTGTTATGTCAGATGACACAATTCAGAAACTAGCGATATTGTACGCGGATGTCTCAGGAAGCACGCATATTTATGAGACACATGGTGATGTAATAGCACGTCAAAATATAGAAACTTGTATCGCTATATTATCAGACGTAGCGTCCAGTCTAGAAGGTAGCGTTGTCAAAACTATTGGTGATGAGGCCATGTGTAAATTCCCAAACCCTGTTAAAGCCGCTATGGCAGCAAGAGCTATGCATGAAGCACTTCAGCTGGCCAGTGAGCAAGGAAGGTTTAGTATCGGGGAAGTACATGTCAAAATAGGATGGCATTATGGTTCTGTGCGATATAGAGGCAAGGATCTTATAGGTGAAGCTCCCATTATTGCACAGCAGATTATCAACCTTGCAAAAAAGGATGAAATTCTTACCAGCAGCCAAAGTATTGATGCATTACCTGAAGAACTTAAATATAACGCGCGACTCATTAATTCAGTAGAAGCCGATGCTTGGGATGGTGAGCTAAAAGTTTATGGCCTTCCATGGGAAGAAGAGGAAGAGGTAACAAGAATCGGTAGATTGCCATCAGCTTCTGTCGAAGATGATGCAACTCATAAAGCACTTCTACTTGATTACGGCGGCAAACAAATTCGACTCGATTCAGAACATACCCATTGTCGGGTTGGTCGTGGCGGTAATAATGACCTTAGTGTAGATGGAAAATTTACTTCAAAATTACATGCGGAGATTACCTATCGACATGGGGTTTTTCATTTGCAAGACAAGAGCACAAATGGAACAGCTGTCTATTTTGCAAATGGGCGAAATGTCCGGTTACATAGAGAGGAAGAAATGCTGGGTGACCATGGCACTATCTATTTTGGCGGCACACCATTAAATGATCCTCATGCGGGCGTTATTTTTCGGTGTCATAGAATTTAACTTGTCCAATCCTTATTCTTCATCAGGCAGGTCTAGAAGCTTATAGGGAGTTAATGCGCCAAGCTGGTGGATATTTATTCCACCATGCGGTCTATTTATGCTTGCTTCTTCATTAATGTAATAAAAGCTGTCATCAGCTTGGTTTTGCGTAAAAACAATATTCAATATATCTTTTTCTGCTTGTTCTCCAACGCCACGAGTGGCCAAAGATGTTGTTTTTCCCATGCCTTTAGCGGAGTTGGAGTTAGCTTTGTATATGCCTTTACATTTTTTAATTTTTCAAAATAGGCAAAGTCAAACCTTTGTCAATACACACGTAATCAATTTGACGTTGGATAGATTAATATTCTCTATATTCGGCTGTTAAGGCAGAGTCTTTAAAGAACGCCTATTTGGTTTATGGTATAACTATTGATTTACACCGCTTAACATTTACTATGTCGTCAGATAATTTTTATTCAAAACTGCCTGTGCATTCAGATTTTTCAATTGTTTCTGATCTATCTAAATATTCAAAATTACCAGATGACTGGTTTATTGTTTCTGCGGATATTCAAAATTCAACAGGTGCAATAAAGGCAGGAAAATATAAGGCCGTCAATATTGTGGGGGTATCAATTATAACTGCTATAAAGAATATCTCCCCACTTATTCTGTTGCCTTCAATGTTTGGTGGTGATGGAGCTTCATTATGTATCCCATCTAGTCTTGTAGAAAAAGCAAAAAAAGCATTAATAGCAACAAAATATATGGCTGAAAAGCAATTCGGCCTTAACTTGAGAGTTGGTATTGTTCCTATTGAGGTCGTTAGAAATGCAGGTCATGAGGTCTATGTTTCACGTTACAAAATGTCCGAACATTATAATCAAGCAGCGTTCTCCGGTGGCGGTATAGAGTATGCAGAAAATCTAATCAAAGATGATAAAGAAGGGCAACAATTTCGTTTTAACAATATTAGCGAGGAGACGAGCACTGATTATTCTGGGCTGGAATGTCGCTGGGACAACATACCAAGCAAACATGGTGAAACGATTGCTTTGATAGTTAAAGTGATCGCGCCTTCAATAGATGAAGAATCCAAAATTTACAACGATATTATTATCAAGATCCAACAAATATACGGAGCTGATGATGAATGCCAGCCTATTTATGAAGGTGGTCTTAGTTTAACTAGTAATATAAATAAATTAAAAAATGAAGTCAGAGTCAGAACACACAAGGAAAGCACCTTTGCAGTTTTAAACTATTGGATAAATTTATATATTCAAAATATCTTAGGATGGATATTTATGACGTTTAAATTGAAGGTCGCGGGAGTTTCTTGGGGATCGTATAAGTCCGAATTAATCAGTAATACTGATTTTAAAAAATTTGATGGCGTCTTGCGACAAGTTATTTCGGGCACAAAAGATCAACGAGAAGAATTAGACGCTTATCTAAATGAAAAATATATAAATAAAGAATGTGTCTACGGAATACATGCCTCAGATTCTGCGTTAATGACCTGTATGATTGACAATCGAGTAGGCGAACATTTTCATTTTGTAGATGCAGCTGATGGCGGTTATGCAATTGCTGCATTGCAAATGAAGGAGCAAATAAAATTAGCTGATTTGTGAGAATTTCCTAAAACCTCTTTAAGTAGTTATGCAGAATATGATAGTTTTGATGCTCAGTGTGGCGGGGGTAATTTAATGGATAAAGAATATTCTGTTACGATTGATGGCGAGTCCGTTATCTTTGAGTTTAAAGATAGTTTGATTCACGGCGAGGGTGAAGCTACCGGGAATATTGATGCCATCATTACTACTAAACCGCCGCTGCCTCAAAACCTCTTATTAGATGAATTACATATCAAAATTCCCGGAACGGATGAATTACTCTATATCTATGGTTTTGGTGTTGTAGAAAACAGTCTGAAGGCCACATTCAATTCCTCCCTCCATGTCGATAAAAAAAATCTACCTGAAAGTGTTGAGGTCTATTGGGGGGCTAACGGCGAGCAACTTATTGGTGAGATGTGTTGCAGACTATATTCTGAAAATAGTGAGCATGATTTAGCCGTTGAACTCGAAGAAACAGAGCCAGAAGATGATACAAATAATGATAAAGCTCCAAAGCCAGACAATAAAAATACTAATCAGCAGAGTTCAGTACCGATAATAACGACGACAAAAAACAAGAACCCCCTCAAAATAATCACAATAGTGATTTTAATTGTCGTTGTTGTGCATATTATCTATTTTGTTGTTGCTTGATGATGTGAATAATATTGATTAGTAATTAGTTATGCTTTTATGAAGCAGGATCGATAAGATAGGAAAAATATTCGGTTTAATTGTACAATTCTCTGATGTCTGCACTAATTGCTATCACACCACTTGCTATTGTTTTTTTATTGCTAGTTATCTGGCAATGGTCAGCGAAACGAACCATGCCTATTGGTCTCATCGTTACAGTTTTACTTGCCCTGTTTTATTGGCAAGTCGATGCAATAACGATAGCTGCTGCCAGCATTGAAGGATTAATCATAGCTGGGAAGGTACTTTATATTGTTTTTGGAGCCTTATTGCTACTGTTTGTATTAGTGCACTCTGGCGCTGTTACAACAATTCGAAATGCTTTTACGAAAATATCTCCCGACCCAAGAATACAAGTAATAATCATTGCATGGGCCTTTGGTGCATTTATCGAGGGAGCGTCCGGTTTTGGTACACCTGCTGCTGTTGCCGGACCATTATTAGTTGTCATGGGATTTCCTCCGTTAGCAGCAGTGATGTGCGCCTTAATTATACAAAGCACCCCGGTATCATTTGGTGCTGCAGGCACGCCAATATTAATAGGTGTACACGATGGTTTAGCCGGGCAAGCCATTGTTGATGCTTATATAGCGACACAAGATCATATTGGGTCATTAGATGAACTTGTTTTCTTAATCGGTGGCAAAGTGGCACTAATCCATGCCGGTATTGGTTTTGTTGTACCTTTATTTGTTGTCACACTCTTGACTCGCTTTTTTGGTACAAATCGTAGTTGGCGAGAGGGTCTTGAAGTTTGGAAGTTTGCTTTATTCGCTGGCTTAACATTTGTTGTGCCTTATGCCGTATTTGCAAATGTGCTTGGTCCAGAGTTCCCCTCACTGATAGGCGGTCTTGTTGCATTAGCTGCAACAACAATAGCCGCGAAACGCGGATTATTTCAACCTGAAAAAATATGGCGGTTTCCTGATAAGTCTGATTGGTTGGACAATTGGAAAGCTTCGGAACCCGTTCATGAAGTTGATGGAGATAACAAAAATATACCAATTTGGAAAGCATGCTTGCCTTATGCACTTATCGGTTTTTTGTTAGTTATTACGCGCTTACCAGAACTGCCCTTTAAGTCATTTTTAGCGGGTTTTAAACTATCAATACCGACAATCTTAAACACTAATATTAATGCTTCAATTAATTTTCTTTACCTGCCAGGTAGTATTTTTATTTTAGTTGCGCTTATTTGTCTTCCATTGTATCGAATGTCAAAGCCTGAAGTTTTTGCTGCTGTAAAAAGTACTGCAAGAGCATTCAAAAATGCAGCTGTTGTATTAATTTTTGCTGTCCCTATGGTACGCATATTTATTCAATCTGATATTAATGCTGCTGGACTAGCTAGCATGCCAATTGAATTAGCTCAGACAATTGCATCATTGTCAGGCCAGGCGTGGCCAATATTTTCTGCGCCGATAGGTGCATTAGGTGCGTTTATTGCGGGCAGCAATACTATTAGCAACCTTACTTTCTCCTTATTTCAATTTGGCGTGGGAATTAAAACAGGGTTATCGCCGTTACTGATTGTTGCTTTGCAAGCGGTGGGCGGTGCAGCTGGAAATATGATTTGTATTCATAATATCGTTGCTGCTTCAGCAACATGTGGTCTCTCTGGTCAAGAAGGTAACTTGATACGTAAAACAATTATTCCAACTGCTTATTATCTTTTAATGGCTGCGATTATTGCCGTAGTATTTGTAATATGAAAAATCATATTTGTTTTTTATTAATTTTAGTCTTGGCTGCCTGTGGGCAATCAGAATTTGAAATAGCGATTGAAGCGTTTGATGCACATGAATATGAAATTGCACTTAAAAAAATAACTCCTCTAGCCGAGTCTGGTAATCACATGGCTCAAAACTATATTGGTTTAATCTACGAAAGGGGGCTTGGTGTTGAACGTGATTATACTCAAGCGGCCGCATGGTATCAGAAAGCTGCAACAGGTGGTGTGGCGGAATCACAGATAAGATTAGCGCAACTATATATTATTGGGCTTGGCGTAAAGCGTGATTATTGGCTTGCATTGAAGTGGGCTCGTAATGCTGCTGTTCAAGGTAATGCCGAAGCTGAAGCAAATTTAGGTTATATGTTCCACGATGGAATTGGCGTCAAACAAGATTATAAAGAAGCGGCTAAATGGTATCGCAAGGCTGCAGAGAAAGGGACTGCCAGTGCTCAGCACGATTTAGGTGTTATGTATGAGAATGGTCTTGGTATAAACCAAGATTACACTGCTGCAATAGAATGGTACCGAAAAGCTTCAGCTCAAGGCATTTTTAATTCTCAAAAAAACCTACTTAATATGTACCAGGAGGGCTTGGGTGTCCCGCAAAATAATATAGAATCTATGGCATGGTTTGTTGATGCGGCATATCAAAAAAATATGATGGCACAATATTATCTAGGCGCTATGTATTTCGAGGGCATTAAAGTGGAACAAGATTTTATTCAGGCATATGCCTGGATAGGCATAGTTGCCGCTGGTGGTTATAAGCAAGCAGAGAAATTACGCGATAAAATTGAGTCATACATGACTGTTGACGAACGAAAAAAGGGCCATGCCCTTGCTAAAGAGCTATGGGAAAAATATGGGGTGACTCAAAGTGAGAATAAAAATAAACAGAAAGCATAATTAAAAAAATAAATATGAACTTATACAGACTTCTAGTTGACTAATCTTCACAACTATTAAAATTAGGCAGGACATCGCATCCCGTGAAAACAAAGACTCTGAAAAAACAGTATTTTATTTGGCATCGCACTTTCATGTGCGACAGCTTTACGAATCTGTGTGCCTGTGGGGTAATAATTTGATCTAATAGTTTAAGTTTGAGTAACTCTTAAGAAGGCCGCAGGTGATAAACCTCCGGCCTTTTTTTGTGGCCGAGGAAGGACTTTCAGGATTCATGTTCCATACGAATCCTGAATAACTACATCACTGTAGGCAATGCCGTAAAGCACTGTGGGCCACGGTAGCCCCTTGAGGTGCGTGACTAACTGTGAAGTAATAATTTAATTTAACCGTAAAACAACAGGAGGCTCATAAATAATGAGATAGTAAAATGAAACACTTAAATAGAATTGCCAATTTATTAGTTTGGTTAATATTCATTGCTTCGTCTGCGCAAGGCCAAGGGATTGATTACACCATGAGAAGCTACACAACACAGTCTTGTGAGTTATTCGCAAATGATGCTTATCATGCAGCGAATACCTTTAAGCGTGGTGTTGTGCTCCATGATCTGTTGGAGTCAATTAATGCCGTTTCAGTTGCAGACAGTATGAAACATCGTGCTTTTCAGGCAGTTCAATTAGTGTGGAAAAATCAGTTAGACAATCCTACGCTAGCTTATAGCTTGGCAATGGGCTTGTGTCTAAAACCAAAAAAGGAGATGGCGCCTATAGATGAACCTTGGGTAAGTTCGTTAAGAACAAGCAAGGAGTTCTTTTAGTTGTTTATGGTTGCACAAGGAAGTGCAATTAATGCTGATTGAATTAGATAGTATTAATAATCTGTCGTTACTTTTAATTGCAATGATTATTCAACTAACAAACCTTTTCGTTTTGATAGATCAATTTCAATTCCAGTTTCTTCGTTTAATTGTTTATGTAGTACGGGCATCATCTCAAAGTAAGGCCGAATTACATCAGATTGTGATTTTTCAAATTCATCATATGGCCCATCAAAATGAATCTTGCCGTGGTGCAGCATGATCGTCCTTGGTCGTAAGCGGCTGAGTAAATCTTTATCATGAGTTATTATGATTGAAGTACGTTTAGAGCCATCTTTCATAGAGGAGTCATGTATATTAAAAATCAGATCATGAATGTTGGTAGAGCTGGACGGATCAAGCCCAGTTGTTGGTTCATCATAAAACAAAACATAGGGGTCCATCGAAATGGCACGTGCTATTGCAAGCCGCTTCGCCATTCCACCAGATAAATCGTTACTGCTTTTCTCCATAAATTGTTTGTCATTAGGTAGATCAACTGACGCTAATGCGCGTGTTGCAATTGATTGTATAACTTCATCTTCCAAACCTTTTATTTCTTTTAACCACAATGCGATATTAAAATAAACTGAACCTGAGAAGAGGGCATTGCGTTGAAACACTACGCCCCAATGTTTATGAATGTCATCAATATCAAGCGCACTAAAATCATTAATATTTTTTAATGCCCATAGTTCATGGGTTCTATCTAATATACAGATACTGCCTTTATCGACGGCATACTGTCCCAATATTGAATTTAATAGAACTGTTTTGCCACAACCTGAACCACCAACTATAGCAACCATCTCTCCACTATAGATCTCTAAATTAATTCCTTTTAAAACTTGATTTTCATCAAAAGACTTGAATAAATCTTTGATTTGAAATTCGACTTGTGATTCAGCATTCATACTTTAAGTACTTTGTGAATTATCTAGAATAAATCTTCTATCGAAAGATAACGTTCCCCGGAGTCATAACTGAAAACCAAAACACGACTACCTGCTGCCATATCATTTTCTTTTTGTTTTACAGCGGCTAATGTTGCGCCAGAAGAGATCCCAATAAAAATACCTTCTTCTTTTGTGCATCGACGCGCCATATCAAAAGAGTCTTCTTCAGAGACTTGTATTGTTCCATCAAGAATATCTACATTTAGCACTTCTGGGATGAAACCTGCGCCTATGCCTTGAAGACGATGTAATCCTTTTTCACCGCCACTAATGACGGGGGATTTTTCGGGCTCAACGGCAAAGACTTTTAAATTTGGAAACTTTTCTTTTAACACCTCTGCGCAACCAGTGATGTGACCACCAGTGCCTACACCAGTAATCATATAATCAATCCCATCGGGGAAATCAGCTAGAATTTCCTGAGCAGTCGTTTCTCTATGAGCTTGTGCATTTGCCGGGTTTTCAAATTGTTGCGGCATCCACCCATTTGGGTTTTCAGCAAGTAGCTCTTTTGCCTTAGCGATAGTGCCTCCCATGCCTAATTCTTTGGGAGTCAAGACCAGTTCTGCACCCAGTGCCAGCATGTACTTGCGTCTTTCAATAGACATAGATTCTGGCATTGTCAGTATTAGACGGTACCCCTTTACTGCTGCAACGAGGGCCAGACCGATACCGGTATTGCCAGAAGTTGGTTCGATAATGACGGTGTCTTTATTAATTAAACCTTTTGATTCAGCATCCTCAATCATCGCTTTTGCAATACGATCTTTAATACTACTGCATGGATTAAAACTCTCAGTTTTCATCCAGACTTCAATATCGTCTCGAAATAGTTTGTTGATGGAAATGTGGGGGGTATTACCAATCGTTTGTAGAATATTGTCGTATTTCATATTTATTTCCTGTTATGACAGCATAATTAGTCAAAATTGAGAGATAGGTATTATAACGTTTGAAAATCAGGAATGAATTAGTTTCGAGACTTCATATCAATAAACATTAAAGATAAAAGAAAACCATCATTTCCTGACGTTTTAACATGTTGAATAGATTGATAAATATTGGCTTATTTAGACTGAGTCAAAATAGATAGACTTTTATATGTGTGGCTCCTATTCTGGCAGTCCGATAATAGCAATATAGAGGCATTGGTTATGGCGATAAAAGCAGGGGATAGTATCCCGGCAAGTTCATTTATGTGGATGGGACCGGATTCTGAGATTGATGTTCGTACTAGTACGAGTGATGAAATCTTTAAGGGAAAAAAAGTTGCAGTATTTGGTTTGCCTGGCGCATATACGCCAGTTTGTTCTGCAGATCATTTGCCCGGTTTTGTGAAGGTAGCTAATTCTTTACTTGAAAAGGGTGTTGATGCAGTTGTTTGTATTTCGGTCAATGACCCATTTGTAATGGATGCATGGGCAAAGGCTCAAGGTGTTGGCGATAACATTCAAATGCTTTGTGACCCAACAGCAGCTTTTACTAATGCAGTCGGCCTTAATTTGGATCTTGCTGACTTTGGTCTTGGTGTTCGATCAGAACGTTATTCTATGATTATTGATGACGGCGTCGTGTCTACAGTGAATGTAGAAGAGAGCATTTTGGCGTGTGATGCTAGTAGCGCTGACGCATTACTTGCTCAAGTTTAAGTAGAGTAAAAAATAGTAGAATAGACTGTGTCTTTATACGAGCTGGTTTTCTGAAAGTAATAAAATTATTACAACCAATAAAGCAGGATTGAATTGCTAATGTATTCAAGAATTAAAATAGGCTTAATATTCTGCTTATTAGCTACGGGTTGCAGTGATTATCAAACCGGATATCAGGAGGGGTATGGGCATGGTTACCAAGAAGCACAACACAATAGATGGATAGTGTTTGGACGTGGTGATTATCTAAGAGGCTATGATGCTGGGCAGTCTGAAAAATTCCAGGAAGAGTGGGTGTCTGAAGATGCGCTTGAGTTGGGTGATTCCCCTTTACGCTGTCGTGACATAATAATAGAAGCGGATGCCTTAATGTTTTTGCCAGTGGAATATCGAAGAATAAGCAGTGATACCTATCGTATTAATTAGACCATAAATCATTTTTAGTGCTCTCAGACTTATAAAACCCTTTTCATTTTAACGTGAGGAATTCCAGCATCATCAAATGGATCTCCCTGTTTTAGAAATTCAAATTTTTCATAAAAATTTATAGCATCGACTTGAGCATTCAAACTCACAGTCTTCATGTCCATAGTATGGGCAATCGTTAAGATCATTTTTAGCATTGCACTGCCAACACCATAACGACGGAAGGGTTTGAGTACCGCCATGCGGCCAACTTGGCCTGTTCTTAGTAAACGAGCAGTCGCGATATAGTTATTATCTTTCTTGACTAATAGGTGCACACAATCAATATCTTTTTCATCCCATTCTAAATCTATAGGAACATTCTGCTCTTCAATAAATACCTGTGTACGTATAGATCTTAAGTGCGCTTCCATGTCTGACCATGAAACTTGTAACACCTCAAATTCACTCATCGAAATAAAAGCAACCAGCACTATACAATGTAAAGAGAATATCTAATGACAAACCTTGGTCGTTAAATCCGAGTAATTCAGTGCAATCAAGACAGTGTGAGCTGCATAAGTATTTTACTAAGCTGAGCTGTGCATTAGACAATAATAGTGATTCACCTGAATAGAATAAAGTTACCGTGTCATTACTCTTGATATAAGAGAATCGAATGTTGCCGTAACGGTTTAAATGACTAGCCTGCTTCTTCAGTGTGCTGATAAAAGTAGATTCGTCTAGCAGATCATGTTCGGGTTCAAGTTCATCAAGGTTGTTGGTAATAAAATGCCCAAACCAATTAGCAAATTCAGTTTTATTAGAGATAGCAGATAGCAACATATCTTGTAGTGACTGAATATCTTCAGGTTTAATCTCACCTGAAGCATCTTGTAGTTTTAGTTCAGGATCAGTGTAAAAGGTGTCTTTTAC
>JBLHKL010000010.1:0-34242 GCA_047618295.1 Gammaproteobacteria bacterium | reverse complement strand
GATCACTCTCTGGCCGTTGAACACGGTGGTTTTGAAGAAGATGCGTTTGAAAAAAATCGTGCCATCGAAGATCGCCGTAATGAAGACCGATTTCACTTTATCGAGTGGACCAAGACGGCGTTTGATAACGTCGACGTCATACCCGCCGGAAATGGCATCATGCACCAGATCAATTTGGAAAAGATGTCACCGGTGATTCAGTCACGTAATGGTGTGGCTTATCCTGATACCTGTGTCGGCACCGACAGTCATACCCCTCATGTTGATGCGCTCGGTGTTATTGCCATTGGTGTTGGTGGTCTTGAAGCCGAAACCGTCATGCTCGGTCGGCCAACCATGATGCGTCTACCTGACATTATCGGTGTCAACATTACCGGCAAGCGCCAACCCGGTATAACGGCGACTGATATCGTACTCGCGATAACTGAATTTCTGCGTAACGAGAAAGTGGTTTCTGCCTACCTTGAATTCTTTGGTGAAGGTGTCGCGGGACTCACCATTGGTGACCGTGCCACCATCTCAAATATGACGCCGGAATATGGTGCCTCTGCGGGTATGTTCTATATCGACGAACAGACGATCGATTATTTAAAACTCACCGGTCGTGAACCAGAGCAAGTTGCGTTGGTAGAAAACTACGCCAGAGTAACCGGACTCTGGGCGGATGATCTTAAACAGGCTGAATATGAGCGTGTGCTGACATTTGATCTGTCAACGGTATGCCGCAACATGGCAGGACCATCAAATCCACATCGCCGTTTAGCAACGTCGGATCTGGAGTCACGCGGTATCGCGGTTGGACTCGACAAGGCTATCGCGGAAGAGGCAGAAGGCAAAATGCCAGATGGTGCGGTGATCATCGCAGCGATTACTTCCTGCACCAATACCAGTAACCCGCGCAACATGGTTGCCGCGGGTCTGATAGCACGCAAGGCGAATGAACTGGGTTTAATCCGTAAACCTTGGGTTAAATCTTCTTTCGCACCGGGTTCCAAGGTAGTCCAGCTGTATCTGGAAGAAGCGGGCCTGTTACCCGAGTTGGAAAAGCTTGGCTTTGGTATCGTGGGCTTCGCCTGTACTACCTGTAATGGCATGAGTGGTGCGTTGGACCCTAAGATTCAAAAAGAAGTCATCGACCGTGATCTGTATGCTACAGCTGTACTGTCTGGAAACCGCAATTTCGATGGTCGTATCCATCCTTATGCCAAACAGGCCTTCCTTGCCTCACCACCTTTAGTGGTTGCCTACGCCATTGCCGGCACCATTCGTTTCGACATTGAGAAGGATGTATTGGGCAAAGACAAGCAAGGTAATCCGGTAACACTAAAAGATATCTGGCCTAGCGATGAAGAGATCGATGCGATTGTTAAAGCATGTGTTAAGCCTGAACAGTTCAATAAAATTTACACACCTATGTTCAATATAGTTAAGGGAGCCGCCGCCGAAAGTCCCTTGTATGACTGGCGTCCGCAGAGTACTTATATCCGTCGTCCGCCTTATTGGGAAGGGGCATTGGCGGGTGAACGTACGATGAAAGGTATGCGACCATTGGCGGTACTCGGTGACAACATTACGACTGATCATCTGTCGCCTTCTAATGCGATCATGCTCAACAGTGCGGCCGGTGCCTATCTAGATAAGATGGGATTGCCAGAGGAAGACTTCAATTCTTATGCGACGCATCGTGGCGATCACCTGACCGCACAGCGTGCCACTTTTGCTAATCCGAAATTGTTAAACGAGATGTGCCGTGATGACAATGGTGAAATAAAGCAGGGCTCTTTAGCCCGCATTGAACCAGAAGGCAAAGAGAGCCGCATGTGGGAAGCGATAGAAACCTACATGGAGCGTAAGCAGCCATTGATCATCATCGCCGGTGCTGACTATGGTCAGGGTTCTTCTCGCGACTGGGCTGCCAAAGGTGTTCGCTTGGCCGGTGTGGAAGTCATTGTGGCCGAAGGTTTCGAACGTATACATCGTACAAACTTGGTGGGCATGGGTGTTTTACCGCTGGAGTTCAAGGCCGGTGAAAATCGTAATACCTACGCTATCGATGGTACAGAGACATATGATGTGCTCGGTGATATCTCACCACGTGCAGATCTGACTGTGGTCATTACGCGTGCTAACGGAGATAAGGTAGAAGTACCTGTGACCTGTCGTCTCGATACTGCCGAAGAAGTGCATGTGTATGCAGCTGGTGGTGTGCTGCAGCGTTTTGCTCAAGACTTTCTTGAATCTAACGCGGCTTAAGCAGGAGATATACAATGAGCCAAGTACCCCAGATCAGGATCCTCGCTACCTATATGCGTGGCGGCACCAGCAAAGGCGTGTTCTTTAATCTTGATGACCTGCCAGAATCGGCACAGGTTCCGGGCGCGGCCCGCGATGCTCTATTGTTACGCATGATCGGCAGTCCAGATCCATACGGTAAGCATACTGATGGTATGGGGGGCGCGACCTCCAGTACCAGCAAGACGGTTATTTTGTCGAAAACCAGTCAGCCGGATCATGATGTTGATTACCTGTTTGGTCAGGTGTCTATCGATAAGGCCTTCGTCGACTGGAGTGGTAACTGTGGCAATCTGACTGCAGCGGTAGGTTCATTTGCGATCAGCAATGGTCTGGTTGACGTCAGTCGACTCCCAGAGAACGGTTTTGCTATCGTGCGTATCTGGCAGGCCAATATTAAAAAGACCATCATCGCCCATGTGCCTATTACTAATGGTGAAGTACAGGAAACCGGTGGGTTTGAACTTGATGGTGTGACCTTCCCTGCGGCGGAAGTGAAGATCGAATTTATGGATCCTGCCGATGGTGATGGTGCGATTTTTCCTACTGGAAATTTAATAGATGATTTAGAAGTACCGGGCGTTGGCACATTCAAGGCCACCATGATTAATGCTGGTATACCGACCATTTTTCTAAATGCGGAAGACATCTCTTATAAAGGAACAGAATTGCAGGAAGCGATTAACAATGATGATAAAGCACTAGCCATGTTTGAGACTATTCGAGCCTACGGTGCAGTGCGCATGGGCCTGATTGAAAATATCGAAGAGGCCGTGGATCGACAGCATACGCCCAAGGTCGCTTTTGTAGGCAAGCCTAAAGATTATGTTGCTTCCAGCGGCAAACAAATTAATGCTTCAGATATCGACTTAAATGTTCGAGCGCTATCGATGGGGAAATTACATCACGCCATGATGGGCACTGCTGCTGTGGCAATCGGCACCGCAGCTGCAATTCCGGGCACCTTAGTGAACCTAGCCGCGGGTGGTGGTGAGCGGAACGCGGTAACATTCGGACATCCTTCGGGAACCCTACGAGTTGGTGCTGAAGCTGCTCAGGAAGATGGCCAATGGACTGCGTCCAAAGTGATAATGAGCCGTAGTGCACGGATTCTTATGGAAGGATGGGTGCGTGTCCCTGGGGATGCTTTCTGAGAAGTGTGAATAGATAACACAACATCAAGATAGATTGATATTGATCAAAAACTTGGGTGTGTAGTTAGAGTAATCTCGTGGTGATTTGAGTCGGCCATCACAACAAACAATATAATTTAAAGATTTTTCAAGATATAGATTTCATTTGTAAGACGTGTGAAATCCGTTCTGATTTTGCCCATATTTTTATTAGATAGATCCATTTTTTATCGGTTTTTAACTATCAATTAAATTAATCCTTGATGACATTCTGATAGAATTTATTACACCATCTGAAAATAAACTAATTATATAAAAAAATATCAATGTTTTTAGGTGATTGGCTCGAATCTTGTTAGTATACTTTGACGTTATAAATTCACTTTTTTAAAGATCTTGGAATAAACAAATGTTGGCGAATTATTTTCCCATCCTTATATTTACCTTTGTCGGCTTGGTAATGGGTATTGTATTGATTGCGTTGGGTTTCGGATTGGGTAAATTAATGGGCCATGCTCGCGCCGATTCGGAAAAGCAGTCTCCTTATGAATGTGGATTTGAGGCATTTGAAGATGCCCGCATGAAATTTGATGTCCGTTATTATCTCGTTGCCATTCTATTTATTATCTTCGATCTTGAAATCGCATTTCTGTTCCCTTGGGCTGTTGCGTTGGATGGTATTGGCATGGCAGGATTTTGGGCGATGATGATATTCCTTGGTGTACTCGTGGTTGGTTTTATCTATGAATGGCGCAAAGGTGCGCTTGATTGGGAGTAACAAGATGGGTGCTGAGGAAAAAATTCACGAGACGGGTATTGTTACTACTAGCGTAGACAATCTTATCAATTGGGCCAGAACCGGCTCGATGTGGCCAATGACCTTTGGTCTTGCCTGTTGTGCAGTTGAAATGATGCAGGCCGGTGCTTCGCGATATGATTTAGATCGATTCGGTATTGTTTTTCGACCAAGTCCTAGACAGTCTGATGTGATGATTGTTGCAGGAACATTAGTGAATAAAATGGCGCCAGCGTTACGCAAGGTTTATGACCAAATGGCAGAGCCACGTTGGGTTATTTCTATGGGCTCATGTGCAAATGGTGGTGGTTATTACCATTATTCTTATGCGGTCGTAAGAGGGTGTGATCGAATCGTCCCTGTTGATGTCTACGTACCGGGATGTCCTCCAACTGCGGAAGCCCTATTGTTCGGAATAATACAATTACAAAAAAAGATAAAACGAACTAATACAATAGCTCGATAACACTACTAAATATTTTATAGGCATGACGGATTCTACCGCTAATCTCGCGGCAAAACTTGAAGAACGATTTAGCAATGAGTTGACTCATTGCATCACTGATCGTGATGAAGTAACAGTAGTATTAGCCGCTGATGATTTGTTGTCAGTGTGCAAAGTATTACGTGATGATGAACAATTCGCTTTTACGCAACTGTCCGATTTGTGCGGTGTTGATTACTCAACGTATGGACAAGTCGATTGGTCTACTAACGAATCAACTTCAACTGGCTTCAGCCGTGGTCGTCAAGATAATGATCAGGAAAATAGTCATAACACCGATGAGCGTTATGCTGTTGTCTATCACCTGTTATCAATAAAACACAATATTCGTTTGCGAATTCGTTGCTATATGTCTGACGAATATCCTCGCATTGCCTCAGTATCAGGTATCTGGAGTTCAGCCGATTGGTTTGAACGAGAGGCGTTTGATCTCTTTGGTATCTTGTTTGAGGGACACCCGGATTTGCGTCGTCTACTGACAGACTATGGATTCATAGGTCATCCATTCCGTAAAGATTTTCCTTTGGAAGGAAATGTAGAAGTTCGCTATGACCCCGATAAAAAACGAGTGGTCTATCAGCCGGTTACTATTACCAACAGAGTATTGGTGCCTCGGGTAATTCGCGATGACAATCGCTTTGCCACACCTGCAGAGGAGCAAAACGATGCCTGAGATTCGTAATATGACTATGAATTTCGGTCCTCAACATCCTGCGGCTCATGGAGTGCTAAGGCTTGTCCTCGAAATGGATGGAGAAGTTATTGAACGGGCTGATCCTCATATCGGTTTATTACATCGAGGAACCGAAAAGCTAGCGGAGAGTAAACCGTTTAATCAAAGCATTGGATACATGGATAGACTCGACTACGTCTCCATGATGTGTAATGAACATGCCTATGTCATGGCAATAGAAAAATTATTAGATGTTACCCCACCAATACGTGCGCAATATATTCGCGTCATGTTTGATGAGATTACACGTGTACTAAACCATCTTATGTGGTTAGGAACACACGGGCTGGATATCGGTGCCATGACCATGTTCCTCTATTGTTTTCGTGAACGCGAAGATTTGATGGATTGTTATGAGGCAGTTTCTGGAACGCGTATGCACGCGACTTATTATCGTCCGGGCGGCGTTTATCGCGACTTACCTTCAATGATGCCGAAATATGAAGCTTCCAAGTGGCATAAGCAGGAAGAGGTCGACCGATTAAATGAAAATAGGCAGGGCTCGTTGCTGGATTATATCGCATCGTTTACGGATCGTTTTCCGGGCTGTATTGATGAATACGAAACCTTATTAACAGATAACCGTATCTGGAAACAACGGACGGTGGGGATTGCTGTAGTGAGTCCTGAACGGGCATTACAATTAGGCTTTACTGGGCCGATGTTACGTGGCTCAGGCATTGAATGGGATCTCAGAAAGAAACAGCCTTATGAGATCTATGATCAAATGGATTTTGATATTCCGGTTGGCACCAATGGTGATTGCTATGATCGCTACTTGGTTCGTGTTGAAGAAATGCGGCAATCGAATCGAATCATAAAACAATGTGTTGATTGGCTCAGACAAAACCCTGGCCCCGTTACGATTGATGATCATAAGTTGGTTCCGCCTAAACGTGAAGAAATGAAAGAAGATATGGAATCATTGATTCATCATTTTAAATTATTCACAGAAGGTTACTGTGTCCCAGAAGGGGAAGTGTATTCAGCAGTGGAACATCCCAAGGGTGAGTTTGGAATTTATTTGATTTCGGATGGTGCGAATAAGCCTTATCGTTTAAAGGTTCGTGCTCCTGGTTTTGCTCATCTCTCTTCAATGAACGAGATGGTTAAAGGCCACATGTTGTCCGATGTTGTTGCTGTCATTGGCACACAAGACATCGTGTTTGGTGAGATCGACAGGTAAAAGAATGACTGAAACTACTAAAACTATACTTTCAGAACATACTCGATCAGAGATCGACATGTGGCTGGAAAAGTACCCTGAAGATAAAAAACAATCCGCCGTATTAGCAGCCTTACGCGAAGCACAACATCAAAACGATGGTTTTTTAACAACAGAATTAATGGACGCCGTTGCGGATTATCTTGGTATGTCGAATATCGCCGTCTATGAAGTCTCCTCTTTTTATTCCATGTTTGAAACACAACCCGTAGGCCGACACAGTATCTCGGTGTGTACTAACATTTCATGTTTGCTCATGGGCTCTGATGACATCGTCAACCATGTTGAGAAGAAACTAGGCATTAAAACTGGCGAATCAACCGCCGATGGAAAATTTTATATTAAGTGTGAAGAAGAATGTTTGGCTGCCTGTTGCGGTGGACCAATGATGATGATCGACCATAAATACTACGAGAATCTAACGACTGATAAGGTCGACGAGATTCTGGATAGCCTGGAATGAGCATCTCTAAAAACATACTTTTTCCGCGACTGCTGTGTCAGCTACGTGCTCGAATGACCGCCATGGATGGTGGAAATGCAGTTTTTGCAGGAGCAAAAAACTGCCCTACGTATTCCGGTTCTCGGCTCTGGCGTCCTGCTTCGCTCTACCTCCTGCATCCATGCAGTCGTGCGCGCGTTGCTTCCTTGCATTCACGAAAAAATCATTATTTTTATAGGCACCCATAATATTATGGAATTAAACAGTGTTTGTTTTGCCACGCTCCAGTTTGATGAGCCCTGGACCTTAGAAAATTATTTGAAGGTTGGTGGCTATGAAGCGTTAAAGAAAATAATTAATGATAAAATCCCGCCTGAAGATGTTATTGAAGAAGTTAAATCTTCTGGTCTTCGAGGTAGAGGTGGTGCTGGTTTTCCGACTGGTTTGAAATGGAGCTTTATGCCGCGAAATTTCGAAGGTCAAAAATATATTGTTTGTAATTCTGATGAGAGTGAACCAGGTACCTGTAAAGATCGGGACATTCTTCGTTTCAACCCGCATTCAATCGTTGAAGGGATGGCTATTGCTTGTTATGCGACAGGATCAAGTATCGGCTATAACTATATCCGTGGTGAGTTTATGGACGAGCCGTTTCCACGTTTTGATAATGCTTTGAAAGAAGCGCGTCGCGAAGGATTGTTAGGTGACAATATTTTAGGTAGTGATATCAGTATTGATATACACGCAAGTTTAGGTGCTGGAGCCTATATCTGTGGTGAAGAGACTGCCTTGCTCGAATCGTTGGAAGGTAAAAAAGGCCAGCCAAGATTCAAACCACCATTTCCTGCTAACTTTGGTTTATACGGTAAACCGACGACGATCAATAATACTGAAAGCTTTGCCTCAGTGCCTAACATCATACGTAATGGTGGTAACTGGTTTGCCGAGAAAGGCGTACCTAATAGTGGTGGTGTTAAATGTTTTTCTGTTAGTGGACACGTTAATAATCCTGGTAATTTTGAAATTCCATTAGGTACTCCATTCTCCAAATTGTTGGAAATGGCTGGTGGCGTTCGTAATGGTCGCGGTTTAAAAGCAGTTATACCGGGTGGTTGTTCTATGCCAGTGTTGCATGGCGATGTCATGCTTGAAACTAATATGGATTACGATGCTATTGCCAAGTCTGGTTCTATGTTGGGTTCTGGTGCGGTGATCGTTATGGACGACACGACCTGTATGGTCAAGGCATTGGAACGATTATCACGTTTTTATTTTTCTGAGTCATGCGGGCAATGTACACCCTGCCGTGAAGGTACCGGCTGGTTGTATCGTGTCGTTAAACGTATCGAAGAGGGTAAAGGCGAACAAGGTGATTTGGATAAACTCGATGATGTTGCTAGTAAGATTGAAGGTCGTACTATTTGTGCCTTCGGTGATGCGGCTGCATGGCCAGTGAGAAGTTTTATTAAACAATTTCGAGATGAATTCCAGTATCACATCGATCATAAACGCTGCATGGTAGGTTCAGGACATGCCGACGACTCTGAGGCCGCTTAATAAATAGTATGTCAGACGATCAAATAACAATTGAAGTAAATGGCAAGTCCTTAAAGGCGGATAAAGGGCAGATGCTAATTGAGGTAACGGATGCCAATGGCATCTATGTGCCACGATTCTGTTACCACAAGAAGTTAACCGTCGCTGCTAATTGCAGAATGTGTCTGGTTGAAGTTGAAAAAGCTCCAAAACCGTTACCCGCATGTGCCACGCCTGTTATGGATGGCATGGTCGTTAAAACACAATCTAAAGTAGCGATCGATGCACAAAAATCAATCATGGAATTTTTGTTAATTAATCATCCGCTCGATTGTCCTATTTGCGATCAGGGTGGTGAATGTGAATTACAAGATCTGGCCATGGGTTATGGCGGTGATGTCTCTCGATATCAAGAGAAGAAACGTGTCGTAAAAGATAAAAATATTGGACCACTAATACAAACCGATCTCACCCGTTGTATACATTGCACACGCTGTGTTCGTTTTGGTGAAGAAGTAGCCGGTTTACGTGAAATGGGTGCAACTGGCCGCGGCGAAAATATGGAGATTGGTACTTACATAGAAAAAAGTGTCAGCTCTGAAATGTCAGGTAACATCATCGACCTTTGTCCCGTTGGTGCATTAACCTCAAAACCCTTTCGCTATTCTGCAAGAACCTGGGAGCTGGTACAAAAAGACGGTATTGCACCACATGATTCAGTAGGATCAAATATCCATTTTCACGTAAAAGGTGATCGTGTTAAACGCGTGGCCCCAGCTGAAAATGAATCAATAAATGAAGTATGGCTTTCTGATCGAGATCGATTTAGCTATGAAGGTGTCTACAGCGATGATCGTTTGCAAACACCGATGATCAAAGAAGAGGGTTCCTGGAAAGAAGTTGATTGGGAAACTGCGTTAGATGTTGTTAAGGAAAAACTAAATGGCGTTATTGAGTCGCATAGCGCAGAACAAATAGGCATATTAGCGTCTCCCTCTGCAACCTTAGAAGAGCTTTATTTATTACAGAAATTCGCACGTGGTATTGGTTCGAGTAATATTGATACCCGCTTAAGGCAAGCCGACTTTTCAGATCAAGGATCAGTGTCACAGTTTCCTTATTTGGGGCAAGCAGTTTCAGAATTAGAAACATTGCAATCGGCACTCTTGATAGGTAGTAATGTTAGAAAGGAACAACCGATCATTAATCATCGCCTGCGTAAGGCTGCACTCAAAGGTGCTGCAATTATGCTGTTGAATCCGATTGATTATGACTTTAACTATCCGCTTGCAGCGAAGAGTATTGTAGCTCCTGAACAATTGTCAGTTGAATTGGCTTCTATATTAAAGGCGCTTATTGAAACAAGCGATGGTTCAGTCGACGCTCAAACAAAACAGTGTGTTGAAAATGCAAATATTACTGATACACATCGAACAATCGCCAGCAAACTTATTGATTCAGATAACGCAATCGTATTACTAGGTAATACGGCAACTGCACATCCGCAATTTTCATTATTACGTACTCTTGCGGGTTTAATTGCCAAGATTAGTAAGTCAAAGTTGGGTTATTTATCTGAGGCCGCAAATAGTTCTGGCGCATGGTTAGCCGGCGCAGTTCCCCATCGTCATGCTGGCGGTAAAGAATGTTCCAGTGTTGGCATGAACAGCAACGAAATGCTGCAAGCAAAATTAAAAGCCTATTTTCTGATGGGCGTTGAACCAGAACTGGATTGTTGGGATAGTCGTGCTGCGCGCACAGCAATGAATGATGCTGAATTGGTCATTTCATTAACAGCATATCGAAGTGACGAAATTGAAAACTATGCAGATGTCATGTTACCTATTTCAGCATTTGTCGAGACCTCTGGTACCTATATAAATAATGAAGGCATTAGCCAAAGCTTTACCGGGGCAGTGCCACCACTTGGTGAAGCAAGACCGGGCTGGAAATTGTTAAGAGTGTTAGGCAATATCTTTAACTTGGATGGTTTTGAATATCAGTCTTCATCAGATGTAAATACTGAAGTGATGCAAACAATAGGCGCTATCAAGGCTGAAAATATGGATCACTGGTGTTCACCTGTCGCTATCGAAAAAAATGGCGCAGATTTACAACGAATTACTGAAACACCGATGAATATGATTGATTCAATTTGTCGACGTGCCGTTTCATTACAGCAAACTGATAATGTCTCTGATGGTGCGATTCATATCAATACAGCATTGGCAGATAAAAATAATTTAAGCGATGCTGATACAGCAAAAGTTGAACAAGATGATAGTGCTGTTAATTTGAAAGTAGTTATTGATGATAGAGTTCCTGATGATTGTGTTCTGATTCAATCGGCACATCCGGCTCAGATTGATTTGGGTGCATCATTCGGTTCAATCAGGATCGCAAAGGCTTGATGCAATGTTAGATATAATCTATCAATTCATAAGTCAAAATGTGTTGTTACCGATAACAACAATTCTTTTGCCGGTTGATTATCAAGCTCAGGCACTGACTGTATTACAGACCGTAGTTAAAATTCTTTCAATATTAATACCCGTGTTAATAACGGTTGCTTACTTCACTTACGCTGAACGAAAGGTTATAGGCTTTATTCAAGGGCGTATTGGTCCGAATCGAGTAGGTTTCTTTGGTTTTAGTTTGTGGGGACTAGGTCAGCCTATCGCCGATGCGGTCAAACTTATGGTTAAGGAAATTATAGTGCCTACCGGCTCAAACCGAGCTTTGTTTATTATGGCGCCAATACTTTCTTTAGCGCCATCATTAGCAGCATGGGCAGTCATCCCCTTTGACGATACTAAAGTATTAGCAAATATTAACGCTGGGTTGCTGTATGTATTAGCACTGACATCATTAGCAGTTTACGGTGTGATCATTGCTGGCTGGGCCTCAAATTCTAAGTATGCCTTTTTGGGCGCGATGCGTTCAGCGGCGCAAATTGTGGCGTATGAAATCGCAATGGGATTTGCCCTAGTCGGTGTCTTAGTTGCTGCTGGTAGTTTAAACCTAGGTGACATAGTAAATTCCCAGGCAGGTAGTGTGATTCATTGGTTCTGGATACCGTTGTTTCCATTATTTGTTATCTATTTTATCTCTGGCTTAGCAGAAACAAACCGCGCGCCATTTGATGTGGCAGAGGGTGAATCTGAAATTGTGGCTGGTTTCCATGTTGAATACGGTGGCATGGCATTCTCTGTATTCTTTATGGCTGAATACGCCAATATGATTTTGATAGCGGTATTATCGGCCATTATGTTTTGCGGTGGATGGTTATCACCTTTTCAGGGCATTCCAGGTCTTGAAGATCTTTTTACCTGGGTACCGCCTATGTTTTGGTTATTAGCCAAGACATCATTTTTTATGTTTCTGTTTTTATGGTTCAGGGCTACTTTCCCACGCTATCGTTATGATCAGATTATGCGTCTGGGTTGGAAAGTATTTATCCCAATAACAATAGTCTGGTTGGTCGTGGTTTCGGCATTGGTAGTTACTAATACTCCACCTTGGTTTAATTAATCATAATGGCTAATAAAATTAAAAATTACGTCACCAGTTTATTCCTTTGGGAATTACTTAAAGGTTTGCGTCTTACTGGAAAATATTTATTTAAGCGCAAGATCACGGTGCAATATCCTGAAGAGAAGACACCTCAATCACATCGATTTCGTGGTCTGCACGCATTGCGCCGTTATCCTAATGGTGAAGAACGTTGTATAGCGTGCAAATTATGTGAAGCTGTTTGCCCGGCAGTGGCGATAACTATTGAATCGGAAGCTCGTGATGACGGTAGTCGGCGTACAACTAAATATGACATTGACCTGACTAAATGTATCTTTTGTGGATTTTGTGAAGAGTCATGTCCGGTTGATTCTATTGTGGAAACACGAATATTCGAATATCACGGCGAAGAGCGCGGTGATTTATTAATGACTAAACCAAGACTGCTAGAAATTGGTGATATGGTCGAAAAACAACTGGCAGAAGATCGGGCGAAAGATGCCTTGTATCGTTAATAACAACATATTTACTTATAAATAAGATAAAAATAAATGATAGAACAAATAGTCTTTTATCTTTTTAGCGGAATATTACTGCTGTCTGCAACGATGGTTGTGGTTATGCGTAACCCGATCCACTCAGCTTTATTTCTTGTGCTATCTTTTTTTGCGTCCGCTGCAATATGGTTGTTGTTACAAGCAGAATTTTTAGCCATCACGCTGGTGCTAGTATATGTCGGTGCAGTTATGGTGTTATTCCTCTTCGTTGTCATGATGCTGGACATTAACCTGGTAACCGTACGTGAAGGGTTTGCACGATTCTTACCAGTTGGCATTACGGTCGCAGTTTTGATGGTCGCGGCGATGGGACTAGTTGTGGGTTCAGATTACTTTATGTCCGATACCTATATGGCAATTAAATCTGTTGGGCCTGATTACAGTAATACTAAAGAATTAGGCCTGACGTTATATACCCAATACCTTTATCAATTTGAAATAGCGGGTGCAATATTATTAGTCGCTATCATTGCTGCAATCTCTCTCAGCATGAGTAAGTCGAAAGTGAACAAGTCGATAAGTCCTGAGGAACAGGTTTTTGTTAAAAAAGCAGATCGATTACGAATCGTTAAGATGCAGTCTGAGCCTAATATTAAGAACGGGGAATCTGACGCATGATTACCTTGCCCGAAGTTTTATCATTAGCTGCACTGTTATTTTGCATTAGCATTGCCGGTATTTTTTTAAACAGAAAGAATGTCATTATTCTTTTGATGTGTATTGAATTGATGTTGTTATCAGTGAATATGAACTTTATTGCTTTTTCACATTTTCTTGGCGATATACACGGACAGATTTTTGTTTTCTTTATCTTGACTGTTGCAGCTGCTGAGGCAGCAATTGGTCTGGCGATTTTGGTTGTTATGTTCCGCAGCAAAGGATCGATTAATGTTGATGATCTGGATAGCATGAAAGGATAGTCAATGATGAATAATATGGAACAAATATATCTCGCTATTGTACTAGCGCCATTAATAGGCTCTTTGATTGCTGGTCTGTTTGGTAAAATTATCGGAAGAAGTGGTGCGCATTGGGTAACTATAATTGGCGTTGCTACATCCAGTATTCTTTCTATGGTGGCTTATAAATACCATATGTTTGATGGTGGTGAGATCTATAATCAAACTTTATATACATGGCTGAGTAGCGGTGGTATAGATTTTAAGATTGGATTTCTAATTGACTCACTCTCGGTCACCATGATGGTCGTTGTCACTTTTGTTTCATGGATGATTCATATCTACACCATAGGTTACATGCATGATGACCCGGGTTATCAGCGCTTCTTTAGTTACATCTCCTTATTTACTTTTGCCATGCTGATGCTAGTCATGTCGAATAACTTCCTACAGTTGTTTTTTGGTTGGGAAGCAGTTGGTCTGGTTTCTTATCTATTGATTGGTTTTTGGTATAAAAAAGAAACCGCGATTTTCGCAAATATGAAGGCGTTTCTAGTAAACCGGGTAGGGGACTTTGGTTTCCTATTGGGTATCGCTGCAATTGTAATGACTTTCGATTCACTTGATTATGCTGAAATCTTTAGCAATGTAGCACAGCATGCCGATGCAACTATAACGATATGGGGTGATGAGCCTTGGTCGTTAATGACTGTTATCTGTATCTGCTTATTCATTGGTGCGATGGGTAAATCTGCACAAGTCCCACTGCACGTTTGGTTGCCTGACTCAATGGAAGGTCCGACACCTATCTCAGCATTGATTCATGCTGCGACGATGGTCACCGCTGGTATTTTCATGGTCTCGAGAATGTCACCACTGTTTGAATTATCAGAAACGGCACTTAGTTTTATATTGGTGATTGGATCGATCACCGCACTGTTCATGGGATTATTAGGATTGGTGCAAAACGATATTAAACGTGTTGTGGCTTATTCCACCTTGTCACAATTAGGTTATATGACTGTTGCTCTAGGAGCCTCAGCTTATGCTGCGGCAATGTTCCACTTGGTGACCCATGCATTTTTCAAAGCATTATTATTCCTTGCAGCGGGTGCTGTGATTATTGTCATGCATCATGAGCAAGATATGCGAAAGATGGGTGGCTTATATAAAGTAATGCCGATCACCTGGATTACTTGTTTATTTGGAACACTCGCATTGATTGGTTTTCCCGGCACGTCTGGTTTCTTTTCCAAAGATGCAATCATCGAAGCGGTTCACCACTCTACATTAGCAGGGTCTGGTTTCGCCTATTTCTCAGTTATGTCTGGTGTGTTTATAACTGCTTTGTACAGTTTCCGATTATTTTTTATGACCTTTCACGGCAAGCAAAGGATGGACATAGATACATGGAAACATTTGCATGAAGCACCTGCTGTTGTGACCGTACCATTAATTGTTTTAGCTATTCCTTCGGTAATATTAGGTGCTTTCTTAATTGGGCCAATGTTATTCGGTGAATATTTTGGTGACGCAATTTATGTTGCGAGCACTGGTGGTCATGACGTTCTGGCTGAGATGGGTGAAGACTATCATGGTATTGGCGGCTTTTTATTACACTCCATTCAGCATCCACTAGTCCTTATATTGATGTCCGCAGGTATTTTTGTTGCTTGGTTGTGCTATATCAAGTTCCCGGACATTCCTGCCAAAGTCGTTAGTAAAATTGGTCCTGTGCACAAATTGCTTGTCAATAAATACGGATTTGATGATTTTAATCAACTCGTATTCGCAAAAGGATCAACAGGAATTGGTCAATTACTTTGGCGGATAGGGGACATCAATATAATTGATGGCTTTTTTGTCAATGGTACGGCGAGAAGTGTACGTGTGTTTTCAAGTATTGTTCGTCATGTACAGTCCGGTTATCTCTATCATTATGCCTTTTCAATAATTATAGGCTTGCTAGTACTGCTCGCTATATTTGTACATGGTGTTTTGGGTTGACACACAGAGCTTGAATAAAAAAATAGAAGAATAAAATTTAAACAATGACATTAAATAGTTTACCCATTTTAAGCATTCTTATCTGGACTCCGATCATCGGCGGTATCTGGGCATTGATTGCGGGCGATCGACAGGAACAAACGGTCAAGTATTTTTCATTTGCGGTTTCCGTCATTACCTTTATCTTTTCTGTCATTCTATATTCTCAGTTCGATCCTTCTTATGCAGGTATGCAATTTATTGAAGAATCAGATTGGATAAAAGCCTTTGATATTAAATATCACTTAGGTGTGGATGGGATTGCCCTACCATTAATAATGCTGACCAGTTTTACCACTATTCTGGTTATATTGGCCGCATGGGAAGTGATAGAAAAACACATCTCTTATTATATGTGTGCCTTCTTGATATTGACTGGCGTAATGAACGGTGTCTTTGTCGCGCTAGATGCCATTTTGTTTTATGTCTACTGGGAAGCGATGTTAATACCAATGTTCTTGATCATTGGTATTTGGGGTGGGCCAAACAGAGTCTATGCCACAATCAAGTTTTTCCTATATACCTTCCTCGGCTCGGTATTCATGCTAGTAGCATTTCTATACCTCTATTCAGTTGCAGGTAGTTTTAATATTGAAGCCTTACATAATGTGCCACTGACTTTAACCGCTCAGAAATTTATTTTCGTGGCTTTCTTTTTAGCCTTTGCGGTGAAGATTCCAATGTGGCCAGTGCATACATGGTTACCAGATGCGCACGTAGAAGCACCAACCGGTGGTTCTGTGATCTTGGCAGCGATTATGTTGAAGATGGGTGGTTACGGTTTTCTGAGATTCAGTTTGCCAATTGCCCCTGATGGCAGTGCCTATTTTGGCGATGCAATGATTGTACTTTCACTCATTGCCATTGTTTATATCGGTTTTGTTGCACTGGTTCAGGAAGACATGAAAAAGCTGATTGCCTATTCTTCTATATCGCATATGGGTTTTGTGACACTCGGGTTTTTTCTGCCGTTTAGTATTGTTGCCGCTAGCGGATCATCATCAGGCGCTATTATGGGTATGGAAGGCGCGATGATGCAGATGATTTCTCATGGTTTTATCTCTGCGGCGATGTTCTTGTGTGTCGGTGTTATGTATGACCGCATGCATAGTCGAATGATTAAAGACTATGGTGGCGTGGTAAATAGCATGCCGTACTTTGCTGCCTTTATGATGTTGTTTGCAATGGCTAATGCCGGTTTGCCAGGGACATCGGGTTTTGTTGGCGAGTTTCTAGTTATTCTAAGTAGCTACGAGGCTAGTTTCTGGATCGCGTTTACGGCAGCAATAACATTAATTTTAGGCGCCGCTTATACCTTATGGATGTATAAACGCGTTGTCTTTGGTGAAGTCAATAAGGAATCTGTTGCAGAATTAAAGGATATTAACGGACGAGAAGCGTTTATTCTCTTTCTCTTGGCTGTTGTTGTTTTAACATTCGGAATTTGGCCAGCACCGATATTCGAAGTCATGCATGTGACAGTAGAACAACTGATCGAGCATGTGCTCCAAACAAAGATTCTATAAATGGTGAATTATGAATGCTGACTTAATCATTGCACTACCAGAAATAACGCTCCTTACATTGGCGTGTCTGGTATTGATGGTGGATGCGTTTAGTAAAGATCCCTTACATCTTTTGACGTACTGGACAACTCAAGCAAGTTTGTTGGTCGTCATGGCGTTAGTATTATTTTACTTTCCAGACAAAGCGCAGATCGCTTTTAATGGCAGTTTTGTCAGTGACTCCATGAGTGCCATTCTTAAAGCATTTATGTGTGGCATCATCTTTGTGGTATTTCTTTATTCGTATGATTATCTAAAAGAGCACAAATTTCTGAAAGGTGAATACTTCGTGCTTGGTTTGTTTGCAGTGCTTGGCATGATGATTATGGCATCAGCCTATAGTTTATTATCTGTCTACCTTGGTCTTGAACTGTTATCACTTTCTCTCTATGCCATGGTTGCCATGCAACGTGACTCAAAGACTGCACCAGAAGCGGCTATGAAATATTTTGTATTGGGTGCAATAGCATCGGGTATGTTGCTCTATGGGATTTCAATGATCTATGGGCTAACAGGGTCTCTGGATTTACTGACCATTGCTGAAAGAATCAATGTTGATGATGCAAATCATGCGTATCTGGTTTATGGCATGATATTTTTGATCATTGGTATTGCATTCAAACTAGGTGCTGCACCATTTCATATGTGGGTACCAGACGTTTATCAAGGCGCGCCTACATCAGTGACCTTATTTATCAGCACAGCACCTAAACTGGCTGCATTTGCTATGGCGATGCGAGTACTGGTTGATGGTTTAATGCCTTTGGTTAGCGACTGGCAATCAATCCTGATGATACTGGCTGTGCTATCCATGGCTACTGGAAATATTATTGCTATCGCGCAAACCAATATGAAACGCATGTTGGCTTATTCAACGATAGCCCATGTTGGTTTCTTATTTCTGGGTTTGATTGCAGGAACAACATCAGGTTTCTCTGGCTCAATGTTCTATATCATTAGCTATGCATTAATGAGTATGGGTGCATTTGGCATGATAATCTTGCTTGGACGTAATGGTTTCGAAGCAGATATGCTTGTTGATTTCAAGGGTTTGTCGGAAAGAAGCCCGTGGTTTGCCTTTGTTATGCTATGCATCATGTTTTCAATGGCAGGTGTTCCTCCTTTTCTTGGATTCTGGTCTAAATGGTTTGTATTAAAAGAACTCGTTGCATCAGGTTTTGTTGAACTGGCAGCTATAGCCGTTTTATTTTCGATAATCGGTGCTTACTACTATCTTCGTATTATTAAACTAATGTATTTTGATAAACCAGATTCAATGACAGCGATCAAGTCATCAAAACAAATGCGCTTTGTCCTCAGCGTTAATGGCATTGCTATACTGGCATTGGGGCTTGCACCAAATATGTTGATGAGTCTGTGTTTAGTGGCATTAGCAGGGTAGTTTCTCTTTCGTCATACCGGCCTTCGAGCCGGTATCCAGTCGTTTAAATAACATTATTCTTTTTGCATTGGTTTCGCCTAACGGCGAGTTTACTGCTCATTCGCATCCATGCGATCGCAGCATAAGTACATCCTGTACAAAACTTTCTTTTGCTTGCCAAAAAGAGATGTAACGAAGAGAAATGCCTCGGCAAGCCATAAGGGATCGATTAAACCTACCCCATTTGAAGTATGTTAATAGAGCTTAACAATCATCTTTTTGTATTGTCTTACATCAATACCAAATGATATTAACAGGCAATACAAACAATAAACCCTTTTTAGGGTGAGAATAAATATGATCACGTCTTCTCAAATAATCATTCTTTTATTAGCACTTGTATCATTGGCTGGACCTTTTCTCTATCCCATAAAAACCCTGCCTTCAAAGAAACCATTAATACGTATTTTATCTCACAGAAGCCCACATTACGTGAAGCGATTACATGTCTTATTCTTATAATTATATTATTGGGAGGTGTTTATGGAGCTTTCGTTTTAAACGAACCTTCAAGATTTTTATTAGTAATAATTGCACCATTATTTATATTGCTATGTCTCATAGGCTTATCCACAAAGAAGTTTAATGAAAAGTTATTGCTGCCTATAATCCGTATTTACCTTTCTATTGTTGGAATATTATTTTGTATTTCAAGCCTTCTAGCTCTTAAAAATGCATTTTTCACAAACTCAATAAGTATTATATTCTGGAGAATTGGTTTAGAGCCTGTGACATTGATATTAGATAGAACTCCATTCTTATTTTGGTATGCTGTCATTAGTGTTGGATTGATACCAGCAATGGTAATTAGAATTATTTATGCGAATTACTCGCACAAGAAAATAATTTCTCGTCGAAATGAGTTACAGGAGAATTGCGCTTCATAGTTTAATTATGAATATCTGCTAATGGCCGAATGCAGAGTTCTAATTTTAACGCTCCAAAGCGGAAGTTAAATATCTATGAAGACTAAAGGAAATAGATAAGGGGCAGACCTCAGTTTTCCTATCATGCCAAAAATAATTTTAGAATCTGAAATCACATGTCCTGATTGTGGACATGAAAAACAGGGAACTATGCCGACGGATTCATGTTTGTATTTTTATGAATGTAAATCATGTCATTCATTGTTAAAACCACAAGCTGGGAATTGTTGTGTGTTTTGTTCTTATGGTTCTGTTAAGTGCCCGCCGATTCAGCAAGGTGATAAGAGTTGTTGTTAAGGAAATAATCAAGAATAGGCTATAATGTTTTTTGTAAAGTTAACAGGAACGTTACAACTATAAGGATGTAATACATTGAAGGTAAAGGAAGCCATTAAATTAGTAGAGAATGACGGTTGGTTTTTGGCGAGAACACGAGGTAGTCATCGACAGTATAAGCATATTGAGAAAAAAGGACTCGTAACAATCCCCGGGAAGATGAAAGATGACCTCGCACCAGCTACAATGAATAGTATTCTGAAACAAGCAGGACTGAAATAATGAAATACCTGATTATTATAGAAAAATCGGAAACTGGATATTCGGCTTATTCTCCAGATTTACCAGGTTGTGTCTCTACTGGTAGTACTCATGAAGATACTGAGCAGAATATGCGTGAGGCTATTTCATTTCATATTGATGGACTTAAGCAAGAAGGTTATGCAATTCCAAAACCGACTAGTCGTTCTTCGTATGTTGAAATAGCGGCATAACGGGTTAAAAAATTCACCAGTTTAATAGGTGTTTCAAAAATATTGGGGTCACCACGGTTTTCTAGTGACGTTTTACATGTTGCAACGTTTTCTAATGACTTCGGCCGGTATTCCTAATTGAAATATCAGATATTCTTTAAAATCTACTTCGTATGTTTGTTCATCAATGCTTTCTTTCATGCAAGTTAACCATTGATCACGTTCATCAGTACCAATTATTAAATGTTGGTGTACAGCAGGGATACTGATGGGGCCGTATTTTTCTTGATATCGTTTTGGACCACCCAACCAGCCGCATAAAAATCTTGCGAGTTTGTCTATTGATGTTTCTATATCATCCGGGTGCATATTATATATTGTGCTAAACCTTGGGTCGGTGCCCATACGTTCGTAGAATTTGTCCACCAGTTGCCCAATACCTGTTTCGCTTCCTGCTGCCTGAAAAGAGGTATCTCCTGTGCCATAGCTTACATTGTATTGTTTACTCATTGATTTAGTTATTAACCTTTCCTAATTCTTGTCCAACTTCAATCGCATCACTGGCCTTTAGATCAGTTAACCAACTTAGACATTCTTTTTCAAATACAAGTATGACTGTTGAGCCCATGTTGAAGTGTCCGAATTCCTGTCCTTGTTCAAGGATCACTGGGTTATCTTTGTATTCTCTAATATCTAATTGGCGGGTATAAGGTGGCGTTATCTGTCCTAGCCATACGGTTTCCATACTGCCGACGAAGATAGCACCGACCATGATTTGTGCCATCAGGCCTAAGTCCGTTTCAAAAATACTAATAAATCGTTCATTACGAGCAAAGAGGTTGTCAACGTTTCTAACTGTCGCATTATTTACAGCGAATAAATTACCGGGAACATAGATTGATTTGATTAGTTTGCCTCTAACCGGCATGTGTATGCGGTGATAGTCTCTAGGTGATAGATATAAGGTCGTAAAAAAACCATCGCTTAGTTTAGCGATTGTGTCTGTATCGTTGGCCAAGAGTGTATCGAGAGTATAGGTTTTCCCTTTGGCTTGTATGATGTTGTTGTTGTCCAATTTACCAATTTGACTAATGGCACCATCTACTGGACTAAGGATACTGCTTTTATTCAAGTTCCATGTTCTTGCGGATTGTTTCAGATGACGTGTAAAGAAATCATTAAACGAAATATAGTCATCTGCAGATTCTCTTTCAGCTTGATTCAGCTCGACATTGTATAGTCTGACAACTTGATTGATTAACAGATTTTTCCAGGGTTTAAATTGAATCCTCGTTAGCCAATACATTAGTTTTGATAAACTATGTTGTGGAATAAGGTATTGAGGCCAGACCTTAATACAATCCATGATTCGAGAACCAGTAGCTGATGTTTCAGACATAATTAATGATGGTGATGTGAGTGATCTTCACTGCTATGGTCATTACTACTTCGGCGTTCTACTTGTGCTTCTATGCTTTGATTGTGTCCATCAGAAAATGAAAAGTTGAGTGTTGCTGTATCACCGGAGCGTAATGGCTTATCTGGATCAAATAACATCAGATGCAAATCGCCGGGAGATAACTTAATAGTATTTTTTGCAGGTATTTCTAATGATTCTTGTTTCTCCATCGAGACCATATCGCCATTTAACACGCTACGGTGGATTTCAATCTTAGAAAAGTTTGGGCTAGAAACTTTGATTAGTGCTATTGGTTTATCTGAGGCATTGTAGATGTTTGCATATCCTGCAAGGACAGATACCGTTGGTGGAGCCTCACTAATCCATGCATCAGAAAATCTAACTTCCACACTTTCATTGGTAAATGCTGAGCTGGAAAAAAATGTCTGAAAAATAAATATGGTCAGTAGAAATAAATTAACTTTGTTCATTTATAAAGTTTTTTATTTTAGTGAACTGTTGGATGATTTTATTTTTCTCGTGTGGTGGTGATAGTTTGCCAACCATTCGACCTAAAGGGTCGATTAGAAATATTGAAGCTGAATGATCCACTAGATAGTCTTCAGTTTGATTCTCGTTATTAATATAATAAGCCACGCCGATTTGGCCTGTGAGGCTCTTTATCATTTCATTACTACCGCCGAGGCCAATGAAGTCGGGATTAAAATAACTGACATACTGTGACAGTTTTTCTGTTGTATCGCGTTCCGGATCGACTGACGCAAATATAACCTGTAGTTCATTATTATCCCCGATAAGCTCTTTATAGGAATCTGTCATCACTGACATTGTTATTGGACAGACGTCTGGGCAATGACTGTAACCAAAGAATATAAAAGACCATTTACCCTTCATTTGGTTTAAACCAAAGGTTTCACCATCTTGGTCAAGAACAGAAAACGCATTTATTTGTTTTGGATTTGGCCAAAACAAGCCCTCTATATTAGAAGCTGATTGTTGAGCTTGTTTTAGCGAGATATAAAATCCAGCACTGGTCGCTAATATGGCGAGAATGGCCATTGCCGGGATTAGAAATTTGCTACTGCTGAGTTCTTTTATCATTGGAGCATTATACCTGAACTGAACAAAGGGTTGATGTTCTTAAAAGACCTGCTTTTATTGTGAATTACTGAGAATATTGTAAAGAAAATGTAAAAATAACCGTTATATTCAATATGAATTCATGGTGGTTAAGTTAATTGATGTAAACCCGGTAAAGTATGGTTCATTTAACGGTTAAAATCTGACCACAATTGTTTTGAACTGTTCAAATTTGATATATGTGATTATCCATCTAAATCAATGATTTATTGAACTAAATGTTTAATAAATAAGGTTAAATGTGGCATCATTGGTCCCACTAAGAAACACCACGATAATAAATACGGAAAGCAATAATCAGGGGTTATGCAATGAGAGTTAACGTGAAGGCAATTTCGATTTCGATTTTATCGATGTTTTTATCATTTCCTAATGCTGTTTTGGCAGCAGGTGATGCGCATTTGCAGGATTTTACTGCTCATTGGGCAGGTATAGTTTGCCTTGTTGTTTTTGTCCTCGCTTATAGTCTGGTTGTTTTTGAAGACCAGCTTCATCTACGTAAGTCTAAGCCAGTAATGGTCGCTGCGGGCATCATCTGGATGTTTGTTGCCATTGTTTATTCACAATCCGGCGATAAACATACTGCTGAAATCATGATCCGGCATAACCTGCTTGAGTTTGCTGAATTATTCTTGTTTTTACTCGCTGCGATGACCTATATCAATACCATGGCCGAACGTAATGTGTTTGATGCGTTACGTGCCTGGTTAGTGTCACGAGGCTTTTCCTTACGCAATATTTTTTGGATAACCGGTGTCCTGGCTTTCTTGATTTCACCAATTGCAGATAATCTGACTACGGCATTATTAATGTCGACGGTGGCGATGGCTGTAGGGGGCACAAATACTAAATTTATTGCACTTGCCTGTATCAATATAGTGGTGGCTGCTAATGCAGGGGGTGCATTTAGCCCGTTTGGTGATATCACCACCTTAATGGTCTGGCAAAAAGGCGTTATTCCGTTCACAACTTTCTTTGCCTTAATACTACCTTCCTTGGTTAACTGGCTAATACCCGCAGTGATTATGTCAATGTTTGTTGCTAAAGATAAACCAGAAGCGATAGAAGAAAAAGTCGAAATGAAAGACGGTGCTTTTATTGTTGTTGGTATGTTTATCATGACGATTACGATGGCGGTTTGTGCGCATAACTTTCTACATTTGCCGCCAGTCATTGGCATGATGACAGGCTTGGGCTTCCTGAAAATATTTGGTTATTATCTGAAGATGAAGAACATACGTGCTCTGAAACGGAAAAAAGAAGAGTACGAATACACTCCCGGCGCCGGTCCTTTAGGTGCAGAATCAGTCAGTGCCAGTGATCATACTGAAGAAGAAACAATTGATATTTTTGATATATTAGCAAAGGCCGAATGGGATACCTTGATGTTTTTCTACGGTGTGATTTTATGTGTCGGTGGTCTTGGTACTCTGGGTTATCTTGCGGCACTATCTCAGTTCATGTATATCGATCTGGGTCCTACAACCGCTAACGTTCTAGTCGGTATCGTCTCAGCCATCATTGATAATATTCCGGTAATGTTTGCGGTATTAACGATGATGCCGCACATGGACGAAGCGCAGTGGTTATTGGTGACATTAACTGCTGGTGTGGGTGGCTCTTTACTCTCTGTTGGTTCTGCTGCAGGTGTTGCGGTGATGGGACAGGCCAGAGGCATCTACACCTTCTTTGCTCATCTTAAATGGACATGGGCAATTGCATTAGGTTATGCCGCTAGTATTTGGGTTCACTTCTTGGTGAATAGCCGTTTTATAGGCGTGCCAGTTTAAGATCTAAAAGCGTATTCAATAAGATAGAAAGTCGAATGTCTTGTGGCATTCGACTTTTTTATGCCTGAGTATTAAGAAAAATTATAAATGTTTCTTATAGATGTACAAATAGTCTAAATGGATTACTTATTAGAGAGTAGTTAACAATGACAATAAAATCCTCGATTGAGGTAATAGCTATATTATGAATACAGATTTATATTATAGGCACAACACGGATGTTGCCCTCGATTAAAGCCTTGGCTCTAATTACTAGAATCTGATGAATAGGGTCATGGAAGAGTGTGCGCTAAGGACAGCGCAACCAATAATAAAAGATATACTGCTATCTTTTATTATTTATAGTTCTCTTCATTAAACCATTTTATAGCGTCTTCAAGGCCTTCAATGCCGGGTCTTGATTGATAGCCTAATTTTTCTGTTGCTTTATCACTGGAAAAAAACATAATTTTTTTAGACATTTTGACACTCTCAACAGTGGCTCTGGGTTCTTTATGAGTAATGCTGGCAATGCGTTCCATTATCCAGGCAATAGGCAAGACTAAATTATGAGGTAACCTAATAGATGGCGGCGTCATTCCTTGATTGATGCAAATGTATTCTAATATCTGTGCCAATGTCAGATTGTCGCCACCAAGAATGTAACGTTCGCCAATATTGCCTTTCTCCAATGCAAGACAATGTCCATTTGCAACATCATCAACATGCACGATATTCAAGCCAGTTTCGACATAGGCAGGCATGCGATTACGAATTGTATCGAGGACGATTCTCCCAGTAGGCGTTGGTTTGATATCGCGTGGCCCGACTGGCGTTGAAGGATTAACAATAACAACTGGGCTGGCCATTTCTTTAACTAATTTATGGACTTCTTGTTCAGCCAGATATTTTGAACGCTTATAATGACCAATCATATCTTCAAGAGTTACCGGCGTAGTCTCATCAGAAGGTGTGCCATCTTTATTAATGCCCAGTGTTGCGACGCTACTGGTGTAGACAATTTTATCAACTCCGGCTTTAGTAGCAGCAATAATTAATTCTCGTGTCCCGTCTACATTTGTTGCATACATTGGTGCTGGATCAGGCAACCACAAGCGGTAGTCTGCGGCAATATGAAACAAGGTATTACAGCCAGTGACAGCACGTTCTAGAGAATCGGTGTCTCTTAGGTCACCTTCTATAACTTCAAGGTCAATGCCATCGAAATTACGTCTATCTGAGCCAGGCCTGACTAAGGCACAAACATTATGGCCCTTTTGAATTAGTAGTCGTAATACAGCAGATCCGACAAACCCATTCGCGCCAGTTATTAATGTTTTCATATGGAAAAGTTATCGAGTTCAATCACGGTTTAATAATCCAGGGCTTAATGAATCTTGCCATATTAAAAATGCAGGCAGTACTAACATTGTAGAGATCATCATTGAGGCAAGCCCTATAGACAATAGTAAGCCCATGCTCGCAGTACCTTGATGCGACGAAAAGGCCAGGTTTCCAATACTACAGATAGTTGTCAATGAACTAACAATAACGCCACGAGAAGAACTGGTCATAAAAATATTTTTCTGAGAATTATGTTCCTGACGAAAGCGGTCGGTAATATGAATGCCACTATCTACACCAATACCTAGTAATAATGGCAGGCCAATAATATTCGCAAAATTGAGCGGTATGTTAAATAGCAGCATAAAACCAAAGGTGAAAGTACCACCAATGAAAACAGATAATAATATAATCAATGCATCTGTTTTTATTTTCATTAACAGAATCAGTAATATTGCTATTGCAATAAATGCATAAGTAAATGCAGATTTAAACGCGGTTATAACAGCTTCTCCTGCTTCAATACTAATTACAGGCGAACCGATGACATTGTTATCATATGCTTGTAGTTCTTTTACAAAACTTTTCATTGCAGCATTATCATTAAGGTTCTCAACAGGTGATATTTTTATTTTGTAATGATTGTCACTGACCCAGCGATCATGAATCTCCGCAGGGATATTACTTGATTCAACTCCTACGGCATTAAGCGCATCAGACAAAGACCGCATCCTGCCAGGGAAACTGTTCAACAATTGTTGCTCCAGCCTGCTAATTTGTTTGCCATTAGTAGACGTGTTGAGTTTTAATAATAAACTATGTAGGTTGTTTTTTAATGAGTTCAGTTCTTCATCTAACGTATCTGCTGACAAGGATTCAAGTTTGTTGATTAAGTTTTTGATTGTATTAAGACGTTCTTCATTGTTAATTTCTGAATTTGTTCCAGATGATGTGAGAGTTCCTAATAATAAATTCATATCATCAATAATAAATAATTTATCTTCCTGTTCCTCAGGAATAAAATTATTTAGAGAAATAACCTCATCAACTAATGGTAGTGATTCAATATTGGCTTTAGTTAATTGAATATCAATAGAGTTCTTTTTAAGTAAAACACCACTCCATGGCGATGTTTTACTATCTTTTAATAAATCACGATAGGTCTGTACAGATTCATTATCAGGGTCTTGAAGGTTTAATGTGTTTGTATCGAAGCTTATTTTATTATATTGAAAACTCAGACCAAGAATAATTGTTAATGTGAGTAGTAGTATTGTTTTTGTATGTTTATATGGGATGTTAATTAATACTTCTAATACAGGATTGATGTGCTTGTTCTGGATGTCCAGTCTTGGTTTTGACTTAACAAAAGTTAATAGTGCAGGTAATAATGTAAAAGTAAATATTAAACTGATAAACATACCGCTACCGGCAATCCAGCCTAGCTCGGCCACACCCAGGTAATCAGTTGGTATAAAAGAATAAAAACCAATTGCCGTCGTGATCGCACAAAGGATTAATGACTTGAAAATATGGGTTGTTGCCATTTGCAAAGCATGACTGTTGTCTGATATAGCAAGTTTCTCTTCTCGAAAACGCAATAGTAGGTGAATTGCAAAATCAATTCCGAGACCGATATACAGAACTGCGAATGCGACTGATATAAGGTTTAACTCACCAATAGTTGCAGTTGCAAAAGCAGTAGTAGCGATTAAACCAAATAGTAATGTAATCAAACATGCAGAGACTAGCGATACAGAGCCTAGCCCTATTAATAGAATAATCGAAACCAGAATTAAAGAGATTAAAATAGCTTGAATATTTGCTTCAGAGACACTCTTTAATTCTTCATAAGAAAGGACAGTGCCGCCTGTCAACCGAACTTGAATCGAAGTGTTGCTAGATAATTTTACGGACTCTATAGTTGTTCGGACATGTTCTATTATGTCTTCGTCAGGTAATAATGAAGTACTGTTATCTTTAGTTTGCAATACAATGAATTCACGATAGATGTCTTCAATTCCATCGTCAGGGTTCATTAGGCGTTGCCAGGATACTTGATGATTTTCATCTTCGAGTGCGTGATTAATTTCAAGTAACAAAGGTTTAATGTCTATATCTTCGCCATCTTGTTTTGACTGAATTGCATCGCTCAACATATTAAACAAACCACGCAGGTTCTGGTCTTCTATCAAGGTCCCCAAGAAAGGTTGGATCGTTGCTAATCGATCAGACAAGTCTTGCAATTCATCAATTTCAAGAAATAGAAAAGCGGACTGACGAAAGTAGGGTAACAGTGAGGGATAATAGATATCGTTAAAGGATGTCGAATCATTTTTAAACTCGGAATACAATAACTCTGCAGTATCACTTGCCTGGTCAGGCGTCTTTGCTTCTATAACAACAAGGATATTATCGTTAAATTGTGGAAATAACTTTTCGTATTCAATATCAAGTTTTCGCCAGTGCAGATCTTTTGACAGCATGTCAGTGGTACTGGTACTCATATCAAGGTTATCTTTGATATAAAATACGGCAGCGATAGTGAGTGCAACAATGCCAATGATTATCGGAACCCGAAATTTCTCAATGAATTGCAACCAGCTAAGTATCATACGCTCGGATGCCGTTGTATGGGTTTGATTCATTAATTTGTTATCCAGTTTTGACAAGCTAAACGGAGCTTGTCTGATAATCACTAGACTCTAAACACGTATTCTTTTTCAGCATCGCGTTCGATATCAGGTGGGTAACTAATACGCTTGTCAGCATAATACTGTCTTCGGTGGTCGCCTTCAGCTGCAGCATTATAGGTGACGTAAAGTGCTCTTCGTTGCTCATTCGTCATGTTAGGTTCTGACCGATGTGGAGCAAATGAATCAAAAAAGACTGCATCGCCTGGATTGGTTGTTACTGATACATAATCTAGGGCGTCTTCTTCAAGTGGTTTCCATGCTTCGCCTATTAAGCCTTTATCGTGATAACCACTGGCCATCTCCAAACAACCATTTTCAATGGTTGAAACATCAACACTCACTAAGGCAGTAATATGTAATTTGGCATATCGATCCCAGCCCGCTTGTACATCTTGATGCGCTTTAAAACCATCACCGCCTGGCATCTTGAAATTAATTTTGTCTTTAAACAAGATTGCTTCATCATTAAAGAATTGTGATATGATTTGCTGTATCTCACCACGCATGAAAAGGTCGCTGAAGCCTTGATGGAAGGGTTCTATATCTTCCATTCGTGACAATATGCGATCTCCTGAGGCCAGTTTACTTTTTTCGAAATACATCATGTGTTTACCGGGAACTTCAGGATAATTTGTAACTTCTTCAGTCCATTCAGTAATTTCCTGCATTTGCTCAGCGTTATATAAATCTCGTATAACAAGAAATCCTGTGCTGTTGAATTCTTCGATTTGTTCGTTACTAATTTTCATGATAAATGATGTTTTAAATTAATAATGTAGCTCTTATAAACCAGTTAGTAATCTATGACAAGTGACAGTAACAATTAACTGTCAGAATAAAGAAAATGCCTGTCATTCAGAACTTGTGCAATTTCGGATAATGATGTCAGCCCTTTCTTATAGCCGCTTGCCAATGAAGATATCTCGCGAATTTGATTAGGTTTTAAAATACAAGACAACATAAAATTAAAAATTCTAGGTTGGCCTAGATTGTTGGTGTGTTTTAAGACCGCCTCCGGGATGGCTGTGTCTGCGTCATCAGAAATTGTTCGTATCACAAGTAAATCAAGATTATTTGCCGTTGCCGTTTCTGCAATAGCGGCGCTTTCCATATCCACGGCCAAGGCTCCTGTTTTTTGTGATAGATGAAATTTATCCATAGTTGACGCGCAAATTTCTTTGCTTGATGCAATATCACCATTAGTTACCATGCAAGTTGCCTGAAGATGTTCCGATACGCGGCTTAACCAATCCTCCGATGTCGAATAACGATTACCTTCATTGATGATGGCATTAGCCAAAATAATATCGCCTGAGTTCACAGATTTATCAATCGCTCCAGCGACCCCCCAGCTTATCAAGGCATCTACCTTTAATGCGGTTAGCTTTTTTGCAGCAAAGAGAGCGGATTCATGACCAATGCCAGACAGACATAAAAAAACATCTTGCTGTATTTCGATAGGCAGACCAGCTTTTATTTTTTTACTATAAAGACACTTTGCCTCTGCTGGCAAAGCTGCAATGATGCCGATTCTGCTCAAGACTTGAAATAGGGTGTTTCTAAAAATAGTAGTTTTTCGTGACCGGTTTTTGCTCCTGCAAAACCGGAATACAGTACATCCATGTACATAAGTGCAAGGGTGCTTCGCGCGGACGACTGCATGGAGAAGGTGAGACCGTGAGGTCGAGAAGCTGGTCTGGGCCATGCAGGAGGTAGAGCGACGCAGGATGCCAAAGCCGAAAACCGGAGTGTATTATATATACATGAGGACATCGTGCCCTGTGGGTATGCGAGCAATAGAGACTTGCAGCAATCGCGGAAAAAATGCATTTTTAGGTGTGCCCTATGATGTTGCGGTAGCGAGACAAAGCCCAAAGTGGAAAATACTTTGAATAGCCGTGGTACTTCAGATAGAACACGCGAGGAAATCCTGGCGCCGTATAACTGTCATCATACCAATGTCCATCAGTAGACTGGTTTGTTATGAGATAGTTAATGCCGCGTTTTACAGCGTCTGTTTCAGCTTCGCCTACGGCTAATAATGAAAGTAAGGCCCATGCCGTTTGGAAGGCGGTGCTTTGATACGGACGGTAATGTCTTGGTGGATAATAACTATCATTACTCTCACCCCAGCCACCGTCTTCATTCTGAATGTCTTGTAAATAATTAACAGATTTTCTAATGTATTCCTGTTGAGGATCTTCTTCGGCAAGTTCGAGAGCCGTCAGTACTGACCAGGTGCCATAGATATAATTTGTTCCCCAACGACCAAACCAGGAACCATCTTCTTCCTGATCCGATTTTAAAAACTTAATGGCATCACTGATAGTTGTTTCATATTTTTCTTTATCAGCCAGAGACAATAATGCTATTACTCGACCGGTTACATCAGCCGTAGGCGGATCAAGTAGGGCACCATGATCTGCGAAGGGAATGGCATTGAGATAATACTGAGTATTATTGACTTCAAATGATCCAAAGCCGCCACCGTTGGATCGCATACCTGCCACCCAAACTGCTGCTCGTTGAATTGCTTCCGAATATTTCTCGTTGCCGGTACGATGCATCGCCCAAGCGACCATGGAAGTATCATCCAGATCAGGGTAAAAATAATTACTGTATTGAAACGCCCAGCCTCCACCAGCAAGATGAGGTCTTGGTATGCGCCAATCACCGGGTTCATCGCTTAGCTGTCGATCCTTAAGCCAATCGAGAGCATGTTCAATTTCTGGGGTAATGTTTTCTTCAGTTTCCGTTTCGATCATTGCTTGCCCGGCCAAACAAGTGTCCCATACGGGTGATACACATGGTTGAACATACATGCTATTACCACGTTTGGTTAATAATGCATCAATAGCTTGTCGTGCCAGCTTGCGATCAGGATGTTCTTTCGGATAACCCAAAGCGACCATAGATTCAAACACATTAACCATTGCTGGAAAGATACCACCAATGCCATGTTCTTCATTCATCCGGGCCAAGAACCATTGTTCACATTTACGGATGGAGTATTGGCGTATAAATTTTGGTACTAATTTTTCTGCTAAGCGGCCAACATTGTCAAGCAACAGAAAAGCCCTACTCAGTGTTGTTGTTACTTTGAAATAATGTTGCTCATCTTCAGGCGGTGTAATAAATAATTCTCTAATATCAATGCCGCGTGAATTTACTGCTAAGGGTTTCATCGTGCATAAAACAAACAGAGGTACCATTACCGTACGTGACCAATAAGACACCTTGTCTATATGAAACGGAAACCACTTTGGTAAAATGATTACTTCTGCAGGGATAAAGGGAACAGCTCGCCACGGCACCTGCCCAAACAAAGCCATCGTGATTCGCGTAAATACATTGGCGTGTGAGGCGCCGCCATGATTCAAGATCATATTCTTAGCCCGAATCATGTGTTCTTCGTGTGGGTCATCGCCAGTGATCTTCAAGGCATAGTAAGCTTTTACTGAACAGCTGATATCAAAATCACCACCGGTATAGAGAGACCAACCACCTTCTTCATTTTGTTGGTCGCGTAAATATTGTGCGATCTTTTGTTCGGTTTCATCGTCGATTTCACCGACGAAGTGATTCATTAAAATATATTCTGCGGGAATAGTGCAATCGGCTTCGAGTTCATAGACCCAATGACCGTCATCGTGTTGTTGTGCGAGTAATCTATCTTTAGCAGATGAGATAGCCTCATCCAGATTATTTATATTCTTAGATGGGTGAGATTCATCTAATGGATGATTGGTGATATTTTCGTTTCGTGTTTCGAGGTTCATTGCTTTCGCTTGGTAATTCGCAGAAGAGCTAAATCAAGGTGCAAAGCTAAGGACAGAAATAATTTAAATAAATTATTGTTGCCCTCCATTGTCTTCCCCTTGTATTTATCAGTCTTTGTCATGCAACATGCTGATATTCTCAGAGTTTCTCATGAATGTCTGCCATAGGCAAACGGCGTCCGCTGAATTGGAAAAGCTTGTTTAAGGCCCAATCATTACTAACAAAGAGGCTGGTGAAAAATATCGTCGCCTTGACACTGCGTCGACTTATTTTTACTTCCTGGCCAGTGGTGAAATCAGGCTTTTGACGGATCTTTTCCAACGTTAAGACAGCCATCCCCAACGCCCAGAGACAAAAACGGCGCAATCCCTTTTCTTTAGCTGGTATTTTCAGGGTATAAAGTAAAGCATTGTGAATATGAGCATGCGCAACACCGAGTAATTCAATCAAGGCCTCATCAAACCCGGCTTCATTTTGCCCAAGTACCTTATGTCGTATATCGACGCCGTATTTATTGAAAATATCACGTGGTAACCAACAAGCTCCACGCTCATGATCTTCCCAGATATCTTTTAATATATTGGTCATTTGTAGACCCTGGCCAAATGACACGCCTAATTGCATCATCTCTTCTCTTTGTGCATCGATTTCAGGGGAATAATCACAGAATAGTTCGGTCAGCATTTCGCCGACAACGCCTGCAACGTAATAACAATATTGCCCCATGTCTTTCAGATCAGCCATTCCGTCCAGCGTCTCGGCATCTTGATAACGAATCATGCCCTCGGCCATGATCGAGACACATCTTTCAAGTGCAGCACGTTGGCGTTCATTAAAGCTATGTGTAATGCGTATTACGGGTGCCGTATTGGCAATTAGATCATGCTCTGCCTCAGTAGCGGTCGGGGATAATAAAGGAAACAGGCCTTCAGCAAAGGTTTCAGCGTCATCAGTGTCTTTTACTACTGCAATGAATTGCTCAGCGTATTCACGTTTCAGGGCTGCCGTCATTAATTTATCGTCTTCAATCGTATCGGCTATACGACATAAGAGATAGGCATTGCCAACGACCTCAGAGAGTGATTCTGGTAATTGTGGAATGGTCAGTGCAAATGTACGGGACACGTGCTGCAATATCTCATTTTGGTATGCGATATCATCCAGCTCGGTCTTAAATTCGTTTTTAGATTTCATTCTTTAGAATAATCTCATAAATAACAATATGTTATGAAAAATAACTACTGTTTTAAGCCCTATAAGAATGCATTTAGTTCAAACTATCAAAAATCATGATGTTACCGGGTATAATTTCAGAAAAATGATACAATTCAACAATTAGGGCGGTTCGGTGCTGCACATTACAGCCTGAATTATACGGATGCAAATAATCAATTCTGAATCCCCAGCTATAATTATAATGAATGGAATTTAAATGTCTGATAATTTTCCGGCATTTACCCATGGTACTTGTAAAAGCGTTTTCTGAGTGTGTCCGTTTTTATTCAGTGCAAGGCGCGACGATGCGCATGGCCGCTCCCTGCAAAGAGGAGTAACGCAGCAATGGATGAAAACGGGTGTGCTATGAATATGCATTTACAAGTATCATGGGTAACTTACACACCTTATATAGAGAGTAACTAGAGTGAGTTCAGTTTCTGACATCATACCGTCGGCAGGTATGACTGACGCCGATAATCAACCGGGTCAAATTTATTGGCACGCAGGTCCAAATGCT
>JBLHKL010000009.1:0-35918 GCA_047618295.1 Gammaproteobacteria bacterium | reverse complement strand
CAACGAAGATCGCTAATTCTCTTTCACGATTCAAGATAAAGTCATAAACATCTCCCGATACTGAATCGAAAGGTTCGTACGTAATAGCAATATCCAGATAATCGACGTCAATAATCTTCGGCAATACTGCGCGTTGAAAATCTGCGGCGAGCATCAAGTCATTTTGATATGACTGCTCTTTAGGGAGTACGCGATAAGAATGTTGTTGGATAGCTTGCTGCATGGCCTGTTTCAATCATAGATATTGATGTATTAAATGAGTCAATATCTATATCGGCACTATATCTAAAATCTATAGCCGATTTAATTCAAATATAGTCAGGACCTAGCTGAAGCAAACTATCAGTTTTTATCAAAGAACTTCGCTGGCAAAATCAGCCAAACGGGAACGTTCACCACGCATCAAGGTTATATGACCACCGTGTTCCCAGTTTTTAAAACGGTCTACGACATAGGTAAGTCCTGAGGTAGTCTCGGTAAGATAAGGCGTGTCAATTTGTGAAATATTCCCAAGGACAACCAATTTACTGTCGGGCCCGGCACGCGTTATTAGTGTTTTCATTTGCTTGGCTGTCAGGTTCTGAGCCTCATCTACAATAATAAAGCGATTTAGAAAGGTGCGTCCGCGCATAAAGTTGAGTGAACGGATCTTAATACGTTTGCTTAGTATATCTGCGGTAGCGCCGCGTTCCCACTCGTCACTTTCTTCCGTGCTTGTTAAAACTTCGAGATTATCCAGTAATGCACCCATCCACGGCGCCATCTTTTCCTCTTCAGTGCCCGGTAAGAAACCGATGTCTTCACCGACTGGGATAGTAACGCGGGTTATGATGATGTCGCGATAAAGTTTCTTTTCCATGACCTGATCCAGACCGGCTGCAAGTGTTAGCAAAGTTTTACCAGTACCAGCAGCACCAAGAATAGTAACCATATCGACATCGGGATCCATTAACAGGTTTAAGGCAAAATTCTGTTCCCGGTTTCGTGCATTTATGCCCCATACCGCGTGACTGTCTTTTCTATAATCAATGGCATGTACTAATGTTGTTTTATCTTTGCCTGTCTTTTTAACCAGTGCTTCGAAGCCAGAGCCTTCATCGGTGTAAAGGCTTTGGTGCGGATAGCACTCTTCGAGTGGTTGCCCCTTTATTTCATATAAGGTGCGCATATCTTCTTGCCACGATGTGAGTGCCTCAGATTTTGTATCCCAAAAGTTGGCAGGTAACTCATTAATGCCGGTATAAAGTAAATCAGCATCATCCAGTACTTGATCGCTGGTGTAGTCTTCCGTCTTAATAGCCAGGATATGTGCTTTAATCCGTAGATTGATGTCTTTAGAGATCAAGGTAACGGCTTTATCCGGATATTTTTTCTGTAAGGATAGTGCTGTTCCTAAAATAGTATTATCTGCGTTTTTTCCAGGTAACGATTCCGGTAAACTGTCAGGTAATATCTGTGTTTGTAAATACAATCTCCCACAAGGTTCAGCATTGCCATTTAATGTTCTTGCTGAATTAAGTTCCAGACCGTTATTAATGTCATCAGTCTCGGCATTATTAATTATTTCATCAATGAAACGACTGACCTGGCGAACATTTCGGGCAACTTCTGAAACCCCTTTCTTGGCATGATCAAGCTCTTCCAAAACGACCATAGGAATAAAAATATCATGCTCTTGAAAACGAAACAGTGAAGCAGGGTCATGCATGAGTACATTTGTATCAAGTACAAAAAGGCGAGAGCTATTATTTGGTGACATAGTGGTATTAAAAACTAATTTAAAGTGCTTTTAAGGCTTCAAGAACCTCATTGACATGTTCCTTTACTTTTACCTTGCGCCATTCCTTACGCAAGATTCCTTTTTCGTCAATCAAGAAGGTTGAGCGTTCAATGCCCATATGCTTTTTTCCGTACATATTTTTTTCTTTAATGACATCGAATAGATTGCAGAGAGTCTCGTCTTCGTCAGATAACAAATCGAAAGGGAAGCATTGTTTCTCTTTAAATCTTTCGTGAGAAGATAACTTGTCCCGTGAGATGCCGAAAATGATAGTGTTGCGAGAACTGAATTTACGAATGTTGTCGCGAAAGTCTTGACCTTCCAGTGTGCATCCCGGGGTACTGTCTTTAGGGTAAAAATATAAAACAATATTTTTTCCTTTGAGCGCAGAGAGTTTGATGGTTTGATCGCCGGTTGCTGGCAGGGTGAATGCGGGAACTTTTTTCCCAATACTGACTTTACTCATAATTTATTTATTACTCTTATATTTTAAATTTACCCAAAGGAGATTGATTAATAGTGATAGTGAGATGCAGTGCAAGGCGTCTCGCAGCAAGTACCCGAGACATATCAAATCGATAGGCGAGGGTTGAGCGAGGAAACAACGCAGCAATGCGCTCAATAGTGCGGTTAATCAGTTCTTCCTTTATTTTACTGGCTCCATTATGGCATCCAAATTAAGGCGATCACAAAATTCAATGAAATCGCCACGAATAGATGCAATAGACGAATCTGACGGGATATTGACCATCATATGTAAGGAAAACATCTTGGCGCCAGTCATCGAAGCCTCGTAGGTATTTGATGCCATTTCATGAATAATCAGATTATTGCTCGACATGAAATCAGTGATATCAAATATGATGCCGGACTGGTCAAGACCGACAACGTCAACCGCATAGGGCATGGAGTCGCCTTGTAATTTGTCTACAGTCGTTCGATTCGTGAGGATCTTGACTTGGTGCTCCTGCGCGAGAATCCCAAGCATGTCCTCAATTTTAGCAATGGCATCCCAGGTCCCGGTCAGGAAAATCATCAAGGAAAGTTCATGCCCGAGGACTTTAAATCTACTATCGACGATATTGCAACCGCTGGATTTAGACAGTTTGGAGAATTTACGTATGATTTCACTGGAATTTTCGACCAGAGCACTGACAACGAGATAGTTTTGCATCTTAAACTTGGGGATTATTTAGGTATTTACTATGTAAATGGTCTGATATTAGCGTCATTGGCGTTATCTAACTGCAATGCACATTATATAAAGTCTAATGTCCTTGTCATAGGGTTACTTCATTAAGTACCATACACGTTTTTTGTCACTTACACATAATAACTATTCATATGTTTACTGGAAGTATGGTTGCCATTGTCACCCCGATGTTAGCAGGGGTGCACCCAGATACAGCAGTTGATAGTCAGGCATTGGAGAATTTGCTCGAATTCCATATTGAGCAGGGCACTGATGCGATCGTCGCCGTAGGCACGACTGGTGAATCTGCCACATTAACTGAAACAGAACATTGTGCTGTAATTAAGCAGATGGTCGAAATAGTGAATGGTCGAATTCCGGTAATCGCAGGCACTGGTGCAAATTCAACGATTGAAGCGATTTCATTAACGAAGTGTGCCAAAGAAGTTGGCGCGGATGCGTGCCTATTGGTCACGCCTTACTATAATAAGCCGACTCAGGAAGGTTTGTATCTGCATTATAAGGCAGTGGCAGAGGCGGTTGATATACCACAAATTCTCTATAATGTGCCAGGTAGAACGGCTTGTGATATGTTGCCTGAGACGATTGTTCGTTTGGCGCCGATAAAAAATATTATCGGCGTTAAAGAAGCGACTGCAGATCTGACCAGGGTTAAGCAGATTCGTGATGGTGCTGGAGCTGATTTTCTTCTGTTAACAGGGGACGATGAGACTACCAAAGACTTTATTCTTATAGGTGGGGACGGGGTGATTTCGGTTACCGCAAATGTTGCGCCCAAGGCGATGCATGAAATGTGTCAATTAGCTTTGAGTGGAGATGTTGAAGGTGCAACCGCGATAGACAATACGCTTAACGGTCTTCATAAAGAATTATTTATTGAATCAAATCCAATACCGGTGAAATGGGCCTTACATAAATTAGGCTTTATTCAAGCCGGTATAAGACTGCCAATGACCTGGATGTCTGAATCAGCGGAATCCAAATTACTAGATGCCATGAAACAGGCAGGAGTTATATAAATACACAATGATGATTTTACGTAATCTCGTTTTAATACTTAGTTCTCTATCTATTGTTAGTTGTTCTTATCTTCCAGGCGTTGAAGATTTAGAAAAGGTGTTACCTGACAAGCGAACTGCTTATCAAAAAAGCAAGGGCATGGCTACTCTTGAAGTCCCTCCTGACCTGACGGTGACGGAAGGTGAGTATTCTGCAGATATTCCGGGAGAAGAATCGACTTCATTGAGCGAGTTTGAACGACAACGTTCTCAAAATAAACGACAGGGATCAGTACTAGGTTCTGGTGAGGAAAATGGTGAACAATGGTTAGCCTTGAGAGGATCATCTTTTGATATATGGCCTAAACTAAAAGAGTTCTGGAGAGAAAAAGAGTATGTCATCGGTTTAGATGATGCAGAATTAGGCGTGCTTGAAACGGATTGGAAAGAAGACGGCGGCAGCAGACATAAATTCAAGATCTTTACTGAGTCTGATGAATCGGGCGGTACGATTCTATTCATGTCGAGTGAAAAGCAGGATTTGTCCGAAGGTGAATGGCTTGATGCGTTGGCCGATACGCGTATGGAAAAGAATGTTATTCGGAAATTGAATCTGCATTTTTACGGTACCGAAGTGCCTAATGTAGCTAGTACTGCCAGTAGCTCAAGTAGAAGCACTTCTCCAGCACCTGAGGTTACTGCTAAACCAGTAAAACCCAAAGCAGAAATACTTAATGTTGGTGATGGCAAGAGTTATCTGGCGATTCCACAAGAATTCACACGCGCTTGGCGAGAAGCACAAATGATATTAGAACGTGCGGGGTATTTGATTGAAGCTAGCGATCAAGAAAAAGGTACTTATGATTTCCGTTACTTTATGCCAGAAGGTGAAAAAGAAGAAAAGGGGCTTTTATCAAAATTAAAGTTCTGGGGTGATGATGAAGACGAAGGCACACCTTATCAACTAAGCTTAACTGGCGTTGGTGACAAGACAGAAGTCATCGTCATGAATAAAGATGGTGAATGGTCAACAGGGGCAGACGCTAACGTTATCCTTGAGGCGTTAAAAGAAAATTATAATAAAATATAGTCGTAGCTTGATTCTGCATCAGAATGTTTAAAATATTTTTTTAAAGATATCTGACTATTTATGCTTAAATATATTTAGCTTGCCCATCTTGAGTTATGGAAAGCTTAGTCTATCGAGACTAGAAGAAAGAGATACAAAATATTAGCGAATTGCTTACTAAGTAGTGGGGGGCAGCAAACTAATTAAAAGGGCAAGCATATGTTTAAGGTGCAATATCAACACCTCCGAAATACACACATTCGTAATATCACCAAACTTATAATTTTAAGTGTTATTTCATTAGCCACCATGCCAGTTATGAGTGGCGTTAAGTTTGAACACAGTGATACGGTCTGGTTGAGTGTTGGCGGCGGTATCCGTATGCAGTTGGATTCCAGAAAAAGTGATCTTGATAATAATTCTGATTTTTCTTTTGATAGTATTCGTTTGTATGTTGCCGCTCAAGTTCACAAATATCTAAAGTTTAGTATCAATACAGATAAACAGAATCACGATTCAACGGATCTTATCGATGCGATTGCTCGAGTAGAAATTAATCCGAGTGTTAACTTTTGGTTTGGGCGGACATTGATACCTGGCGATCGAGTAGAGATTAATGGTCCATTCTATGGGTTAACCTGGAACCAATATCGACAACCGTTATTTCCTGCTGATCAAGGTGGTGCGGCTGGTAGTCTGGGACGTGGAGAAGGCGGCGTCTTTTGGGGAACTACAGGCAGGGTGCATTACGCATTAGGTATTTACGATGGTCTGAAAGGTTTTAGTAATCAGGATAATAATAAACTTTATGCAGTTCGCTTGGCTTATCATTTATTAAATGTTGAATCTAATTTTGGTTATTACACAAGCTCAACTTACTTTGGAGAACAGGGCAACATTCTAACGTTAGGTTTCTCATTGCAAAATCAGATAGACGGTACAGGCAGCGCTGTTGAGTCTGGCGATTTTTATAGCTACACCTTTGATGTTTTATCTGAGACGGTAATGTCCAATGGTGGGGTTATCACCATCGAAGCAGATTACAAAAAATTCGATTCAGATTTTACGCCCGCATCACCACCAACTGCAGGTTCAAGTACCTGTTTCTGCCTGTTTGATGGTCATTCTGTTTTTGGCACAGTGGCTTATTTGTTTCCCAAGGTAATAGCTTGGGGCAAGTTTCAACCTTATGCGCGTTATGTAGAAAATAGCCCTAGCGATGCGCGATCGAGTGATTCAATTGAGTTGGGTTTGAATTATGTTATTGATGGTCAAAATGCAAAGTTGAATTTTAATTATGTACAAGGCGATGCTAACGCCAGCGGCTTTGCAGGTAGAGATGTGGGCAGGGCGACACTTGGTTTACAATTGCAGTTCTAGAAACGATTAACTAAATAGCCTTTTTACCCATTTGTTCAGCGATGTAATCTGCTTGTCGAATAGCTAGTGTCACAATTGTTAGCGTAGGGTTTTCTGCTGCTCCCGTTGTAAATTGACTGCCGTCCGATATAAATAAGTTTTTAATATCGTGCGTTTGACCAAATCCATTACAGACGCCATCAGAGGCTTTCGTGCTCATACGGTTAGTGCCCAAGTTATGGGTTGAAGGGTAGGGTGGTGTTTCCCAAACTGTTTTTGCGCCGGCTGCCTCGTATACCAAAGTGCCTTGTTTATAAGCATGATTGCGCATTGCGACATCATTCTCGTGATCATCGTAATGAACATTAGGTACGGGTTGTCCATGTTGATCTTTTTCTGTTGCGTGTAATGTCACCCGATTCTTTTCTTGCGGCAAATCTTCACCAACAATCCACATGCCCGCCATGTGATCATAATCTTCTAAAGCATCACTAAACTTTTTACCTGAAGCACCAGGGTCTAAAAATGCAGCCATGAAGGGAAGGCCGAGTGATAGCGTTTCCAATTCATAACCACCTGCAAATCCTCTGCTGGTATCGTGTCGATTCTCATCAGCAATGATCCCTGCCATTGTCGTACCACGGTACATATATACGGGTTTTTCAAACGTAGCGTAGACTGAGCCGGTTGTATGACGCATATAGTTTCTGCCTACTTGGCCAGAAGAATTAGCTAATCCATCCGGGTATAAAGAACTTGCAGAATTTAATAATAAACGTGGTGATTCAATTGAATTACCTGCGACGCAAACGATGCGCGCTTTTTGTAAATGTTGATTACCATCCTTATCAGCGTACAAAACACCGCTGACTTTACCGTCTGCATGATGTTTAACTTGTAATACATGTGATTCGGACCGTAGTTCTAGATTACCGGTAGCTTCTGCGGCAGGAATCTCGGTATACAACGTTGACCATTTAGCTCCGGATTTACAACCTTGGAAACAAAAACCGATCTGTTGACATGCTGCACGGCCATTACGCGGCCGGCTATTGATCGCCATACGACCAGTATGAACTTCTTTATAGCCTATTTTTTTTGCACCCGCATGCATGACCTTGAAATTATTATTGCCGGGCAGTCCAGGAATACCATTTGTACGTGTGACACCCATTTTATCTTCGGCCTTGGCATAATAAGGTTCAAGGTCTTTCAAGGTCAAAGGCCAGTCGATCAGATTAGCATCATCTATTTTTCCATAATGTGTTTCTGCTCTGAATTCATGATCCTGAATACGAAGACTGGCACCGGCCCAATGCGTTGTTGTACCGCCAACCGTTTTACAGATCCATGCGGGTAGGTTTGGGAAGTCTTTGGCAACTCGCCAATCACCAGAGGTAGTACGTTTGTCTAGCCAGGCTAATTGGCTAAAGGAAGGCCATTCGTCGTTAACAAAGTCGGCGATGGTATGGTGTTTCCCTGCTTCTAGCAAAATAACTTTAATGCCCTTCTGGCAGAGTTCATTCGCAAGGGTACCGCCACCAGCACCAGAGCCAATAATGACTACGGCAGAGTTATCGTTAAAATCAATCTTGGCCAAGACGTCTCTCCTTAAATGTTAATGCGCTTTTGGGCTATCGGATTCAGGTGGGTTAGGTAACCAATCCAGATCATCAAACCCGCGATTGATATAACCACCATGCTCAGCAGAAGATCCTTCGTAACCGAAGTGATCCCAAAGGTCTTTATTATTATAAATTCCGGTAACGCATTTCGATTTAATTTGATTAAAAAATGCAGTGGTATCTATCTGCTTCAGGACAGCTCCACGCTTGTCGGCAGATAGTGCGTGCCAATCTCCTTTGGCTAGTTTGTCGAGATTTGCAACGCCTTGTTTAAGTTGTTTTGCTGAATCTGAGCTCGCTTTTGCATCGGCATCTAAAGCTTCAACGACAACGGCATAAAACTTATCTTCGATCTTGTCATGCGGAAACATTTCTCGGGTCATACGAAGTAAGGTCTTGCTTTCATGTTCATTAAGGAAAGTAAGTTGAGCGGACCAGCCAGTTGTCGGAAAGACAAGAGAGACAGCGCCGGAAGACGCTACGACAACACCAGCAAGGGTTTTGCCGCTATTGCAGAGAAATTCTCTGCGGTTAAGTTGTTCGTTTTTCATAAATATCCTTATACCATGTTAGGTTGATATTTCGGTAGAGAGTGGATGTCTTATTGACAGGTTCCCTGTATTCATTTCAAAACACGAATTTAGTATATGTGGGTTTTGGGTGTTTATCTATAGGTATATGGTTCCTTGCTATTTCTTCAATGCCTTTTTGTGTAAGTCTCAAAGACTTGTGATTTTAATTAGCATTGGTTTCGCCTTTAATGGCGAGTTCGCTGCTCTTTCGCATCCATACGATCGCAGCACAAGTACATCCATGTACAAAACTTTCCTTTGCGCGGCCAAAAAGAACTAACGAAAGACGACATACATGGATGTAATTAGTGTCGCGAGAGGACAGGATTCCGAAGCGACTAAGGCTGCCCCAATGTCTTGCCCTACGGGTGTCCTCAACATTCTTCTATTTCGATGGCACGCGCATACGTTCAGTCGATTATTGCTCCTACATAATCAACACTTCCGCCATACATGGCGGTCGTCCTCGGCTTTGGCTTCCTGCGTTGCTCTACCTAGGTCTCCATTCCTGACTCGACTCTACTAATTATATTCATGTAATTGTTCTGCATCCGTGCAGTCGTGTCCTAATGAGCTTTCACAACGTACGGTTGCTCAACCATTAAAAATAAAACAATGCCTCGGCAAGCCATAAGGGGATTCATATAACCTACCCCATTTGAAGTATATTAGTAGAACTTAAAGATCCGTTTTTTGTGATTAGTATAAATTGTTAATATGCAGCTACCCCTCTGTGTCATTAAGTATTTTCGTTTTATTAGCTTGTCTTGCAGTTAGTAAATTTATTCCTACCGAGTTTAGTCATTTACGGAAAACACTCACTCTTTCGACTTCTCTTTGCTTTTATTCCATGTTGATCTGATCTAGATCAAAAATATAAAGAGATGACCGTCTATACTTAAACTAATAGGCAAATGCACCGTAGGGTGGTTTGATGGAACAATGCAACGTAACAGAACAATAGTTGTCCCAGTATTTTATATGTAGTGCAGTTGGAAACTAAACCACAAATTAAATGGGAAAAGTTATGGCTAAGAAAAAAACTACCAAGCATAAGAAGAAGGTAACAACAAAAGTGGATGCGTATCATGAAGATGATCCAAGGCTGAGAGGGGAAAAAGAAGAGAAGCTATCAAAAAAACTTTATGAAGAAGAAATATTTCGGCTTCAGGTAGAACTAGTCAAGTTACAAGAGTGGGTAACGAAGAAAGGGCTTAAAGTGGCGGTCATATTTGAGGGTCGTGATGCCGCTGGCAAAGGAGGGGTTATCAAACGCATTATTGAACACATGAGTCCTCGGATCTGTAATATCGTCGCGTTGCCCGCACCCACTGAACGTGAAAAAACGCAGTGGTACTTTCAGCGCTATATTGCGCATCTTCCTGCAGCAGGTAAGATCGTTCTGTTTGACAGGAGCTGGTATAACCGTGCTGGAGTAGAAAGAGTCATGGGTTTTTGTACAGAGGAGGAGTATAAGGAGTTTTTACGTTTTTGCCCTGAATTCGAGTGCTCTTTGGTGCGGTCAGGAATTATCCTCATTAAGTACTGGTTTTCGGTTAGTAATGTAGAGCAGGAAAGGCGCTTTCAGGGACGTGCTTTGGAGCGGCACAAATTATGGAAACTAAGTCCCATGGATATGGAATCCAGATCGAGATGGATGGGTTACTCCAAGTGCAAAGATGAAATGTTTTTCAATACGGATATTCCACAAGCGCCTTGGTATGTTGTTCCTTCAGATGATAAGAAACGTGCTCGCCTGAATTGTATATCACACCTACTGGATCTGATTCCGTATAAGGATTTAAAACCTAAAGTTCCGAAAATTCCGCCATTGAAGGAAGAAAAAGGCTATAAACGCTCGGCGATGCATACTCAGACATTTGTACCGAAAAAATATTGAATCAAAAAAGAATCAAAATGGTCGGTATCGATAGATACATCAATTAAAAGGATTATTGATTTAAAGAAATTTGTGTATTAACGTTTTTTGACAAACTTCATCAAACGTCTACGTTTAGTGATTTGTCTTGGGGTTAATACATTCTTTTTGCCTTTGAATGGATTGTCGCCGTGTTTGAAATCAACTAGTACGTTTGTTCCCACCAATTTTAAACGTTTGCGAAATACGCTAGCTAGATAGCGTTTGTAGGCATCGGGAACTTTATCGGTTTGATTACCGTGGATAATGACACGGATCGGATCAGTGCCGCCTAAGTGGGCGTAGCGTAGTTTGATTCTTCGACCTTGTACCATGTGCGGTGGATGTTTTGCGACGGCATCTTCTAGTATGTCGGTCATGTCGGATGTTGAGACATTGATATCGAGCGATTTTTCGATCTTGTCTACAGTTTTAAATATATTGCCGACGCCGGTGCCATGTAATGCTGATGTGAAATGGTATTGCGCATAATCGATAAAACTGAATTTGCGTGATAGCAGTGCCTTTACACGTTCTTTGTCCGAGGTTTCCATGCCATCCCATTTATTAACTACGATAATGAGGGATTTGCCGCTGTCTTCTATCATGCCTAATAGAGTAGTGTCTTGATCGGTAACACCTTCACTGGCATCGACGACAAGGATAATGATGTTGGCAGCATCGATTGCTTCAAATGATTTCAGGATGCTGAATTTTTCAACCATGTCGTGCACTTTGCTTTTTCTGCGAACACCAGCGGTATCGATTAAGATGTAATCCTTTCCGTTCTTCTCGAACGGTATCTTTATACTATCGCGTGTTGTGCCAGGATGGTCAAAGGTGAGCACACGATCTTCACCAATCATTCGATTGACTAAAGTAGACTTCCCCACATTAGGTCGACCTAAAACTGAAACTGCTATGCCTTCCAGTTCTTCATCTTCATCTTCAATTGTATGGGGAATAGTTTCTGAGATAGCATCGAGTAAATTCCCGACACCATCACCACGTTTCGATGAGATGGGCCATACTGAATCAATACCAAGACGATAAAAATCACTGACAGCTACTTCGCTTTCATAACCTTCAATTTTGTTGACGGCTAAAAATATCGGTTTATCCAGCTTTCGAAATTCTGCAGATAGAATTTCATCAACAGCGGTTAACCCCTCGCGGCCATCGACGATCCAAACTAATACTGAAGCCTCACTAGCAGCAAGCATCGACTGTTCGGTCATTAGATGAGCAACCTCTTCGCTGTCATGATCTTCTTCGCCAATACCACCCGTATCAATAACTAGATATGATCGTGAACCATGTAGTGCTACACCGTATTGACGGTCACGAGTAACCCCGGGGCGATCAGCGACGAGGGCATCACGAGTGGATGTCAGGCGATTGAAAAAGGTAGACTTGCCGACGTTAGGTCGACCAACGATAGCGATAACTGGTTTCATAGTTGTTGCTAGAGTTGTGTGTGTGAGTTATTCATTAGTAATGTTGAAGTTTTGAAGTAAAGCTTATTCTTCTTCATCATCACCAGAGAATATGTCCAGAAAACTTCCAAAGAAAGAGCTTTCTTCTTCTTCACTTTCTGCGGGCTGCTTATATGACGTTGTTGTTTTTTTGATTTCAGGTTGTTCTTCTACAATGACAGGTTTATTTGGCCGGCCGGTCACTTCATTATTCTTATAGGTATATGCTGCCAGTTTGCCTCCACTTGAATAGGCGAAGAGCATGCCATTTGCAACGATGGGTTTTGTCAGGATAGGATCTTCCTCAACTTCAATACGAGCTGCAAAGTCGCCTGTTTCTTTATCTAACCAATGTAAGTAACCCTCTAGATCACCAACAATGACCTTATCACCGAGAATAGCCGGACCAGTTACTTTCCTATGCATCAACTTTTCCTGCTTCCATATGGAGCCACCTGAAAAACGATCCAGGGCCCAGATGTTTCCCAAATAATCGGTAACATAAAGGTATTCGGCATCGGCACTTAACTCAGAGTGTGAGGAGATGTCTCGTTGCCAAAGTACTTGGCCACTGTCTAATGATAATGCCGAGACATTAGCCTGAAATGTGGTGACATAGATTGAATCGCCTAAAATCAAAGGTTGAGAATCGATATCAACCATGCGCTCAAGTTGACTTCTGCCTCTCGGAATAGCGACCTTAGCTTCCCAGATTAATTTACCGGTTTTTAATTCAAGAGCTGTGAGCCTGCCGCCATCAAACCCAGCGATAACCAGACCATTCGCAATGACAGGTGTGCTGGTACCGCGTAATGTTAAATTAGGTACGGTGCGGTCATAGATCCAGAGACGATCGCCAGTGGCTGCATCAAGCGCGAAGATTTTTCCGTCGATTGTTCTAACGACGACGACACCATCTGATTCTCGTGGTGGAGACAAAACTTCACTAGAAACTTTTGTGCGCCAGGCTTCTTCTCCCGATTCACTAATCAGGGCAAGGACATCTCCTTCGCTGGTGCCGACTAAGACAAGGTTTTCATCAGCACCTGGCCCGCCTGTGATGGGAAGATCACTGTCATTATCCCAGACGTTTTTACCTGAGTCGGCAAAAAGGGCCACGATCTCTCCACGAGTATCGGCGATAAAGACGTGTTCACCCTTAATCACAGGGGTAAGTTTGATAAATAATTCATCAGTACCCTTACCAATATTCTCTGACCAGACTTGATTCAGATCAGCGGTTGCAATGATATTGGTCAGTGGCGATGGTGGTTCAGAATTATCGTCGTCGCTCGCAAAAATAGACTCAGCAAGTTTTTGTGTACTACTACAGGCTACGCAAGTAGAAAAAATAATGAGTAATATTAGGGCACGCAAAGGTGTATACAAATTAACTTCTACCTAAATCATCTAGTTTCATTTGCAAAACCGATTGCGCATCAGCAGATCCTTTTGTGTGTGCAAGTGACTTTTCATAGGCTTTTCTTGCTTCATCAGGATTGCCTTGTTTTACATAGATGTCACCGCGCAACTCATCATAGCGAGCAACAAAATCACCAGGTTTGCTGATATTTAATGTTTCACTTGCGAGTTCAAGCTTATCGCTGGCGATTAATACTCGTGCCAGACGTAAGCGTGCAATATGCTCAAATTCTGCTTGCGAGTTATTTTTCAACACCCATTGCAAATGTGTTTCGGCTTGTTCGAATTCGCCAGCTTCAGCGGCAACTTTGGCTAGCATTAGTGATGCAAATACAGCGTAGGTGCCGGTTTTATAGTCATCAATAATGCGGTTGGCATAAACCAGAACATTTTCATCGTCACTTGTTCGTGCAGCAACTATCATCTGTTCATATAGTACTGAAGCCTGTTCGGCCTGCACTACCATATGGCTGTCATACGCGCGCCAACCAAAGATTGCGGTAATGCCTATAGCAACACCGGCAATAATCGACTTACCGTTTTCGTGCCACCATTTTTTTATGGCTTCAACTTGTTCTTCTTCTGTCTTGTAAACATCCACTTCTAAAATCTCCTAGGAGTTCTTGATTGCTCAGTGTGGTATTACCACTCGTAGAGGGCGCACATTATAACGTGGGTTTTACGTTTGTTTAGTGCTAAGAGGGACTTATTTGAACGAATTACCCTGAAGCGGCTTAAGAAAATGCATTTTTCCTGTGAAAGCGTCGACGAGCTTGTCTCTTTATCGTCGTGAAACCTATATGCAGTATCGTTTTACGTCTGCGCGCGCACAAAAATACTAATTATCAGGTGACTTCAGAACGACAGGCTTTTACTGAGGAAATTTGATATTTCAGGCCATTTGATGACGGTTTGTGGGGTATCTTCACGTAAAAACTTGATAGACACCTGATTTTGCACAATTTCATCTTCCGCTAACACAAGTGCAAGTTGTGCCCCGGATTTATCTGCTTTCTTGAATTGGCTTTTCAGACTACCTCCACCACAATGAGTCAAAACCCTAAGAATCGGAAGCTGGTCTCGTAGTTGTTCAGCCAACAAAATTCCACGTTCTGTTGCTTGTTCTCCGGATAATATTAAGTATATATGGGGTGATTGTTTGTCTGGCATTTTGCTTAAATCTGTTAATTCCAGTAAACGCTCGAGTCCGATTGCAAATCCGACAGCTGCTGTTGGAGAAGCGCCGTGATGTTCAACCAAGCCGTCATAGCGTCCGCCAGCGCAAACGGTGCCCTGCGCGCCGAGTTGAGTTGTAACCCACTCAAAAACCGTTTTTCCATAATAATCTAGACCTCGGACAAGCCGTGGGTTTACCTTATATTCGACTCCTGCGCGATCCAGTATTTCCTTCAGGCCAGCAAAATGATCGGCAGACTCACTGTCGAGGTGCTCTTCCAAAGTTGGTGATTCGTTTATCATGGCCCGCATATCAGGGTTCTTGCTATCGAGTATACGTAGCGGGTTTTGTTCTAGCCGTACGAGACTATCATCATCAAGCTTGTCTTTATTCGAAGAGAAATAATCGACCAGTATTTTTCTGTAGTTCACACGTGAGTCACTCGTCCCGAGTGAATTTATTTCAAGACTAATATCACTTAGGTTCAATGCCTTCCATATTCGAGCACACATTAATATCTGCTCTGCATCTATATCGGGGCCATTAAAGCCAAATGCTTCTACACCTATTTGATGAAATTGCCGTTGTCGCCCTTTTTGAGGACGTTCGTGTCGAAACATTGGTCCTATATACCAAAGCCGTTGGGTTTGATTATGGAACAGACCATGCTCAATCCCTGCTCGTACACAACCGGCTGTTCCTTCAGGTCTTAACGTCAAACTAGTTTCATTTTTGTCATCGAAGCTATACATCTCTTTGGAAACAATATCTGTGTTGTCCCCAATAGATCGTTTGAACAGTTCAGTCTTTTCAACTATTGGGAGGCGGATTTCCTGATAGGCGTATTGCATCAGGATAGAATTGATGGACTCTTCCATGTATTGCCAGCGCGGCGTGTCTTGCATGAGTATGTCATGCATACCACGAATCGCTTGTATCTTAGCCATTAAAAAGTCTCCAATAGACGCTTAAGAAAAAGCGCAGTTTAGCAGAAAGAAACGAACGTATTTACAAACAACTTTATTGTTATTCGGGTAATTTGAATCGGGCAATACCGTTATTGGAATAACGCGAGTGATTAAATGCCTTGCCATTAAACTTGATAGTGACGCCGGGTGAAAAGCCGAATAATACGTTAAATGGCGCTGTTCCATTAATGGAATATTTTTCACCACCTAGCGCAAGATCATGAAATAATCTTTTATCATTGGCATCCTTTATTTCAACCCAGGAATCTCGTTTCACTTCCAAATCAATTTTGTCAGGGCCTGACCCGGTGTTAGAGGAAGGTGCTTTATTATCAAATCCTTCGATAGGTAATATGCCAAGCGTTTGTTCGCCATTATCTGATTGCAATTCAAGTGTGTCGTCATGCTTAACAGATACCGGTGAGGTAGATTCGTCCTCTGGGATATTTTTAGGTGATTGCCATGAGTTCGGGTGGTGTACGACAGCGTATGTAATATCAACACCATTAATAGTTGTTTGTGAATTGTAATTTTCTGGTTCATTAATTGTTGAAGTGTCGACAACAAAGTTACTTTGGTACCAGATTAACAATAACAATACGAGCCCCAGAGTTATCAGGTAGGTGAATGCTTTAACAGGTTTATCGCTGCTACTTACCTGCGATGGTTGTTTCACTTCAGGTAAAATATCGGGTGGTGGTTGAGGCGAATCGGAATTATAAAGCATGATGATATGATCCGGGTCGACACCTACTATCTTGGCGTAACTACGTAGATAACCTCTCACATAAGTTGCAGCGGGCATTCCTTCATTACTGTCTTGTTCAATTGACTCAACTATTTTTATATCGAGGTGAGTACGTTTTGCAATATCTTGTGACGATAGACCCTGTTTTTCACGTTGAGTCCGTAGTATCAGACCCGGCGTGTCAAATACCGCTGCGTTATTATTGTTTGAAGTTTCAGACATTATTGAATCCTTGATTCATGTAATAGCGCTGCTTCTTTAGAGTCGGGGTAATTATTTTTCAACTGTAACACATAACTGGAAACGGCATCTTTGTCACCGAGCTCTTGTTCAATCTGTATTCCTAGCCAGAGACTTTTTGCGGTATGTCGGGCAACTTGCTGGTAACGTTGTAAGTAGCCCCTTGCTGATAAATGATTTGGCAGTTTGAAAGATCTTTCGCACATTTTTATCAATGCTTGTGGGATACGAGGGTTTAATTGTAACGCCTGTTTATAATATTTCTCTGCGTCATCTTCTCTCTGATTATTACTGAGACATAACCCAGCATTAGTAATAGCAATCTCTGGTGATTCATATAATGGATTTGCTGCAGCCCTTAAGAATGTTTTCTCTGCTTCTTCAAGCCTGTTTTGCTGACACAGATAATTGCCATAATTATTGAGTGTGGACGAATCATTACTATTTAAGCTCAATGCACGTTTAAAATTATCTTCAGCTTTTTTGTTATCACCAAGTTGTTGATACAGTAATCCAGTGACATTATATATTGGCGCATAACTTGGGTCGGCTTTTTTTGCTTTTTCCAGGTTTTTTAATGCGTTTTCATAGGCCCCTTGCTTCATATACTCAATACCAAGATCAAGGTTAGCGGCAGCAACCTCGTTGGTAGTCTGTGATGCACTTATGTTTTGATTTGATGGACGAACCTGGTTACAAGCAGTAAGTGAAATAAGCACTGTTATAAAAATTATATTTTGTATTAGTAGCGGCATTAGATTAACTCTGCTCGGTTCTTTTGATGTCTGGCTGCTTTTGATGCTACTTTGCCAACGAGTTGACCGCAGGCTGCATCTATATCATCACCACGTGTCTTACGTGTAATGGTGAAAACACCCGCCTTCATCAATATATCTCTAAATGCATTTATCGTATTCATATCTGAACAAGTATAATTCGTTCCCGGGAATTTGTTAAACGGGATCAAGTTTACTTTAGAAGGCAAACCCTCCAGACATTTCACAAGCTCTCGTGCATCCTGAACACTATCATTTACACCGTTGAGCATGACATATTCAATTGTAACAGCATCATCATCCCTGCCTTCAGAAAAGCGTTTACATGCAGCCAGTAAATCGACCAGTGGATATGAGCGGTTAATGGGAACAATACTATTGCGCAGTTCATTGTTACTGGCATGTAATGAAATTGCGAGGCTCACATTTGTATCATCTTTCAATCTGTCTATTTCAGGGATAATTCCTGAAGTACTGACAGTAACCCGGCGACGTGCAAGACCGAATGCCAAGTCATCTGTTAATAGGTTTATGGCCTTGAGTACATTGGCATAATTGAGTAAAGGTTCGCCCATGCCCATAAATACGATATTGGTAATCATACGTTTGCCGCTTTCAAAACAACCGAGTGCTTTATTGGCAATCCAGACCTGACCAATTATTTCACTGGTAGTCAGGTTACGATTAAAGCCTTGTTGTCCGGTTGAGCAGAACTTACAGTCCAGCGGGCAGCCTACTTGTGATGAAATACAAAGTGTACCTCTGTCATTCTCGGGGATGAACACGGTTTCAACAGAGTTTTTATTATCTAACTGTACAAGCCATTTGCGTGTGCCATCCTCAGATTTTTGCTCAGTAACAATTTCCGGTAGTTTAATAACGGTATTTTCTTCAAGCTTGCTGCGTAAGTTTTTACTCAAGTTGGTCATCAATGGATAATCAACTACACCATGATGAAATATCCATTTAATAACTTGTTGCGCGCGAAAAGACTTATCACCAATCTCATCGAAATAAGCTTCTAGAGATTTTCTATCGTAATCGAGAAGATTGGTTTTATCAGTCATGTTTCTCTATCTAGTTCGTGGGCAAATTTCATCAGCTTTAAAGAAAAAGTCAATTTCTCTTTGAGCGCTAGCGCTACTGTCTGAACCATGTAACGCATTTTCAAGGGCGCCATCTTTTTGTTCATGTTCGGCATAGAGGTTACGAATAGTACCGGTTTCTGCATCTTTGGGGATTGTTGCTCCCATGATTTCACGCAAGATGGAGACGGCATTCTCACCTTCAAGCACCATTACCAATACCGGACCGGATGTCATGTAGCCGGCTAATGAAGCATAAAAGGGGCGTTCCTTATGTTCTTCATAGAGTCCTTCTGTGTGTTTATCGGACATATGTAGCATTTTTGCTGCAATAACACGAAGGCCTGCTTCTTCTATCATCGCTAATATTTTGCCGGTGTTGTTTGCGGCAACAGCGTCAGGCTTAATTATCGTGAGTGTTCTTTCAAGTGCCATTTAACCAAATCTCCCTAGATCATTATTTATTATCAAATCGCGAGATTATACGTGTTACAGCGCCTTGTATGGAACTGTGAATGACATTAATTTTGTATATAAAGCAGTAATCTAGCCGAAAATGTTAATTAAAAGCTAGAAATCCAGGTAATTTAGTCCCACCGGTCGTCGGTTACCTGAACCACTCCTTTTTCTACACGAACTGGAAATGTCATGGTTGGCTCATAGGCAGGTGGTGTTAGGGCGTTGCCCGTTTTTACACAAAAACGCGCGCCGTGGCGTGGGCAGATGATTTCTGCGCCGTCGATGACTTGCTCTGGCTCCAGACCACAACCGAGCATGGGAGAACCATCGTGAGTACAGACATCTTCAATCGCATGGTATTCACCATCCAGATTGAAGACGGCGATCATGACATTATCAACATCGACCAGTTTTGCTTGCCCGGATACTAGTTCTGTCTCAGGTGCGACGTCAAACCAACCCGCCATGTTAATACATTCCTGTTTCTAAACGTGCTGCCTCGGACATCATTTCCTGATTCCAGGGTGGTTCGAACGTAACTTCGACATTTACACGCGTAACATTAGGGAGAGTTAATACTTTCGTGCGGACATCATCGGCTAGAAAGTCACCCATACCGCATCCGGCAGCTGTTAACGTCATTACAATATCGACCTGATTACCATCAGCACCGAGAGGCGTGATAGCACATTCATAGATGAGTCCGAGTTCAACAATGTTTATAGGTATCTCCGGATCGTAACAGGTTCGCATTTGATCCCAGACTAAATCTTCATCAACACTGCCGTCACCAGTTAGCTCTTTTTCTATAGTCTCATCAGGTTGGTCTTCATATTCAAAACCAAGGGCATCAGCATCTTTTGCCGCGATGCGGGCAAGGTTGCCATTAACATTGACGGTGTAACTGCCGCCAAGTGCCTGGGTTACTAATACAACAGTCCCCTCTGGTAATTCTAATGGCGTGCCGACTGGAATCAATACCGCTTCGCAGTCGCGTTCTAAAGTTATAGGTTTATTTTCTTGCATGATAATTTATGTTTTATTCTGTTTTAACGGGTGTGCTATCGCCCTGCAGTGCTGAATGAAGCGTGTGCCAACAGAGTGAAGCGCATTTAACTCTAGCGGGATAATCTTTAACACCAGCTAATGCTGCCAATTTCCCTAGCAGTTCTTCGTTATAGTCATCATCGGTGGTGACTAAATTGTGAAATTCATTAAATAGTATTTCGGCTTCGTCTAATGACTTGCCCTTCATTGCGTCGGTCATTAATGATGCTGATGCGACTGAGATAGCACAGCCTGAACCGTCAAATGCAATGTCGTTAATTTTATTGCCATCAGTTTTAAGATAAAGGGTGAGCTTGTCACCACATAAAGGGTTAAAACCTTCAAGCGTCGTATCAGCATTTTCGAGTTTGCCAAAATTACGCGGACTGCGGTTGTGATCAACGATCACTTCCTGATATAAATCTTTTATATCAAACATTAATTAAATACCTTCTGACATTTATCGATGGCTTGTATTAAAACATCTACTTCCTGACGAGTATTGTAAAAAGCAAATGAAGCCCTGGCTGTTGCTGGAATATTGAACCGTTCCATTACCGGCATCGCACAATGGTGCCCAGCACGGATTGCGACACCTTCGCCATCAAGGATGGTACCTATATCGTGAGGATGTATTCCATCCAAGGTGAATGAAAGAATGCTTGTTTTATTTTTTGCTGTGCCAACGAAATTTAAACCAGCGACTTGCGAAGCTTGTTCATTGGCATAATCGAGTAGTTCGATTTCATATTGCGCTGCTGCTTCAAGTCCAAGTTCATTTACATAATCAATTGCTGCACCTAAACCAATAACACCTGCGATATGAGGCGTTCCTGCTTCGAACTTATAAGGTAAGGCGTTATAGGTACTCTTTTCCATCGTGACCATCTGGATCATGTCGCCACCACTTTGATAAGGCGGCATCGAATCTAATAAGGCTTCTTTCCCATAGAGTACGCCGATGCCAGTTGGCCCGAAAAGCTTATGGCCGGAGAATACATAGAAGTCACAATTGAGATCTTTCACATCAACGCGTGTATGGGGGACAGCTTGAGCGCCATCAACTAATACTTTTGCACCAACGGCATGGGCTTTTTCGATAATGGTTTTGATCGGATTGATCGTGCCCAATGCGTTAGAGATATGACCTACGGCAACAATACGTGTTTTATCGCTGAGTAATTTTTCATACTCTTCGAGAATTAACTCACCGGCATCATTTATCGGAATATAGTTTAGTTTTGCACCAGTCTGTTCACTAAGAATTTGCCATGGGACAATGTTCGAGTGATGTTCGAGTTCAGTGATAATGATCTCATCACCAGCCTTTAGTGTGTTACGACCAAAACTCTGTGCAACAAGGTTGATGGCTTCTGTTGCCCCACTTACAAACACGATTTCTTTCGTTGAGTTGGCATTAATAAATTCTTTAACCTTGTCACGAGCTTTTTCGTAAATCGCGGTCGCTTTTTCGCTAAGCGTATGTACACCACGATGAATATTGGAATTCGATTCACGGTAGTAAGTATCTAAGGTTTCAATAACCTGTTTTGGTTTTTGCGAAGTAGCCGCATTATCGAGATACACCAATGGCTTGCCGTGCACCTGTTCATTTAATATAGGAAAATCTGCACGAATTTTGTCTACATCAAACTCCGCAGGTTTGTTTATTAAAGTTGTTGCTGCATTAGGATTATTCATTAGTAAACTCACGTATCAAGGCGGCATCGGGTAGCTGACCGATGACCAAACGTTCCAGACGGTTTCTAATCGGCGCGAAGCTTATATTACTGATAAGCTCGTCAGCAAATGCATAAGTTAATAAGCTGCGTGCTGTTTCTTCATCAATCGCACGTGAACGCAGATAGAACAACATGTTTTGATCAAGTTGTCCGACGGTTGCACCATGGGTACATTTAACATCATCGGCGTAGATCTCTAGTTCAGGTTTAGTATCAATTTCTGCATCATCAGATAACAGTAAATTGGCATTGTTTTGATGTGCTTCTATCTTTTGTGCATCTTTGTGAACGATAACCTTGCCGTTAAATACGGCGCGACTCTTTCCATTGAGCACACCGCGATAGTTTTCTGTACTGAGTGTACGTGGCTTTAAGTGATCAACACGGGTGTGATTATCCACATGTTGTTTGTCACCGGTCATGTATAGACCATTCATGATTATCTCTGCGCCTTCAGCTGCAAGTTGCCCATGTATATCATTGCGGACCAATGCACCGCCTAGCGAAATTGAATGCGACTCAAGTTTACTGTCCTTGCCCTGCATAACATTCAGGTTGCCAATATGATAGGCATTCAAGCTTTCTTGCTGAATCTTATAGTGTTTAAGAATTGCACTAGCTGATAAAGCAACCTCGGTTACGGCATTGGTAAAATAATTTGCATCATCAAGACCAATGTAACTTTCAATCACCGTTGCTTCGGAGTTTTCACCCATAACGATAAGGTTTCTAGGGTGTGTAGCAAGAGATCCGTTGCTGTCTTTTGCCAGGTATAAAATATTGATAGGTTTTTCAATAACAGTATTAGCCGATACATTAATAAACGTACCGTTCTGTATAAATGCGGTATTTAATGCTGTGAAAGGACTGACCTTATCATCTGCATACTTTGTTAAATGCTTCGCCAACAGGTCTTGATCATTGGTCAAAGCATCTAGCATGTTTTCAACGACTAAACCTTTATCTAATCCCTCGAGGCTGGAATGCTCTTTTGAAAACACACCATTAATGAAAACGACTTCTATGCAATCAAGGCCATCAAATCGTATTGCATTAATTTCTTCAGCGCTGACTGAAACAACGGCCTCAGTTACATTAGAAAATGATTTTTTCTTAATCGGACGCACGTCAGTATACTTCCAGTTTTCAAGTCTTGAGTTTGGAAACCCGGTCTCTTTGAAAAGGTTTAAAGCTGATTGACGATCTTTAGCAAACCAGTCATCGTTTTTTAACTGATCAAAGTCGCTAATATAATTTTGGATATCCTGGGACATATTATTTTGGCTCATATTATTTTGATTTAGGCAGCTTCTTCCTTGATCCAGTCATAACCTTTTTCTTCTAGCTCTAATGCCAGATCAGGCCCGCCAGATTTAATAATCTTGCCATTGCTTAGTACATGCACGTGATCAGGTTTAATGTAATCTAACAAGCGTTGGTAGTGTGTTACTAAAATAATAGAGCGTTCTTCGTTGCGTAAACTATTCACACCTTCAGATACAATTTTTAATGCGTCGATATCAAGACCGGAATCCGTTTCATCTAGAATGGCAAGCTTTGGTTCAAGCACAGACATTTGGAATATCTCGTTACGTTTCTTTTCGCCGCCAGAAAAACCTTCATTAACAGATCGATTGAGCAAATCTTCTTTCATCTTGACGATCTTCATCTTTTCTTTGATCAGACCTAGAAATTCGACAGCATCTAATTCAGGTTCGCCACGATGTTTACGTACCGCATTAACCGCTGCTTTTAGTAAATAAACGTTATTAACACCAGGAATTTCTACCGGGTATTGAAAAGCGAGAAACAAACCTGCCCAGGCACGTTCTTCTGGCGCAAGCTCAAGCAAATTTTTACCTTCATATTCTACCGTGCCTTTGGTGACGTCATAACCATTTCTACCGGCGAGGACATTCGCCAATGTGCTTTTACCAGAACCATTCGGGCCCATGATAGCGTGTACTTCACCGGCATTAACACTGAGGTTTAAACCTTTAAGTATTTCTTTATTACCTATTTTTGCGTATAAATCTTTAATGTCTAACATTGTCTTTACCTGAAATATTTAAATTCATTAATCGATGTCTATTAACCGACTGCGCCTTCGAGCGTGATTCCTAATAGCTTCTGTGCTTCTACCGCAAATTCCATAGGCAGTTCCTTGAAGACTTCTTTACAAAAGCCATTAACGATCATATTGACCGCATCTTCTTCCTTGATGCCGCGTTGCATACAATAGAATAGTTGGTCATCGCCGATCTTCGACGTTGATGCTTCATGTTCTACGGTTGCTGTTGAGTTTTTCGCTTCAATATATGGGAAGGTATGCGCACCACATTGGTCACCCATTAATAAGGAATCACATTGTGTATAGTTTCTGGCGTTTTCAGCGCTTTTACTGATTTTTACCAGTCCACGATACGATTGCTGCGCATGTCGTGCAGAGATGCCCTTGGAAATGATGGTGCTACTGGTATTCTTCCCAATGTGTATCATCTTTGTGCCAGTATCAGCTTGTTGATAGTTATTCGTAACCGCAACAGAATAAAATTCACCAACTGAATTATCACCCTTTAAAATACAGCTTGGATACTTCCAGGTAATAGCCGAACCGGTCTCAACCTGAGTCCAGGAAATCTTTGAATTGTTGCCGCGACAATCTCCGCGTTTCGTCACAAAGTTATAAATGCCACCGACACCGTTTTCATCACCCGGGTACCAATTTTGTACTGTTGAGTATTTGATCTCTGCATCTTCCAAGGCAACTAATTCGACAACAGCAGCATGTAATTGGTTTTCATCTCGCATCGGTGCAGTACAGCCTTCCAGATAACTGACATGGCTTTTTTCATCTGCAATGATTAATGTACGTTCAAATTGCCCGGTGTTAGAGGCATTAATTCTGAAGTAAGTCGATAACTCCATTGGGCAACGCACACCTTTCGGGATATATACAAACGAACCATCAGTGAATACGGCAGAATTTAATGCGGCGAAAAAGTTATCTGCGCCCGGAACAACGGAGCCCAGATATTTTTTAACAAGCTCAGGGTGTTCTTTTACCGCTTCAGAAAAGGGGCAAAAAATAACGCCGGCATCGGCAAGTTTGCCTTTAAATGTTGTTGCAACCGAGACACTATCGAAAACTGCATCAACCGCAACACCTGCCAGGAATTTTTGTTCTTGCAATGGGATACCTAATTTTTCATAGGTCTCTAATAACTTTGGATCAACTTCGTCGAGACTTTTAGGGCCATCGTCTTTTGATTTAGGCGCGGAATAATATGAGATAGCCTGATAATCAATGTGTTCAATATCCAGATGCGCCCAGGTTGGATCTTCCATGGTTAACCAATGACGATAAGCTTTTAGCCGCCATTCGAGTAACCACTCAGGTTCTTCTTTCTTTTTCGAGATAAATTTAATGGTCTCTTCACTGAGACCAGGTAATACGGTATCTGTCTCTATATCAGTGACAAACCCGTGCTCATAGTCTTTTCTGACTAGGTCTTCTACATTTTCGCTATTAGTTGCCATTGGTCTAGGTTTCCAGTTCTTCTTTAAGGCTAAAGCTCTCACCGCAGCCACAGGATTCTTCTACATTGGGATTGTTAAACTTAAACCCGGCGTTTAATCCTTCGCGTACAAAGTCGAGTTCAGTTCCCGCCAGATAGCGTAGACTTTGGTCATCAATAATGATCTTGATGCCATTTGATTCAAGCGTCTTATCTTCTTCGTTTATTGCCTTGGCTGTTTCTATAACATATTGAAAACCAGAACAGCCGGTGGTTTTAACACCAACGCGCAAACCAACGCCATCAGCATCTTTGGCCAGTACGTCTTCTATATGTTGTTTAGCACTATCAGTCAGGCTAATTGTTGTTTCGGTTGTCATAATATTTATCAACTATGTAATTGCATCATGATGACGTCTTGTCGTTCAGATACTTGTTTAACGTTATTGCGTTTGATCAAATCGCCTAATGTAAGCCCATTCAAAAAACCTGAAATGTGCATATTTAATTCCATCCATAAATCGTGCGTTAGACAACGTAGGTTGCCCTGGCAGTTCTGCTTACCGTGACAGCGAGTAACGTCAATCGGTTCATCAACAGAATAGATGACTTTTGCAACGGTAATTTGGTCAGGGTCTTGCGCCAGACGGTAACCGCCACCTGGACCACGCGCACTTTCAACGAGGCCATTCTTTTTTAATTTACTGAATAGCTGCTCAAGGTAGGTCAGCGATATATCCTGACGTTGAGAAATATCCGACAGGTTCACCGGGCCGTTACTATCATGTAACGCCACATCGAGAATTGCAGTTACGGCATAACGGCCTTTGGTTGTCATTTTCATCGTTTATTTCTCTAACATTGCCCATATTTGGGTTGGCAAGAGTCACATAACCTAGTGTTTTAGTCAAGTATATATCAGACAAAATTAGTCAGATATGGTTCGATGTAAAAACTACCAATAAAATCAATTGGTTAGAATTTTATGAGGGAAAGAGGCTTGTTGAAAGTTTGAGGTTTTTATTGAACGAAATGTAAGACTACTTGAACAATCCCATAGAGGCTAATGAGTAGGCAAAAAACTAAAAAGAAACCCATGAAGACATAGACTTTAAGACCGTTTTTTTCTATATATGCTTCATCGCGATCCATATTTTCCTGCGACTGAACGCCAAAGAAAGAGGCTAATAGGCTAAAAGCAATTTGAAATATACTCGGGTCTTTTTCGCTAGTCATTAGTTTTATCCAGTGCCATTTTTTTAAGCTCTTCTAACTCTTTTTCCACCTTATGTAGGTGATCTAATACTGATTCGAGGCCATTTTGTACTGGATCGGGCATGTCTTTACTTTCGGCATAGGCAGTAAAGCCAATCTTTTTTGCCATGGCCTCACGTTGAGCGTCTTTATCTTCTTCTTTACGTTTCACGATTATATGACCAGGTACACCAACAACGGTTGCACATTCAGGCGTGTCTTTAACAACTACGGCATTACAACCAACTCGCGTTCCAGCGCCAAGAGTAATAGGGCCTAATACCTTTGCGCCCGCACCGATGACGACATTATTTTCCAGAGTAGGATGGCGTTTGCCTTTATTCCAAGTAGTGCCACCTAATGTAACACCGTGATAAATTGATACATCATCGCCTACTTCTGAGGTTTCACCGATAACAACCCCCATACCATGATCGATAAAAAAACGTCGTCCAATTTGTGCGCCGGGGTGGATTTCAATGCCTGTAATGAAACGGGCAAAGTGCGCCATCAAGCGGGCGATGAAATACAAATTTTTGTTCCATAGCCAATGATTAAAACGATGCAAAATAATGGCTTGAAATCCAGGGCAGGTGAAGATCGTCTCCAGTACTGAACGTGCAGCAGGATCACGCTCAAAGACAACGTCGATTTCTTCTTTGATTGTTGCAAACATTATTTATCTATTAGTTTCAATATTGATTGAAGCTGAGTCTCAAAGTTTTTAATTTCGTTCATTTTATCAGCAAGTTTTTGTTTCACGCCTTCGACCACATCTGCGGGGGCACGTTCAACAAATTTTTTGTTGTTTAATTTTCCTTCCATGCCGGCCTTTTCTTTTTGCAATTTGTCTATTGTACTCTCAAGTCGCTTTTTTTCAGCTTCCGGGTCAATGAAATCGGCTAATGGCACCAACAATGTCATTTCACCAGCCAAGGCCATAACGGCATCATCCATTTCAGTATCAGCTTTATTAATCGACTCGATCCTACCCAGTGTCTCTAAATAGACTTTATGCTCATCTAGCCATTCGTGTTCGTTAGAATTACCGTTGCGAACAAAGACAGTTAATGATTTTCCTGGTGATATATCGCGTTCTGCGCGAATACGGCGCACACCCATAATAAATGATTTTATCCACTCTATTTGTTCTACAGCACTATTATCGGTTTCGAGTTCACCTTGTTTTGGAAAAGATTCAAGCATAACGCTCTCTCCTTTTTTATCCAGTAAGGCTGCTACTCGATGCCAAAGTTCTTCGGTAATAAAAGGAATAAAAGGATGTAATGCGCGTTGTAAGGTCTCGAGTACGTTTAATAACGTATAGAGTGTGCCGCGCTTTTCTTCTTCGCTTGCCTCAGTGCTGTTTAAAGTTGTCTTGGATAATTCAATATACCAGTCACAGTATTCATCCCAAGTGAACTCGTAGAGTGCTTGTGAGGCAAGATCAAAGCGATAGGTTTTCATGCCTTCATGTGTTGCTGAGACTGCATCAGACAATTTACTCGTAATCCATCTTTCAGCTAATCCAAATTTCATGTCGCCTTCATTGAGGTTAATAGATTGAGCCTCTACATTGCTTATGACGTAGCGCGCTGCATTCCATAGCTTATTACAAAAGTTTCTATAACCTTGGATTCGGCCTGTTTCAAAATTGATAAAACGGCCTTGTGTTGCCAATGACGCAAATGTAAATCGTAATGAGTCAGTTCCATAAGACTCGATCCCGTCAGGAAAATGTTTACGCGTTGCTTTTTCAATTTTTGCTGCCATCTGTGGCTGCATCATTCCACTTGTACGTTTACTAATTAGTTCTTCAAGTTCAATTCCATCAATCAAATCGATCGGGTCAAGCACATTACCTTTAGACTTGGACATCTTCTGACCTTCGCCGTCGCGAACCAAACCGTGGATATAGACTTCCTTGAAGGGAACATCATCCATAAACTTTAGCCCAAACATAATCATGCGCGCGACCCAAAAGAAGATAATGTCAAAGCCTGTGACTAAAACATTAGTCGGGTAAAATTTATCAAGCTCAGGTGTTTTATCAGGCCAGCCCAAAGTAGAGAAGGGCCAAAGAGCAGAAGAGAACCAGGTATCGAGCACATCTTCATCTTGTTTGAGATTGATATCACCCAGATTGTTTTTCTCTCGGACAGCGGCCTCATCGTGACCAACATAAATATTGCCTTCATCATCATACCAGGCCGGGATACGGTGACCCCACCAGAGCTGCCGACTGATACACCAATCTTGGATATTATTCATCCATTCAAAATAGGTCTTGTCCCAGTTCGCGGGTACAAATTTAATGTCACCATCTTTCACTGCTTTGATAGCAGGGTCAGCAAGCGGCTGGATTTTTACATACCATTGATCGGTTAGATAAGGCTCAACAACGGCGTGTGATCGATCACCACGCGGAACCATTAATTTATGGTCATCTATCTTATCGAGTAGTCCTTGTTGCTCAAGATCGGAGACGATTTGTTTTCGTGCCTCGTAACGGTCCATGCCACGATATTTTTCTGGAGCTTCATCGTTAAGTGCCGCATTAACTGTAAAAATATTTATCTTTTCCAGCTTATGTCGTTCGCCCATTTCATAGTCATTGAAATCGTGTGCGGGAGTAATCTTTACGCAGCCAGTACCGAATTCCGGGTCGACATAATCATCGGCAATAACAGGCAATGTGCGATCAGTTAAAGGGAGTAATACTTCCTGACCGATCAGTTTTTTATAACGTTCATCATCAGGATGAACGGCAACCGCAGCATCACCGAGCATGGTTTCTGGACGAGTTGTGGCAACAACAATATATTCGAGTCCATCAACGGGTGTTTTTAATGGATAACGCATGTGCCACAGATGACCATTTTCTTCTTCAGAGATGACTTCGAGATCGGATATAGCGGTATGTAATACCGGATCCCAGTTAACCAAGCGTTTACCACGATAAATTAAGCCTTCATCATGCAAGCGTACAAAGGTTTCTTTGACGGCTTCTGAGAGACCATCATCCATGGTGAAGCGCTCGCGTGACCAGTCCATAGATGTCCCAAGACGGCGTGATTGACGAGTGATGGTATTGCCCGAGTCTTCTTTCCAATCCCAAACTGCTTCAATAAATTTTTCTCGCCCAAGATCGTGACGTGATATATCTTTTTGCTGTAGCTGTCGCTCAACAACCATCTGCGTGGCGATACCAGCGTGGTCTGTACCACATTGCCATAAAGTGTCATTACCATTCATGCGATGGTAACGCGTTAAGATATCCATCAATGTTTGTTGAAAGGCATGACCCATGTGCAAACTTCCTGTCACATTAGGTGGAGGCAGCATGATGCAATAGGAATCGTCGCCGTCCTTGCTTTTGTTTCCGGGCGCGAAGTAATTTTTCTTCTCCCAATTTTCGTAGCAATTGGCTTCTATTGTTTCGGGCTTATAGGTCTTATCCATCTTTATAACAAATATTATTAGGGGCTAAATGATAAGAAGCCCTATTATTGGGAGGCGTATTGTCCACATGAAGACTGTTTAGGGCAATCTTTATTAGGGATTATCCAGTTATTCCTTTTTGTCTGGGTTGTCTTTTTTGGTATGAAATTCTTCGATTAATCGCGTTTTTACTTCATCAATGATGCTGTCCTTGAGCATGAGAATTAATTCATCCAGATCTCCGGATATTTCTTTGTCTACTTTATCTATGATGTCATTAATAAGCTGATCATCTTTATCAATTTGCTTAAAAGTTTGTTCCAGGTCCTGGTTCAGGTCATCCTGAGTGAATAGATCGACTAAAACTGGGATGCCATCTGTACCTACTTTTAAACGCGGTAGTTTTGCTTGTTTTGATTCTGTCTTTTTTTTAGCTAGAAGTTCTTCTAGCTCATCTATTCTATTAACCAGATTATTCCGATCTGAATCAGATAATGGCTTTGGTGGGGTTTGTGAAGAATCAATCATTTTCTGTCAGGTCTTCAATCTTGTGATCATGTATTTCGTAATCAGCTTCTTTATATTGACGATAACGTTGACGTGCTAATTGTTTATTTGACTCATCACCACCGACAATCTCAATTACCCTATCGAAACTGGGTGCAAAGCTTGGAATGTCAGAACCAAGATTAATCATGACTTGTGATTGGCTTGGATAATCGTTGCCATGGCCAATTGTAACGGGAGTTTCATCATTGAGATTCCCATCAAATATTTCGTGTGGTATGAAACTGATATCTTTATGTATCCAAAGTAAATCATCAAACTTGGTCGCAAGTTCTTCAGATTGCGTATGGATATGCACTCGGTTCCCACTTGTCCAGGCTTTGGTTGCAATGGCACACGCGAATCTGTCTACACTGTTCCCATCAGACAAGATGTAAAAGTCAACACGCGACACTGGATTTCAATCTCAAGATTACTTTGTTTGATTAAGGATATATTGCATCAATAATGAAACTGGGCGCCCAGTTGCTCCTTTATTGTTTCCCGAAATCCAGGCTGTGCCAGCAATATCCAGATGAGCCCAATGATATTTTTCTGCAAAGCGTGACAAGAAACAGGCTGCTGTGATTGTGCCGGCATCTCTGCCACCAATATTAGCTATATCGGCAAAGGGGCTATTCAACTGTTGTTGATAATCATCCCATAATGGCAGTTGCCACGCGCGGTCACCGGATTCATCACCGGCATTGAGTAATTCTCTCGCTAATGGGTTGTGATTACTTAATAAGCCTGTTGCATGTTTCCCAAGCGCGATTACAACCGCGCCCGTTAGAGTGGCGATATCGATAACGACTTCAGGGTTAAAGCGCTCGCTGTAAGTCATGGCATCGCACAATATTAATCGACCTTCAGCATCAGTGTTGAGTACTTCAATGGTTTGCCCGGACATACTAGTAAAGATATCGCCCGGATTGGTCGCCGTGCTACTTGGCATATTTTCAACAGCAGGAATCACACCCACAATGTTTATTGGCAAGCCAAGTTCTGCTACAGCGGAAATTGTGCCAAAAACACTGGCGCCTCCACACATATCGTATTTCATTTCATCCATTGCTGCACCGGGCTTAAGTGATATACCGCCGGTATCAAAAGTAACGGCTTTACCAACCAGCACGATCGGTTTTTGTGTTTTTTTAGAGCCTTTATATTCCATGGTGATTAATTTTGCGGGTCTGGCAGAGCCTTGGGATACTGAGAGCAAGGAACCCATGCCCAGTTTTTTCATATCGGCTTCTTCTAATATCTCTATCGTAAGTGAACGATGTCTTTTGCCTAGCGCAGTTGCTTGTTGTGCAAGATAGGTTGGTGTACATACATTAGAAGGTCTGTTAGAAAGATCACGGGTAAACTTAATACCATTGGCGATAGCTTGACCTTCTCGCATGGCGATTTCGCCTTGTGCCAATTCACGACGTGTAGGTACGGTAAATGTAATTTTTCGTAATGGACGTCTGTTCGCTTTCTTTTTTGTTTTTAATTCATCGAATTGATACAAGCTGTGTTCTGTAACTTGAACTGCTTGTCTGATTTTCCAGTTATGATCGCGTCCTTTTATCGACAGCTCGCTAAGATAGTTTACGCCATCCAGAGAGCCGGTATTATTCAATGCTTGTATACTATTCGCTATGATTGTGCGGTAGTTTCGTTCATCGATTTCTCTTTCTTTACCACAGCCGATCAGTAATACACGGTCGGCAATCATGCCAGGGACATTGTGCAGTAATAAGTACTGTCCTTTGTTGCCATCCATATCGCCACGACGAATCAGATTAGACAGGTATTTTTTACTTACCGCATCAATGGCTTTGGCCGCGGTAGATAGTCGTCGCGATTCAAAAATACCAACAATTACGCAAGCTGTTCGTTGTTTTTCAGGGTTACCGCTTTTTATATTGAAATCCATACCAGCTCCAGGGTTGTTAACATCTTTGTGTAGATTATTGTTTGGTTAATTTAGTTACAGTGATGAGTTAATTTATTCTGCACTTTGACATTAAGCGTGTCATAATCGTTCCGTTTTTTGTTAAAAACAGTGAAAAATGGTCAAAACCGTAATTTTAGTCAAGTTTATTCATTTATCTTCAACTAAGCAAAGCCGAGTTTTAGTATGAGGCCAGAATTGTGATTATCCAGCACTACATCTACAGGGAGTTGTTGCAAAAACTATTGTGGATACTCAGTTTACTTATTCTTGTTATTGCTAGTAATCGTTTCGTTGGTTTTCTAGCAGATGCGGCTGAAGGCAGTCTGCCGGCAGAGATGGTGTTCTTAATGTTGGCTTACAAGATGTTAGCGACATTGCCAAAGATTTTGCCTATATCGATACTTGTTGGCATGTTGCTCGCCTTCTCGCGCATGTCTAGTGACAGAGAGCTGGTGATACTGGCCGCGTCTGGAGTAAGTAAGCTTTTTCAAATTGGAGTGGTGCTTCGGTTTGCTATGGTGTTTTCTGTGTTTGTGTCTGTAATTACACTGTATTTTGCACCGTGGGCAGAACAGGGTGTACATAACCTGAAAGAGAGAGCCAAACAGGAATCTGATATTTCAGGTATTAAAGCCGGGCAGTTTAAGGAGTTTAGTAAAGGCGACCGTGTCGTATACGTTCAGAAACCATCACCCGATAACGCTTCAATGGAAGAGGTCTTTCTGCAAGTAAGGCAAAACGCAAACCTTGGTGTTCTAACCTCTGATAGCGCTCGTTTTAAAGTGGATAAAAAATCAGGAAATAAATATATCGTCTTCAGTGATGGACGACGTTATGTTGCCGAGCCTGGCTTACTTGATTACCAGATAACTGAATATGAAAAATACGCAATTCTTACCGAGAGTGCAGAGGCTAATGCCGCTGGTGGGAAGACAGGAGCATTATCAACGATTGAAATAATGGGCTCCGACAATAAGGTTCATCAAGCCGAATTTCAATGGCGTATTTCACTCATCCTTTCCTGTTTGTTGTTGTCGCTACTTGCGATATTGCTGATTCAATCTCACACCAGTGAACGTAGATATATGCCATTTGTAATTGGCATCTCAATCTATCTTATTTATAGCAACTTACTCGGTATTGCAAAGACCTTACTGAGCAGAGATGTTCTACCTGGGTTTATTGGCTTGTGGTGGGTGCACATAATATTAATAGCAGTATTACTGACATTTTATTATTTACCAAAATATAAATATATGAAAAAAGATGAAGATGAACATCAATTTATTCCAGCAGACGGCCCTTGAAATAAATGATACTTGATCGATACATAGGTCGAAGCATAATCGTTACCAGCATATTAGCTTTGTTTGCACTGGTTGCAGTGTTTTCATTTTTCTCTTTAGTAGATCAACTCGATGATACTGGACGAGGTAATTACGGCGTCGCAGATGCTATTCAATATGTGATGTTAACTATTCCACGCTTGACTTATGAGCTTTTTCCGATAGCGATTGTCATTGGCAGTATGGCTGCACTTGGTATGTTAGCGAACACATCTGAGCTGGCCGTAATACGTACGTCAGGAGTATCACAAGCGCAGTTGGCCTATTCATTAATTAAGGTTGGCTTGGTCTTTGTTGTTATCAGCATATTAATCGGAGAAGTAATTGCGCCAGTGACGGAACAGGCAGCGCAACAGAAACGTTCAATCGCGTTGACCAAGCAAATTTCAATGAAAACAAAACACGGATTTTGGTCTCGTGATGGTGACAACTACATCAATATAAGAAAGATACTGCCTGGAGACCGTGTCGAGGAAATCTACATTTATGAATTCGATAAAGAACATCATCTGAGGACGAGCATCTATGCAAAACACGCAGAATATGATCAAGACAAATGGGTGTTACACGACATTTTAAAAACGGAGATCACAGAAGAACAAGTAACAAACAATCACTACGAGACCGCTGAGTGGGAAGCATTATTAAACCCAGAGGTTATTAATATGGTGACCATCAAGCCACGTTATTTGTCCATTTTAGGGCTGATCAGTTATATCGATTATCTCAAGGCTAACAATCAAAGTAGCAAACAATATGTGCAAGCATTATGGTCAAAATTAATCAGTCCATTTTCAATTATTGCGATGATATTGCTGTCAATCTGCGTTGTCAGGTGTGAGGCGCGACCAATGGGTTTAGGCCAACGTGTTTTTATTGGAGCTATAATCGGCATTACTTTTCACTTGTTAAATCAGGTGAGCGGCCATCTTGGTATTGTTTATGGTGTGCCTGCGTTTCTTAGTGTTTGTTTACCAACAGTTGCGGTTTGTTCTTATATCTATTACAGGTTAAGTAATAGTTATTGAATTATTAAAACTAATCCTTGCTTACAATTAATCTGGTTTTTGACAATCGGTCATGCAAAGCAAGTTTGTTTTTATCAAATAAAGACCAGAGAAAACCAAGCCCGAGCAATAATAAAGACAATACTGCAGAGAAGAATCTTTGTGTCGCCTGCCTCCAGTTTGGATTTTGTCTCGATTCGTTAATGACAAAAATATGCCAGCTACGCATGCCTAATGTCTGCCCGCCTTTAACCCAATGCCAACCGAAATACAGAAAGCTAATTGATAATAGGAAAGCATTGTATGCAAGATTGCCGCTTTCAATTGCATTGCCACCGATGATCGGGATTAAGATGGAGGTGCCAACAAACAGAACGGCGGTGAGCAATAAGCAATCATAGAATATTGCTGCAAGACGACGCAAAAGATTACAGGGTATTTGATCTTCTTTATTCAATTTATTAAGACTAATAATTGTTATGGTGCTCCCTACGAGACTCGAACTCGTGTTTTCGCCGTGAGAGGGCGACGTCCTGGGCCACTAGACGAAGGGAGCAATGGATATTGAACTGAGTTATTATAGGCAACAATAAGATGCTCTCATATAGATAATTTTTAAATGACAATTCCTGATAAATCCAAAAAGGTCGCCAAGCTTAAAATAAAGCCGACGATTCTTACGCGTGATCAACACACCATATCTCGTGCAGCGATTAGTGAAAATGCCCTAAAGGTGTTGTATCGCTTAAAGAATGCGGAGTACAAAGCTTATTTGGTCGGTGGTGGTGTACGCGATATTTTGTTAGGCAGAGAACCCAAGGATTTTGATGTTGTTACTGATGCAAAACCTGAACAGATAAGGGAGTTATTTCGCAACTGCCGATTAATTGGTCGTCGTTTCCGTTTGGCGCATGTCCGTTTTGGTGATGAATTGATCGAGGTATCAACCTTTCGAGCGCCACATCATGTCACTGATCAAGGCGCTGGCCAAACAGAAGAGGGCAGGATTATTCGTGACAATGTGTATGGTGATATTGATGATGACGTTTGGCGACGTGATTTCACCATCAATGCCTTGTTCTACAATATTAAGGACTTTTCAATCGTTGATTATGTTGGTGGTGTTAAAGATCTTGAAGCAGGTCAATTAAGGTTGATTGGTGACCCGGCGCAACGTTATATAGAAGA
>JBLHKL010000008.1:0-36203 GCA_047618295.1 Gammaproteobacteria bacterium | reverse complement strand
AAAGCCACGCACAACGGTTGGTTGGAAAGGTCTTATCAATGATCCTGATCTTGATGATAGTTTTAATATTAATAAAGGCATACGCGTTGCCAGACAACTATTACTAGACCTGAATGATATGGGTGTCCCTGCAGGCACAGAGTTCCTTGATTTAATCACCCCACAATATGTCACTGATTTAATCAGTTGGGGCGCTATTGGTGCCAGAACAACAGAAAGCCAATGCCACCGAGAACTTTCTTCAGGACTATCCTGCCCAGTAGGCTTTAAAAACGGAACCAATGGCACAACCAAGATTGCAGTAGATGCGATTGGTTCGGCAACCCGACCACATAATTTCCTATCGCTTACAAAAGAAGGTAATGCGGCTATATTCTCAACAACTGGAAATCCTGACTGCCATATTATTTTACGCGGTGGCAAGGAACCTAATTATGATGCTGGAAGTATTAACAAGGTATCAAAAGAACTAGAAGCTGCAAATCTACCGGCAAACATAATGATAGACCTGAGTCATGCTAATAGCCGAAAGCAACATGATGCTCAGATACAGGTTGGAGAAGATGTCGCTAAGCAGATCGCTAACGGTGATAAACGCATTATTGGCACTATGATTGAAAGTCATCTGGTAGCGGGTAGACAAGATGTTACTCCAAACAAAGAACTAGTTTATGGACAAAGCATAACCGATGCCTGTCTTGGTTGGGACAACAGTGTTGAACTAATAAAAACATTAGCCAATGCAAGTAAGACACGACATAACAGTTAGCCCACTATTTATTAATCTATTTAACGCCTCGAGATTTGTTTAAATATTACTGAAGAGAAATAAGCACAACAAGCGGTTAAGACAATAACCGAGCCCGTCGGCAAGTCAGGGCCAAAGGATATTGCAACACCTGCAACACTTATTACAGCGCAAATTACGGCGGATAATAAAAACATCTTATGTAATGAAGTCACATACTGATTTGCTATAGCAGCGGGCAATGTTAGCAATGCTATTACCATAATCAGCCCAACAAGCTGGATCAATATTACTATTGTTATAGAAATTAAACACAATAGTAATATATAGAAAAACTCTGTATTTATACCTCGCAATCGCGCAAATTCTTCATCAAATACGCTGACCAGAAAATGTTTGTAATAGACGAACACAAAAGCCAGCACAACGATGTCTAACAAAAACATTAATGATAAATCACTACGTGTTATTAATAATATATTGCCAAACAAATAACTCATTAAGTCTACGTTATAACCAGGCGTTCTCGATAAAAACAAAATTCCAATCGCCATACCGGCAGACCAAAATGCCGCAATTAAAACATCTTCGTGTTCTTTCCAACGTAGATTAATCCAGCCGATCATAATGCTAGAAACTAATGCAGCGATGATTGCGCCCATGATTGGTGATGCATTAAAATAATAGGCCATTCCCATACCAGCTAATACAGAATGCGCAATACCACCTGTTAAGAAGCTGATCCGCTTTACAACAACATAGCTACCAATCACGCCACAACCAATACTGGCTAGCAGACAGGCAAAAACAGCATTTTGTAAAAATGTGTATTCTGTTAATGCCGTTATAAATTCATTCATAATTTAATGGTGGTGATGGATCATCTTTACTGGCGCATCATATAATTCTTCAATCATCTTTCCGCTAATTGATTCTGTATTATGACAAACGAGTGTCCGGTTCAAACAAGCAACTCGGTCAACATAGCCGGATATAAATGCTATGTCATGTGACACAACAATTATTGTCATATGCTCACTATAGTTTTTTAACAAAGAAAAAATATCTTCTTCAATCCGCATATCAACACTAGCTGTTGGTTCATCTAATATTAAAATCCCTGGTTGGCACACCAAAGCCCGCGCGATTAAAACTCGTTGTAATTGGCCACCGGACAATTCTCCAACCTGACGTTTTTCTATCTCCTCGATTTCAAGTTTTTGCATAACCTGCTTCGCTAATTCAATCTCTTTTTTACTGTAACGAAAAAATTTTGACGACGCAGTTACATGGCCCATCATCACAACTTCGCCAACGGTAACGGGGAAATCCCGAGAAAATGTACTGTGTTGCGGCACATAACCAATATGATTTCTTTGAGCTTTACCGTCCTGATTAAATTTTGAGATCGTACCTTTATCAGGTTCCAGTAAGCCGAGTATCAACTTCAAAAGTGTACTTTTACCACTGGCATTAGGACCAATAATGCCAATAAACTCATCTTCGTGGATCTTGAGAGAAATATTCTCCAACACAGGAACTGACCCGTAATTAAAACTTACATCATTAATATCTATAACAACATTAGTCATGTGTTAATCCTTTTACAATGTTGTCAGTAACCCTATTCATGTTATCAATATAGTTAAAAGCAAGTGGATCCAGCATCATAACTTCTACATTTAATTCATTTGCGACAACCTTTGCTGCCCTGTCATTAAACTGTGGTTGAACAAATATCGTCTTAACATTTCTTTCTTTTGCTGTTTTAATTAAATTCACCAATGAACTTGCTTGTATCTCTTTCCCTTCTCGCTCTATTGAGATTTGTGTGAAACCATATTCATCAGCAAAGTAACTCCATGATGGGTGTGACACAATCAAGGTTCTGTTATTTAAGTTTTTTGTTTTTAGTTTTATAACTTCATCTAATTCTAAAAGACTTTCTTTAAATGATTCGTCTGTCGCTTCATATGCCGCACTATTTTTAGTATCTATTTTAATTAATGAATTTTTAATTAATTCAGCAATCTTGATGACATTTTTTGGGCTAGTCCAAACGTGCGGGTCATAATCCGTATTATGATCATGAGAATGATCATAACCCTTCAAATTTGAAATTGATTTACAACATTCAACAATTATTAAATTTTCATTATTCAGTTTTATTTTATCTAACCATGCCGATTCAAATGGAACACCGATTCTGAAATAAATATCTGCTTTATACAAAGCTGCCATTTGTTGAGGCGTTGGCTCATAGGTGGCAGGGTTTTGTCCAGGCCCTACCATGACACGTACATCGACAAGATCACTACCAATTTGCTGAACAAAATACTGCTGCGGCAAGATGCTTACGAAGACAATAATTTTGTTTTCTGCATAGACATTCGGCAGCCAGATAAATTGTAAAGACAACATCACTAGTAACCCTTTCAAGAAATTAACCATGACTTATTTTTTTAAGCCTCGGCATTCCTGACAATAGCCTTTAATCTCAACCATTTCGTCATTAATTTCAAACCCAAAAAGTTTTGCTTTTTTTTGTAATAAATCTCGAATCTCATCATCATCAAGCTCAGCTACAGAACCACAATCATGGCAAATAAAAAACTGCCCCTTATGCACGTCTTTGGGATTACCACATCCTACATAAGCATTTAACGATTCGATTTTATGAACCAAACCTTCATCTTGTAAAAAGTCCAAGGCCCGGTATACAGTCGGTGGTGCTGACGATGACTTTGCCTGTTTCAATTTATCGAGAATGTCATAAGCTTTTACTGGCTCATGATTTTGCCAAACCAATTCAAGCACACGTAGCCTTATAGGCGTCAGACGTATACCAGCAGCATCACAATGCTTTTTTGCTGCGTCTATTGCAGATTGCAAACACTCTTGATGTTTATGCGAGGCAGGTTTAAATGGACTTATTAATTTACTTTTACTCACAACTTTTAACTAATTAATTGACCCTCAAAATGTTATGTTATAATATAACATTAATGTTTATAAATAAAGCTCTCCCATGCTGAAAAACAAAACCATTAAATCCTTGGTTTTATTTTTATTGCTGTCCCAATTAGTTACGGTTGCGCATGCGCTCGAACACGGATCGGCACATGACGAGAACGAGCAGTGTTTTATTTGTCTTCATAATGCAGATCTACATAATGCACTTTTTAATTCATCCTCATTCAATGAAATCAATACGCTTGCTTTTGAAAGAATTCATTATCAAAGTCAGGGTATTAGCCTTACCACCTTCAGCCTACACAAAAACCGAAGTCCTCCAGTAACACTTTAATAATTAAAGACTATTTTTATTCGCTCGCACTACGCGAGCCCGATATATCTTGTTATTGAGGATTAGTAATATGAATTTACGCTACACAGTCATTATCGCTCTGTTCACAACTTCACAACTGGTTTATGCCGAAGAGGTCACTACTCTAGACGACTATACGATTACAGCCAGGCCTATTGGATTACAAAGTATTGAACACATTGCTCAGCCTATTACCGTCCTAAGGGATGAAGATTTAACCAAAAGACAATCAACAACTATTGGTGAAACACTTTCCAATATCCCTGGTGTAACGACGAACCGATTCAGTCCGCTTGCCAGTCGACCTATCATTCGTGGTTTAGGCGGCTCACGCGTACAACTATTAGAAAATGGTATTAGCTCGATGGATGTCTCGACAGTCAGCGTTGACCATGCAGTAACTATTGATCCTATTCATGCTCAACAAATCGAAATTTTTCGTGGTCCATCTACCTTGCTCTATGGAAGCGAGGCCTCTGGCGGACTAGTTAACGTCGTTACAAATCGCATTCCTGAATATGTACCTGATTCGTTCAACGCGAAGGCCTCTTCAAGCTTTAATACTAACTCTACAGAGAAATTACTTTCTTTTACAGCAGAAGGTGGTCAAGAAAAGATGGCTTTTCATATCGATGGCACCAACCGAGATGCTAAAAATTACTCGGCTAAAAATGGCCAGGTTTTTAATAGCTTTTATGATTCCAAAAATATTAATTTTGGTACGTCGTTTATCGATGATTGGGGTTTCATTGGCATATCATTTGGACGTTTTGATTCAACCCACGGTGTACCACTTAACCCAGAGGACCCTACAGAACTACCTTTTATCGAGACCGAACAGACTCGCACAACACTTTCCGGTCAAATTAATAAGCCCATTATCGGTATTAGGACTATCAATATACAGCTTGGCTATAACGATTATCAGCATACTGAATTTGAAGATGCCACAACAACAGGAACAGTATTTAACAACGAACAACTTAATGGGCGTATCGAATTCCAACATGAAAATATTGGGATGTTCAATGGCGTTATTGGCACGCAGTTTGGTTATCGAGATATAAGTGCCGTTGGTGATGAAGCATTCTTGCCAAAGACTCATTCAGAAACCTTCGCCATCTTCATACTGGAAGAAACTGATATCACTGAATCACTGCATTTTGAGATTGGTGGTCGTTATGAACATCAAAAAGATGATCCGGATAATACTGCTGCGATTACCAATGATATGTATAGCATCTCCTCCGGTATTCATTGGCATGTTTTAGAGGATACTGCATTAGGGCTAAACATTAGTCGCAGTGAACGTGCTCCGGCAGCTGAAGAACTATTCGCGAACGGGCCACACGTTGCAACCGGAACATTCGAAATAGGCCAAGCAGGATTAGATATTGAAACAGCAAATAGCATTGATCTTTCTCTAGCACGGGAAAAAGGTTTTCTACAATGGAATCTGAGCTTATTCGTTAACTACATTGAAGATTTCATTTTCTTACAAAGTTTGGATAGAAATAATGATGGTCTAGTCGATAGAGTAGATGATTCAGGCACTGCACCAGGTAAATTCACATTAGTTCAATTCCAACAAGATAATGTCATTTTTTATGGTCTTGAAATAGCCGCAAATATTAATCTTTACTCTGGTACGCATGGACAATTAAATTTTAATCTTTTTGGTGACTATGTCCGGGCTGAACGTTCAAACGGTGATAATTTACCACGTATTTCACCTGCAAAGATTGGTAGCGAGCTTAGTTACAAATATAGCGATTTTAGTGCGGGACTGGATCTTACAAACATACTTGCACAGAGTGATAATGGTTCACTAGAGACAGATACGGACGGTTATTCCATATTAAACCTGAACATGAACTACAATGTCTTTGCAGGCAAACGTAAGCTGAACCTTTTTGCTAAAGCAACAAACCTGCTGGATGAAGATGGCCGTTTGCACACATCATTCATTAAAGATCGAGCGCCAATAATGGGCCGTGCCTTAATGGTTGGGTTCCAGGCAAGTTTTTAATACAATGGATAGACTACTACTCATAAATGATGAACGACTTGGTTAAATCAGAATCAGAAAACCAAACAGCATTTGATCAATACCTTGATGCAAAAGGGCTTAACTGCCCTTTGCCTATTCTCAAGAGCAAGTTACTGCTGAATAAAATGCAAGCTGATGAAATTCTATTAGTTGAAGCAACCGATCCGCACTCTCAAGTCGATTTCGAGGCGTACTGTGCACGTACTGATCATGAGATTATAAATTCAACACTATCTGAAGGTGTTTATAGTTTCACCATTAAACGTGCTCACAACCCTAAAAAGATCTAATCTCTTACGCTTACACTTTTTCACCGATATAATGTGATTTTAGTGGTTTTGTGAACTACATCACAGTTTTTGTAATTAGACGACCACCCCAAAAATATACTCATTTTAGGGTAAAGTCTTTCTTATATAATTCGTATAGTATGTGCTAAGTATTCAAAATGTCTAAATTTATCTTTGGAGGGACGATGTCAGGAGAAAGGATACTCATCGTAGATGATGATCAGACTACAGCTAGCGTCATGCAACTGTACCTGGAGAATTATGGCTTCATCGTGCCCGACGTTGCCTGTTCCGGTGCAGAGGCAATAGAAAAAACAAAAAAATTAAAGCCCGATCTGGTTTTAATGGATATTCGTCTGGGTAAAGGGCTGGACGGTATAGAGACAGCAGAAGTCATCATGCAAAAACTTCAAGTCCCGGTCATCTATGTCACAGCATATAGTGATGAAGATACTCTCGAGCGTGCGCAAATGACTAACCCATATGGTTTTATCAACAAACCATTGCGCGATATTGATCTAAAAACAACGGTTCGGTTTGCGCTTGATAAAAATAAGAGTAACCCTGCCAAAAAAGAACCGCCCGTTCTGGATGAAATCCTGCATCAGGTCTACGATTTAACCCCGGCTGAATCTCGTGTCGTATCCCAATTACTTGATAATCCGGATATTGAGTCAACCGCAGAGTCATTGCATATCAGTGTTTCAACAGTTCGCACTCATCTGAAGCATATTTATCGAAAAACCAAAACAAATCGTCAATCTGCTTTGTTTCATAAAATAATTACCGGCCCTGTAGCGATGATTATGCGTTCAGAACATTCTGAGAATGATTTATAAACATATATGGCCGCTGCAAACACACTCAATTAATCGTCCAAAATTAGCCTTTAAGCTGATTCATTACATAGTGACAATAGTCTAAAAAGTCATTATATCCTTAACATTGCCTAAAGTTTTTTACTTAAAAGTCGTTATATTGGCTGGAGATAAAATATTAATTTTAGGGTGTCAATATGATTCAATTACCTGCTTTAGATTCTGATAACTTATTGTCTTTACTACATTTAATGCCTGTTGGTATTTTTCTGGTAAATTCCGATAATCGAATAATTTGGGTAAATAAAACACTCTGTGATCAGGTTGGTCTTGAAGCCAGACAACTGATCGGCCATTTACGCTCAGAACTCCCCGGCACAAATATATTCCCGATATCGGAAAGAATAGCTCGTCAACACATTAACAACCCAGGCAATGAGACATTATTCAATTTCAATTATATCTCGAAACGCCTACAAACAGAGTTTGATGAAGTTGCCGAGATCGGTTGCCTTGTTAATTTTACTAATTTATCTGATGATCAAATCCAGTTTGGATTCGAACAAGTTGAAGAACACACAGGCTTATATACACGTCATGGTATTTTGAAGAAACTTTCTTTGCATGTTTCGCGTAGCCGACGTTATTTCAATCCACTATCTATCATTATGCTGAGAACGCGACCTGACATCGATGTCAAAAATGATAGCATTAATCATGCGATAGCAATGATTCTAAAAGACAAACTTAGATGAGTTGATGATGTTGGTCATTGGAATATGTCTGACTTCCTGCTTATCTTGCCTGAAACTGGAGAAGAAGCGGCAAACAAACTTGCCAGAAAAATTAAGTTTCAACTAAGTCGATTCAAACTACCTGAAAACCATAAGAAAATTCAGACATCTATTGCAGTTTCATCCTGGCGCAAAAGCGAAGATGAAGCGTCTCTGTTAAAACGTGTTATCGATAATTTGAATGAACACAACTATAAAGTGTCTTCAACCTCAAGAATTTCATAATCGTGTGAGATCTCAGCCATTGCGCCAAGCATAATTGAAGCAGAGCAATATTTTTCAGCTGACAATGAAACCGCACGCTCCACTTGTTTTTCTTTTAAATTAGTACCTGTAATTTTGAAATGGATGTGAATCTTGGTAAATACCTTAGGTTCACTATCAGCACGCTCTGAACTGATAACAACATCACACGCGCTTACATCCTGCCGTGCTTTTTTTAGAATAGAGATAACATCATAGCTACTGCACCCGCCCGTACCCATTAACAACATCTCCATTGGACGTGGACCAAGATCTCGACCTCCGCCTTCGGCCGGCCCATCCATGACTACCTTATGCCCTGAGCTCGACTCTCCTACAAAAGCAGCATTACCAGCCCAGCTTACTTTAATCTCCAATTTAACTCTCCAAGCAGTTGATTTTCTGGAAAAAGAGTAACATAGTTCATACTTTCATAGCAGTAATGAATCTGTAGAGGAATATAGATATGGCGACTTCAACATCTTTGGAACAAGACTCATTAATAGCTCGATTTCTTGAACATTGTCACCAAAAACCATACGCCGCCAAACAACTTATTATTAAAGAAGGCGACCCTTCTAATGATCTCTATTACATCATAAAGGGTTCCGTAACCGTCATGGTAGAAGACAGTAAAGGCCATGAGATTGTTTTAGCCTACTTAAATGCTGGTGAGTTTTTTGGCGAGATAGGACTTTTTAATGACGAGCTAAGCCGAAGCGCCTTCGTTAGAGCAAAAACAAAATCAGATATTGCCAAGATCAGCTACGAAAAAGTTAAAACGCTACACAATATGTTCCCAGACCTCGTATTCTCAATTGCTGCACAAATGGCTATCAGACTACGTAGAACCAGCCGCAAAGTAAGTGATCTGGCCTTTACCGATGTAAAAGGCCGTGTGGCAAGGACCTTACTGGATCTTTGCAAAGAACCAGATGCCATGACCCACCCCGACGGCATGCAAATACGTATAACTAGACAGGAGTTAGGCCGTATCGTAGGTTGCTCTCGAGAAATGGTCGGTCGGGTCCTGAAAAGTCTGGAAGAAGATCACCTGATCTCTGTCTCCGGAAAAACTATGGTGATCTTTGGAACTCGTTGACTAAAGAGAATGAAGGAGATAATTCAAGGTCTCCGGTAATCTCATTCTTGACAATCTAGCCCAGAGAAAAGACAATCCCGTTCCTTCTTTATCAACTGAAGAAGAAAATCAGTAATCAAATAATGGCTATGTAGCTCAGATGGTTAGAGCACAGCACTCATAACGCTGGGGTCGGTGGTTCAATTCCACCCATAGCCACCAATACCAACGGTTTCAGGGCATCAATATTTTTAGCTCTCCCATAAATGGGTATCTCTCCCATAAAATTGTATTTATTCCTCACTATTGACGCTTGAAAGTTCTCTAATGTTCTCTTGTTGAGAAGGCAAAGTTTGTTCAACAGCTCTGCTCGATAAATGTCGTGCACAAAATATTCGCTTCCCATTTTTACTTAACAGTGACAACAGTCCGTTCAATACAAACAGCGGTCGATCAAGTGTAGGTAACTAACAATTAATAACACGCATTAAACGATTTTATATTTAAGTATTATTCGTTTATACATTTAAGATGTATAACATCTATATAATACAAACGTATTTCTACAAAATAAGAGGTATTTGATTATGAAAGCTGATGGACTCTGGGCAGTACTTTTCTCCGAAACGGCGGAGATTATTGAGAACATACCGGTCGCTGAGCAGATCAACCGCGGAGGCACTCTGGTATTATTCAATGGCAAGGTATATGGAGGAGGTATTTCCTACTATTATGTTGGGACATACGAATCCGGTGACTCAACTATCTCATTGAACATTCAGGCAGATAGATATAATGATCTTGTCTCCGGTATATTTGGTATTGCAGATACAGCCAAGTTCATTTTATCGGGCACGATTGATGAGAATTATATGAAGCTGCACGGCCATCTGGAGGACGATAAAGCCAAACTGATCTTTATAAAAGCCCAGCGTCAAATTGATATTGATTGATACAGTAAAAAAAACTCGGAGTTGATTGTTATATAATTCAACACAACAAAAGGCTATTGTACTGGTCTTCTTACCCATTTGAGCTCACGGTCCGCTACCGCTTAATTGCTGCCCTTCACGAGTGATTTTTTTGTGCCAGATTGAGACTGGATGAACCATGAGTGAACCCCTAGTGAACAAGGTTTTGGCACAGAGCATGTACCGTAAGTAACTGTTTTAGTTAGTAGTGAATAATATCAGTTCAAGCTCATAACGCTGGGGTCGGTGGTTCAATTCCACGGCAATTGCTCCTGCATTGCTCTAGCACCTACGTCCATGTAGGCGACCCATAGCCACCAATCAACTACTCTAATTTTGTTGCATCTGTGAAATTTGTTCTGGGGATAATGTAAACATTAAGCCAATCGAAACTATGAGTAATATGAACGGTACAGATGCTTTATTCCAATGAAGAAGACCAAAGATAAAACATGCAGGGAAAAATAGAATCATAGCTATTCCCCATATTGTGAACCCACTTTTAAAAGCTATGACTATCAACCATATCCAAGCAATAGTAGAAATTATTCCAATTAAATAAAACATATTTCTTCCCCTTTAGTTTGTGACTTCAATCTGTCGATGCAACACATGCGTTAAAACCTCAGCATTCATAATGCTGGGAGGCGTGACAAAATTTTTAATTATCAATGAATTAAAGTATTCATGTTTTTATCCGATACAGTATCGTGACCATTAAGATTTATTGCGCAGGAGAAACAAGATGGAAAATAAAACCACTATGGATTTTTCTATAAACATATTTATCAAAACAGTGATAATAATAGCTCTTGTTGTGCCTCCATTTTACTTTGCTCTGATATCATGGATTCGATAACAATAGACTTGTAGTCATTGCTCATCGTTAGTTTTGTTTTTTCAACAAACGAGCAGACAGTATCTGACAATAATCTATTAACTCCCATGCAAATAATGCATGAGGACAAATGATTCTCTTAAACTACAAACTGCGCAACACCGTCTCGAAACGACCAATCAATATCATGATTTTCTGCAATTGTGATTAAAATATTAGCCGGATCAATTCCTGGATCTTTAGAAAGATTCTCAACTGCTTTTGCATAAAATGCTTGTTTTGATTTATTTGATCGACCTGCCCTCATGATCAAGTGCATCATAATCCTGTCACCCGTACGTTCTTGCAGTTGCAGACAATGTGGTTCACATTCATGAATTATCTGATAACGATCATCATCAGGAAATCCCATGGTTTCTATTACTGCTGAATTAATACCATCAGCGACAGCTTTTATATACTCGGGGGATTTACCTTTTAATATCGATATGTTTACTAATGGCATAGCTTATTACCTGTAATAGTTTTAACTTAAAATAAGTTTATAGTTGTATATATTAATTGCTATTCTTTTTTGCAAGTTCAACAGCACGTTTCATTTGGTTTGGAAATAACTTATGTTCTTCTGCCATACCCTGCATTCTTTTTTCTGCATGAAAATTGCCATTTTCTTTTGCTAGATAGAACCATTTATATGCGGTGATATAATCTTTCTTGACCGATTCACCATTTTCATACATGACACCCAGATTATATTCTGCATCCGCATATCCACTAACAGCAGACTTTTCAAACCACTGCATTGCTACTTTGTGATCTCTATCTTTTCCTAAGCCAAGATAGTAGGTTATACCAATATAATTTTGGGCAACTGGGTCACCCATTTTAGCAAGAGGCAGCCATAGTTTAGCTGCTTCTTTATACTTGCCTTGATCAAATAAATTTTTAGGATCATCACTTTCAGTGCAAGCAGAAAGTATTATTAGCAGTATTACTAATAATACTTTCTTCATTTCCTACTAAACTTTATCTAAAGCTTGCTCTATATCTGCTAGTAGATCATCGATATGTTCTATTCCAACCGAGAGTCTTACGAGGTCATCTGACACACCTGCTTTTACCATTTCTTCAGGAGATAACTGCCGATGCGTAGTGGTCGCAGGATGGCAAGCTAAAGATTTAGCATCACCAATATTAACCAAGCGTGTAAATAGACCCAGGGCATCAATAAATTTGCCACCACCAACTGCACCACCTTCAATTCCAAAACTCAATATACTCGCTGCTCGACCACCACAATATTTCTTTAGCAAGTCATGATCGGGATGATCTGGTAGGCCTGCATATCTAACCCAACTAACCTTGTCATGTTTCGATAAATAATTTGCTACTTTAACCGCATTCTCACAATGACGATCCATTCTTAAAGGTAATGTTTCAATACCTTGCATGATCATAAAACTATTCATCGGGGATATCACCGCCCCCATATTCCTTAGCGGCACAACTCGTGCTCGTCCAATATAAGCTGCTTCACCTAATGCCTCAGTATAGATAACACCATGATAAGAAGGGTCAGGCTCGTTCAAACGTTTAAAACGTTCCTTATGTTCAGCCCAGGGGAATTTACCTGAATCAACAATAATGCCGCCAATATTACTGCCATGCCCACCCATGTACTTTGTGAGTGAATGCACAACGATATCGCAACCGTGTTCGATAGGTCGGCATAAATAAGGCGTTGCGACGGTGTTATCTACAATAACAGGCACACCGTGCGCATGGGCAATCTCAGCAATCTTTTCTAGATCAGCAACATTACCTGCAGGATTGCCAATTGATTCGCAAAATACTGCTTTCGTTTTATCATCTATCAATGGTGCAATTTGATCATATGCACCCGCATCAATAAAACGGGTTTCAATCCCCATCTGTGGAAACGTATGTGCAAATAGATTATAAGTGCCACCATACAAACTACTGGTCGAAATTATATTGTCGCCTGATTCAGTTATCGTTTGTATTGCATAGGTGATTGCAGCCATACCTGATGCTAATGCTAACCCAGCTATGCCACCTTCCATTTCAGCAACCCGCTGATCTAATACGGCAGTAGTCGGGTTCATGATGCGTGTATAAATATTACCTTCGACCTTTAAGTCGAACAGATCCGCCGCATGCTGTGTACTATCAAAAGCAAATGATGTTGTTTGATATATTGGCACAGCAACAGCTTTTGTTGTTGGTTCCGGAGAGTACCCACCATGGACCGCAATTGTTTCTATTTTCATATTTATTTCTTCTTGTTTTTTATATCTAATGAATTGCTACAAGGGATTTTTATTAACTCGCCTGCTCTATATGCACTGTCTGTCTAGGATATGGAAAGGATATGTTTTCTGCGCACAGAGCAGAATAGATTGATTTATTAATCTCATACTTAATCTGAAAATAGGTTTTAGTAGGGATCCAATAACGTACCCCGAGTTCTATACCGTAATTTGCAAAACTCTCTATTCCGATTTGCACGCCAGGATCAGAAACAACTTCAGAATTTTTATTAATTTCATCGAGAATAATTCGAATTACTTTTTCGGGGTCATCGTCATAACTAATAGTCAGTTTTTGTTCAACGATTAAATTTTCTGCGGAGTTATATATAACTTTACCAATAACCTGATTATTCGGAACGGTTATCTGCTCACCGTCTTCATTGCTTAATAATGTATAAGCCAATTTAATTTCTTCTACGATACCAATAACATTATCAATCCGAATGGTATCCCCAACGACAAATGGTCTTGTAAGTATTATCGTTAATCCTGCACCATAATTTGATATGGGGCCCTGCAATGCCAGAGTACTACCAAAGACAACTGCACCAAGAGCAGCAATAAATGGCGCAATCGTAATCCCAAACTTTCCAAGCGCGATAATAATGACAAAGGCAAGAAGGACTATTTTGGCCACACCAGCAAAGAACTTTGATAGCGTGATATCAAGATTCATGCGCGTGCATAAGTTTAAGACAAGGGAGGCAACCCATTTTGCTATTTGCCAGCCGATAATGAGGATGATCAGAGCTGCAAAAAACTGAAACCCGTAATTTACGGCAATCCCGCTGGCGAGATCAGCTGCTTTTTGCAGTGCTTGTATTTCGTCTTCCATTATTATTACACCGAGTTATTTTATACCTTAGAATACCAGTATGGATGAACTTTTAAAGCTAATCCATACTTCTGCGCCTATAGACAGACTCAATTCCTCGAGTGCCTTATGCGTCACTACCGCCTGAAATTCTTCTTCTGACGCAACACTTACTTTTACCCGTCCATTGTCCTCAACCATACCTGTAATTTTCCCCTGAAAACTGTTTTGCATACTAGAATCAAGTTTATTTCTTGATATAACAATCTGTTTCGGATCTATAGCAATATGCTCTGCGTAATTTATATCTTCGGGAATAATTATTAGCTGCTTACCCGTATTAAAGACATTCTTTTTAGAATCAATACCGCCACTAAAAAGATTAATCATTTGGTATTCAAAGACCTTTCCATTTATTACGCTATAAACATCATCTGCGAGCCACTGCGCCTGATATTGATTATGAGTAGTAAGAATTATTGTTTTATCTAGGTCCTCTTTCAATTTCAAAACAATTTTTTCTAATTCATCTATTGAATCTTTATCGAGATGCGTAAACGGTTCATCAAGTATTAAAACATCAGGGTCCAGGACGAGCACTTGTCCTATTGCAACCTTTTGTGCCTCACCACCGGATAATGTTCGCGCATTTCTATTCGATAATTTATTAATGCCTAGCAGTTGTATTACTTCAGCAACCTTCTTTACTCGAATATCTTTATCAACTTTCTTTAGCTTCAAACCAAGTTCTACATTCTTAAATACTGTCCCTCGCAACAGATAAGGGCTTTGTTGTACATAACCCACCGTCTTCCTGAATTGAGCAAGATTATTTGAGGTTAATTCTTTTTCATTATAAAAAAGAGTACCTGCATGAGGGAAATTAAGAAATGAAAGTATATTGAGTAAGCTGGTTTTTCCTGAGCCATTGGGACCAACAATTGCGATGATATTCGATTTTTCTATATCCACACAGACATCAACAAGATTAAAGTCTGTGCCGTAATTAAACGTGATGTTTTTTAACTGATAAAGGCTTGTCATTTTATCTTCAGTTGAAATTGTTGAAGTACACTATTAATAATGAAAGCAACAAATAGCAACATGAAGCCAAGTGCCAGTGCAAATTCAAAATCTCCTTTACTAGTCTCTAAGGCAATTGCGGTTGTCATCGTGCGCGTATAGCCATGAATATTTCCACCCAACATCATAGCAATGCCTACTTCACCAATCGCCCGTCCAAACCCTGTTACTACAGCAGCAATTAGGGCAAACCTGACTTCACTCATATAAATAATACTTCGCTGAAAATAATTTGCTCCTAGTGAAGTACACGTCATAGCCAACCTTGGGTCCGCGCCGTTAACCGCTGCAATACTTAAATTCCATATAACCGGAATAATTAAAACGCACTGACCGATAATGATTGCTGTCGAGGTATATAACAAACTCATACTTCCTAACAACCCTTGGCGATTTAAGATGCCATATAACAACAAACCAACAACCACCGTAGGTAATGCCATCAAGGTATTTAGGCAGGTCAATAAAAATGTTTTTCCAGTAAAATTATTCAGTGCAACAAAAACACCGAGTGGAATACTTACCAGTGTCGCGATTAATACTGCTATTAATGAAACTTTTAATGAGGTCCAGACAACATAAAATAAGGGTTTATCGAAATTAACAATAAGGTTGAAAGAAGAGAGCGTCGCGTCCAAAAAAAAGTTTCTACTAACGTGTACTGTACTTTCTTCTAGTACGCTATTATTTAGTATTGTCTCTGGATAAAATAATTGCTCACCGAATAATTGATAATCTTTAATGAGATTTTGTGCTTTATCACCAGTAATATAATTAATGTATTTTTCTGCGAGTTCATTATTGATATGCGGGTGACGCTGAGGATTGACCGCGATCACATGATATGGGTTATTTAGAACTGCGCCGCCTTGATAATGGATATTTAAATCTATCTTATCTTTAAATGCTAAATAGGTACCACGGTCAGTCAAGGTATAGGCACCTTGTTCATTTGCTAACAATAGTACAGAGCCCATACCCATCCCCGCTCGCACATACCAACCATCTTTGGGCGTCTGTCCATTTTCTTTCCAAATCGACAGTTCTTTCTTGTGTGTTCCCGAGTCATCGGATCTTGAAATAAACGCACTTCCAGCAGCGTATATATAATTAAATGCATCAAATATTGAACTGGCATCATTATTTATCTCTGCCGGATTTTCAGCTGGCCCCACTAGAATAAATTCATTATGCATAACCGGGTGTCGTTTAAGCCCGTAACCCGACCTGACGAATTGTTTTTCATCTTCTGGTGCATGCGTTAACAACACGTCAACGTCACCCTGTTTTCCCAAACGTAATGCTTGCCCGGAACCAACAATGATAGTATTAATTTTTATATTGTTTTCACTTTCAAAAACAGGATTTAACACAGACATCAGGCCTGAGTTTTCTGTCGTCGTGGTTATAGCAAGACGCAGAATATCTGTCTCTGCATTAGCCAGAGAAAAAATAGAACACAATAATAATGTTATGTTGAGTTTTTGAATTATCTGCATTGTCTTATTGCATAATAATGTTGATACCGCAGCTTGACTTAAGATTTATTGTAATTATGCTTTAAGTAGACAAGGAAACAAACACATCCAGATGAAGATTGAATTTGAAACAGATATTAACGGCTATCAAGAAGCCCGTAAATTTAAATTGCTAGTGGACTCTATTCTTAAACACGAGAAATTGGACCCATCACTCAATTCACTCGCTTCATCTATACAGTCACAATTACAGGAGTTTTTATCAAATCCTGAATTCTCGAATTTTAATGACGGTGCAGATGATGAATTATTTACCTCCAGTCACCATGAGCCAGAACATTCCGGCTTTGTTAAAGCATTTCGCGATCTGATGGGTCCTAGCAAGCGTGAAATTCAGTTAAGTAAGCAACGACAGGCATTAATTGAGCGCGCAGAACATGCCGAAATTTCCGCATTTGAGTCTTTGGCTGAAACGTCTGAAATTGGCCGTGAACGTGATGAACTCCGTGCAAAACTCAAACAATTAGAAAACGGAACTGATTAAACCTGCTGATGGCATCCAATAGTCGTCAAAGCCCCATTTTTTCTCACTTATTGGCTAATTTTGGCTGGAAATAAAGCGTTAGAACGTGTAATTTAGCCAACCTTTTCTGCGATATACTAGAAAATTCATGAGTCAGAAACTATACATCAAAACCTTGGGTTGCCAGATGAATGAGTATGATTCAGCTAGAATGCTGGATTCTCTGGTAGAGGCTCATAAAATGACCCGTACAGAGGATCCCTCAGAAGCTGACCTGATCCTGCTAAATACCTGCTCAATTCGTGAAAAAGCTCAAGAAAAGGTCTTTTCTCAGCTAGGCCGTTGGCGTCCCTTTAAGAAAACCAACCCGAATCTGGTAATCGGTGTTGGCGGTTGCGTCGCAAGTCAAGAAGGCGCTGCTATTCTCGACCGAGCACCGTTCGTGGATATTGTATTTGGGCCACAGACACTACATCGATTACCGCAAATGTATACCGATGTAGTAAAAAACCGAAAACCAATTGTTGATATTTCTTTTCCCGAGATTGAAAAATTCGATAACCTGCCTAGCCCAAAGGCTGATGGACCGAGTGCATTTGTTTCGATCATGGAAGGCTGTAGCAAGTATTGCAGTTTTTGTGTCGTACCCTACACTCGCGGAGAAGAAGTCAGTCGACCATTTGACGATGTCATCACTGAAGTAGTCGAATTGGCAGAACAAGGTGTACGCGAAGTAAATCTTCTGGGTCAAAATGTTAATGCTTATCGTGGTGTTATGCATGATAATCAAATCGCAGATCTCGCGCTGCTTATTGAGTATGTCGCTGCAATTGATGGCATTGATCGGATTCGATTTACCACATCACACCCATTGGAGTTTTCAGATAGCCTAATAGAAGTTTATGGCCGAGTACCTGAACTGGTTAGCCATTTACATCTTCCTGTACAAAGCGGCTCTGACCGGATCCTTGCGCTAATGAAACGCGGCCATACAAGATTAGAATATAAAAATAAAATTAAACGTCTGCGTGCAATAAGACCAAACCTGAGTATGTCATCTGATTTTATTATTGGTTTCCCAGGTGAGACTGACAAAGATTTCGAAGAAACAATGAATCTAATTAATGATATCGATTTTGATCATTCATTTAGTTTTATCTACAGCGCTCGACCTGGCACACCAGCATCCAGCCTACCCGATGACACACCAATGCAAACTAAAAAAGAGCGCCTATCAATTTTACAAGCACGCATAAGCCAAAAAGCAGCAGGAATTAGCGCGGCTATGGTAGGGTCAACTCAAACTATTCTGGTCGAAGGGCTGTCAAAAAAAGATACTAAACAACTTCGAGGCAGGACTGAAAATAATCGTGTCGTAAATTTTACAGGGTCACAGGATCTAATAGGCCGTTTTGTTGATATTGAAATTACTGAAGCACTACCAAATTCATTGCGTGGCGCTTTACCTGATTCCGAAATGCTTGATCAAGCTGCCAACCTCTAATCAATAGTTAGACAACTATCAATACCACACCTTCAAACGATTTATTTTTAGAACCCGCAGACAACCAGCGTTTGTCAAATTTGTGCGGACCTATGGATCGACATATACGCCAAGTCGAACGTTATATGGGCGTAGAAATAAATAATCGCGGCAATAGTTTCCATGTTAGCGGCAGCCAAAAATCAGTTCAGCTTACTCAACAACTGCTTAAAGAAATGTACGTCTCTACAGAAACCGAACCCTTATCATCCGAAGGCATACATCTCTATTTACAAAGTATGCAGATGGAAGATGAATTGGCAGAAGACGTTGCAAATGAAGTTTCAATTAAAACAAAGCGCGGCATGATCAGAGGTCGCACTACTAATCAAAAGCGATATCTATCAAATATTCAAGATCATGACATTAATTTTGGCATCGGTCCTGCTGGCACTGGTAAAACTTATCTCGCTGTTGCCTGTGCGGTAGCAGCCATGGAACAGGATCGTGCTCGAAGACTGGTACTGGTAAGACCTGCTGTAGAAGCGGGAGAAAAGCTAGGCTTCCTGCCAGGAGATTTGGTACAGAAAGTTGATCCCTATTTACGTCCGTTATATGACGCACTATATGAGATGTTAGGCTTTGAAAAAGTTGCCAAATTAATAGAAAGAAATGTTATAGAAGTTGCGCCATTGGCTTTTATGCGCGGTCGTACGCTTAACGAGGCATTTATCATTCTCGATGAAGCCCAAAATACGACGGTAGAACAAATGAAGATGTTTCTAACTCGAATTGGATTCAATTCAACAGCGATAATCACCGGCGACATAACACAAGTTGATCTGCCCACTGGAAAACTATCCGGCCTTCGACACGTTGTTGATATTTTAAATGATGAAACGGGTATAAGTTTTACTTTCTTTAAGTCTAAAGATGTCGTTCGTCACCCATTAGTTGCTCGAATCTTAGATGCCTATGACAGACATGAACAAGGCAAACCAGATAATTAAATTTGATCATCAACGACTATAGTGAATGAGATGATAGAAATTCAAAATGCTTCTAACATGAATTCACTTCCTGCGGATAATCTAATTGCGGAATGGGCAAAACAGGCGCTTGACGAGAAACATCGAGAAGCCGAAATAACGCTCCGCATTGTTGATGAAGAAGAAGCTCTAGCGCTTAACAAAGAATGGCGTAAAAAAGAATCAGCGACGAATGTATTATCTTTTCCTGTAGGCGATACACTCGAACAAGCACCAAACCTTTTAGGCGATATTGTTATTTGTGCACCAATTGTAGAACGAGAAGCTAATGAGCAAGGCAAAACCTTTGACGCACACTGGGCACATCTGGTAATACATGGTGTGTTGCATTTGCAAGGCTATGATCATGAATCAAATGAACAAGCCAGCATTATGGAATCAAAAGAAATTCGAATATTGAAAAACATAGGTTATGCAAACCCGTATGAAACAGAGTGATTGTCATGAGCAACAATAAACCAATTAATTACAAAAAATGGTTAAAGCGTTTTTCCAGTCTGTTTTCCAACGAACCCGAAGATCGTGATGCTCTTATTGAAATTTTAAGAGATTCTGAACATCGAAATCTACTTGATACTGATGCATTGCTAATGATTGAAGGGGCATTGCATGTATCAGAAATTCAAGTGCGCGACATTATGATTCCGCGCGTACAAATGATTGTAATTGACAATGATGCCGAACCTGAAGATATACTTTCTGTAGTTGTCGAATCGGGACATTCGCGTTTTCCTGTAGTTGGTGACTCAAATGATGAAATAGTCGGCATATTATTAGCCAAGGATCTTTTACATTATTACGCCAACCCAAAAAAGGAATTTGACATTAAAGACATGATGCGGGCAACCGTATTCATACCTGAAAGCAAAAGGTTAAATGTATTGTTACGTGAATTTCGTACTAGTCGTAATCATATGGCGATTGTTATTGATGAATACACGGGTGTTGCAGGACTGGTGACTATTGAAGATGTCATTGAAGAGATCATTGGCGAGATTGAAGATGAACATGATTTTGAAGAAGATGAAACTAACATTAATACTCACGATAACGATCGGTATACCGTTAAAGCCTTAACAACGACAGATGAATTTAACGAATACTTTGGAACAAGTATTGATCATGATAAGTACGAAACTGTTGGCGGCCTGGTTATAAACGCCTTTGGGCATTTACCAAAACGTGGTGAAACCATAGACTTTATGGACTTTAATATTAAAGTTTTGAGAGCTGATAAACGACGTGTGCACTTGTTACTTTTTACTCGCCTAATATTAGAACAATCTACTGACGACTCTGCTGAATCAGATTAGTCTAAAGTCTATCTATTAGACACAATTCTTCTGTGATGATATTTTTACAATATAAAGTACTCGTAAAAAGAATAGCTGCCATAGGACTTGGTGCTTTGGTTCCTTTTGCATTTGCGCCATATAATCTTTATTTTATTAGTATATTTTCACTCAGCATTCTTTTCTATCTTTGGTCAATTACCAGTTCAACACGCGAATCATTTATTCTTGGATATCTATTTGGTTTTGCTATGTTTGGTGTCGGCGTTAACTGGTTACATATCAGTATTAACTTATTTGGTGGCGTTAATATTTTTGGTGCGCTTTTATTTACCTATATCTTTATCGCATATATTTCACTATACCCGGCCTTGTGTGGCTACCTAGCAGCTCGCTTCTTTAAACATGGCAGAATCATTGCCTTACCTGCGCTATGGTTATTAACTGAGTGGTGTCGCGGTTGGATGCTGACTGGTTTCCCTTGGCTAAATATCGGCTCAAGTCAAACTGATAATGTTTTAGCCGGTTTCGCACCAGTGCTTGGTGATTACGGCGTTACATTTTTTGTCTGTCTATCTGCAATGGCATTAACTACATTGATTACTGGCAACACAAAGCGAAGAGTGATTAGCGGCTTTTTACTAATACTTATTATTATATCTTCGTCACTATTGAATAATATTAATTGGACCTACGATTTAAACAAAGACATAGATATCGTTTTGGTTCAGGGCGCAATACCACAGGAACAAAAGTGGAAACCAGAGCAACGTCAAAAAACCTATGAAATTTATTCTGATTTAAGTAAACCCTTTTGGTCATCAGACCTTATCATCTGGCCGGAGACTGCGATACCATCTCTATATCATCTGGCCGATGATTTTATTATTCCAATTTCTAGTGAACAATTATCTAGCAATGCTATGTTCATGAGTGGGCTAGCTTATAAAGACTCGAAATCTAACAATTATTTTAACAGTGTTTTATTGATAGATGATGAACATCGATTTTATCACAAAAATCATCTAGTTCCTTTTGGTGAATATTTACCGTTTAAATCTTTACTCGGAGAGATACTACGTTTTCTTAAGATACCCATGTCTGATTTTTCCTCAGGCGATCCTGAACAAAAACTATTTGAAACTGACAAGGGTGTCTTTGGCATGAGCATTTGTTATGAAGATGCCTACGGATCAGAAGTAAGAAAAGCATTACCTGATGCTAATATTTTAATTAACGTTAGTAATGATGCCTGGTTTGGTGATTCGTTTGCACCCCATCAGCATCTGCAGATGGCAAGAATGCGCGCATTGGAAAACGGCCGCTACCTGTTACGTTCAACTAATACAGGAATTTCAGCTGTCATTGATAATAAGGGCCGTCTTATTGCTCGTTCCCCTCAATTTAAACCACATGCATTATCAGCAACTGTAAAACTGTATGCTGGAGAAACACCTTATAGTAAATTTGGAAATAGCCTGATATTAAGCCTTTGCATGTTAGGCTTATTTTTATGCTTCATAATCAACAGCCAATTCAAGCCCACTATCAAGAATCACTAGACTGTCTAACTGAACTCATTTGTTCAAGCCGTGCTTTTAACTCTGGCTCTTTGTCGGCCATTGATAAAACATCCTTTCGACTTAAGCGTAACAGGGTTGTTGGTTTTACCGACTTAACATTTGCTGTTCTGACCTGTGTACCTAACAATGCCATTTCACCAAAGAAGTCTCCACCGCGTAACTCAGCAATGGGTTCTTTCTCATGTCCGACCTTATATACCGATACCAGACCATGAGTAATAATATAGAGTGAGTCGCCCTTTTCACCTTCTCCAATTACTTGATCGCCAGCCAGAAAGGTCATTGCCTTTGCATGTTTTGATAAACGCTCCAGTAAATCTATCGAAAGACCATTTAACAGAGGCACCATTCCAATCAAGTCATGAGGTTTTAACTTAGGTGCAGGGTCAGAAATAGGCTGCAACCCATCAATTGCTGTATGTATACGTCGTTCTATATTAGAGAATACCTTGGAACCAATTTCACCATTATGATGTGCTTCTTCAGTAAAAAATTCGGCGGTAACTAATGCCACCTTGGCAAACAATCTAGTTTCAAAGCGTAAGTAAAATTCAGGGAAATCTTCCGCTATTTTTTCCAGTCGATTTTTTCGACGTGTGCCACGTTGCTTATATTTATCAATAATCTGATTTTTAAGTTCTACACTAAAATCATCAATATGATTAATCTGTTCAATAACTTTCTCGCATATCAATACACCAGCAATATCGCGCTGCAAACTTTGTGAAAAACGAAGGTACTGATAACGGGCCAGCATCCCAGCAGCAAAATCATGCTCACGCAATTGTTTAATCAACGTATTTTCAAGTCGGACAAATAAATTAGATTTATTATTTTCTTCACCTGTCATATCTACTTTAGAATCAATCGACCAGCTCTCGCGATCACGCTGCATGGAATTCTTAATATTCATATAAGTGTAATATTGCAAGAATCCAATATCGTACAGTGCCTTAAGTTCCTGCATTTCAATTCGTAACGCTGTTATATAAGCATGACGCGTTTCAATATGACTACTGGATTCATCTTCACTGATATTAAATATCTGTTGTGTCTTTTTTTGAATAAGTTGCTGGGTACTACGTGAGATTAAATTGGCTTTATAAAATGATTCTAGTATCTCTTCTGAATGCTGTTGCGACTGGATCAGACCGTGTTTTAATTCTGCTACTTCTTCACCGGTAAATTTATCAAAACCCAATTTCTGCATCAGTGGACGAATAGTTGGTGCATTAATTAATAATGAAAATAAAACAACGCCTAGTGTTATATATAAAATCGTATCGCGGCCGGGCATGTCTAATGGGATAGATAGCACTATCGCAATCGCCAGCCCGCCCTTTAAACCACCCCACCACATAATGTGACGTTCACCTAATGATACATGTGGCAACTTAAACATTTTTATCGTTGCCGGCACCATGCTATAGATCCCTGCCGCACGAGAACCCAGCACCAATACAATCGCAATCGCAATACTATCGAGGTGTGAATAAAGTTGCGATATATCGACTGACAGCCCTACTAACAAGAATAAAAGTGAATTACAAATTAATGCCAAAACGTCCCATGTCTCGTCAACTGTTTCTCTTTCACTCTGTGGGATGCGACTCACACCAAATATACCCAAGGCAATCGCTGCGGCTACAACAGCCATAACACCGGAAACATGCATGATGTGTTCTGCTATTGCAAAGCTACTGTATGCTAATACTATCGACATAATCAGATAAGAACTCATGCCTGCTTTAATTCGATATAACAATTCACTCAAAACAATACCAATTATGCCACCGACAAACAGTCCTCCAAAAAATACTCTAAAAAACTCAAGCACTGCAAAACCAGCATCTGATGCTGTAAATTGTTCCGTAATTGCAAGACCAAGAATAATATTAAAGAAAACGATTGCGGTTGCGTCATTTAATAATGATTCGCCTTCAACAAGGATTGTTAATCGTTGAGGAGCTCCGAGTTCCTTAAACAGGGCAATAACAGCTACTGGATCAGTTGCGGAGATTAGGGCGCCAAATAGCAATGCATGAAAAATATTAAAATCCTGTATCACCCAAAGACCAACACCAATCAATCCCGCAGAGATAAGCATTGCCGGAATTGCTAATATCAATACCGGAATAATATCTTTCATTAATAGACGCGCATCTAAATTTAACGCCGACTCAAAAATTAAGGCAGGTAAAAATAAGAATAAAACCAGATCTGGAGTTAACTGAAATTCAAGTAATAATTCTAATCCGGGATTATGACGTGCAATAGAACCGAGGATGATCCCAAGAATAACCAAAAACACTGTATAAGGCACAGGGATGTTTTTGCAAATAGCTGCTGCAATCATCGCAATGGTCAAAAGACCCATTACAACTAAAATAACTTCAGATAATGGCATAGCTATTCCCCTTATATCTAATGTATATCAAGATTAAGGATCACGCAAAGGCTAGTTACCGATTGAAACCGTATCCTCAGAATACCGATCCAGCACAATTACTAACGCCAAGCCAATAATCATCATGACGATTGAAATAAATACCTGATTGCTAAATCCTTCAGGTATATAGGGTACTGATGAAACCAATCTTTCTTTATTTCGTACAAGTTCATACAATCGTGTTTGAAAAGGCCAGATCACATATAGCGAGGCGATCAATAAGCCAGTAATAAAAAGGATGGTCTGTTGATAATACTTCATCAATACGAATGAAAGAATACGACTGAATAAAACAACGCCGGTAATTATACCCAGCATAAAAGGCAATATGATTGAAAAATCAAAATGGCCTATTGCATTAAAAATATAAGCATACTTCTTTAACATTAATAATATAAATGAGCCTGATATTCCGGGCAAAATCATTGCCGATATTGCAATGGCACCGCATAAGAAAATAAACCAGCTATCGTCCGGTGTTGATGCTGGCACCATCGTTACAACAAAACCACCAAATGCAATACCAAGTATTAAAAATAGAGCACGTTTAAACAATACATATGAACCAAGATGACGAAATAATAGAACGATTGAACCCAGCACAAGCCCAAAAAATAGACCGTAAATAATTTCTGGTCGAGTACGAATTAATGTAGGTAACGGCACTATGCGAGTAAAAAACAATAATGCACTAACAGCACCTATTCCTAATGGTATTAAAAAACCAAAATGAGGTCGGTTAATCATGCCTTTTACATTTAATGAAACGATCATTCTCAACCATTCACTATCGAATGACTTAATCGCATTAATTAATTGTGGGTAGATACCCAGAATAAAAGCCATTGTCCCGCCACTAACGCCAGGAACAACATCGGCAGATCCCACGCAAAATCCTTTTGCAATTAATTTCAATCTGGATTTAATCATTGAATTTAAGAACGACTACTTAGTGTGATACTGCTTACTTAATTCATGTACAGCATTGATGAAGGCACCCGCATTTTCCGGATCGATATCGGGTGTTATACCATGACCCAGGTTAAAGATATGCCCCGCACCATCACCATAACTTTTAAGAATCGATTCGACTTCATTTCGAATCACCTCAGGGTTGGATTTTAATATGGCAGGATCCATATTGCCTTGTAGAGCAACACGATCACCTATTTTTGAGCGAACCTGACCAATATCTTGCATCCAATCAAGACCAACAGCATCACAACCCGTATTAGCAATATCTTCAATCCAACCAGCAGCACCTTTAGTAAACAAGATAACAGGGATTTTATTTCCTTCGTGCTCTCGCTGCAATTCGTCGAGGATTTGTTTCATGTATGTAAGAGAGAATGCATGATAAGCCGGCGTCGATAAGACTCCACCCCATGTATCAAAAATCTGAATCACTTGCGCACCTGCATTTATCTGTGCGTTCAAATAAAGACTCACTGCCTTAGCAACATGGTTAAGTAAAAGATGCAGGCTATCCGGTTCCTGATAAAGCATCTTTTTTATCTTACCAAAATCTTTACTCGATCCACCTTCAATCATATAGGTTGCCAATGTCCACGGGCTACCGGCAAAACCTATTAGAGGCACACTCCCGTCCAATTCCTTACGAATCAAGCGCACAGCATCCATGACATAACCAAGATCATCTTCAGGATCGGGCATTGGCAGATTTTTAATATCCGCTAGTGACGTAATTGGATTATCAAATTTAGGACCTACCGATTCGATCAATTTTAATCCAAGGCCCATAGCATCAGGAATCGTTAGAATATCTGAAAATAATATTGCCGCATCCAGCGGGTAGCGTTCTAATGGCTGCATAGTGACTTCACATGCAAGATCAGGTGTTTGGCATAATGTAACAAAATCACCTGCTTTCTCTCGAGTTGCTCGATACTCTGGTAAGTACCGCCCTGCTTGACGCATCATCCATACTGGAGTCATATCAACAGGCTGACGCAATAACGCTTTTAAAAATCGATCATTTTTTAATTCACTGGACATATCAACTATCTTTATGTTTTTAAAAGGAAATGATACTAGCATAGAGGGAAGTATTCACTCAGAAATAATTCCTAAATATCAATAGGTAGATTATACCTAAATGACTTTTTAGTAAGAGATACTTTTACGTACCCCAATGCAAGGCATCAAGAGATGAATCAGGCTTATTTTTTCTTCATATTACGTATGGCTTTCTCAGTCGCTTTCTTGATATTGGCCAGCTGTTTTTTCTCCCACTTTTCACCCGCAACCAACATTTTATGAATCTTTTTTTCGCTGATCTTCATCAACTTCTTTTCTCTTTTGAGTGCCGCATTTAGTTGATTCTTTAATACCGAAATTTCATCCTGTGCAGCTTTTTTTGCTAGTTTTAATTCTTCACCTGCAGCATTCTTTGCATGCTTTAGCGCATCTTTAGTTGCATTAAGATCTTGCTTTAGCCTATCTGTCAAGGCATGACGACTGCTCGCGGCGGCGTCTATTTGTGAAGATTTTGTTTTCTTATGCACGGCCTCTTTTCTTACACCTGTCTTCTTTTTAGCAACTGGTTTTTTTCTAGTTACGGGTTTTTTCTTGGTTACTATTTTACTTTCTTCGTCCATATCTCCCTCTCCACTTAATAGGTTTTACTACGCCACTACCAATATAATAGAAAACACACAAATTTTATCCTTGATCTGTATCAATTTAGTTTAAATTTTAAATTAGCAAGAAACTTACAGTGCTTGGTCAAATTAGAAGTATAGGACATAATCAATCAATAAATTAACATGTAGAGAGACTCGATGATCATTCCCGTTAGTGAACTAGTTGAAAGAGCCAAATCACACTGCGACTGCATGGATCCAGTTGCTGCAAAAATGTATTTTGACCGTCACGAAGGTGCCGTCATTATTGATGTGCGCGAACCTGGTGAGGCAGAGGAATCCAAACTGACCGACTCAAACAATATACCTCGTGGTCTTCTGGAAATGAAAATAGCTAATGTTTGCCCAGAAGCCAACACCCCGATACTGCTACATTGTGCTGCTGGTGGACGTGCTTCCTTATCGGCCCATACGCTAGAGATGATGGGCTATTCTAACGTCCATGTTATCGATGCCAAGTTTGATGCTATTAAATCGGCCTTCGACCTAAACAGTTAGGTAGCGAACTTATCCTGCCGTTGTCATTTTCTTGATAGTGCGGTCATGTTTAATATAATGGTGATATAACGCAGCTGATATGTGACCGACAATCAGCAACCAGACTACCAAAGAACCCATAATATCTTTATGGATAAAATCGATAGGTTTTTCAAACGCCTTAAAACTTAATCCCATCCAGTCGACTACGAATGTTTGAAAGACAACTGTATTTTCAAACTTAGGAATATCAAACAGGAAAAAATATTCCGTATTGACTCCTGTACCGATATAACCCGTCAAGGGCATGATTATCATTACCGCATATAAGACATAGTGACCAAAATGTGCAGCCAAATGTTCAAGCCTAGTACCCGGCTCTGCTTCAGGCAGACGATTCATATTTCGCCATATGAGTCTTAGAATAATGACGACAGCTAATGAGATACCGATTGAAAGGTGTAACTGCAGAGCTATCCAGTTTTCTGACGTTTTCTCTTCTGTAAACCAATGTCGATAATAAACAGAACAGTATGATACTAAAAAAAGAAATGCCGTCAGCCAATGTAAACTCTTCGCGATGACACCATAATTTTCAGTAGTGTTTTTTAAGCTCATAATGTATTTCTGTTATGTGGTCCAACATAGTTAATATTTGGCCCTAATGGCACAACACCTGAAGGGTTAATTGTCTGATGACTGCCGTAATAGTGCTTTTTTATATGCTCCATATTGACTAATTCAGCTACGCCTTCTTGCTGATAAAGATCTCGTGTATAGGCCCATAAGTTAGGATAATCGACCAAACGTTTCAGGTTGGTTTTAAAATGACCAACATAAACCGAATCAAATCGTATTAATGTCGTAAATAAACGCCAGTCTGCTTCAGTAAGCTCATTACCCAATAGGTAGCGTTGTGATGACAGTCTTTGTTCTAGCCAATCCAGTGTTTCAAACAGCGGCATGAATGCTTCTTCATAGGCCTCTTGCGTTGAGGCAAAACCACATTTATAGACACCATTATTTATTGTGTCATAAACACGTGCGTTAATAACATCGATCTCTTCGCGTAAGGCTTCGGGATAATAATCACCCGATCTTGCTCCCACATTATCAAACGCACTATTAAACATACGGATAATCTCTGATGACTCATTCGAAACAATGGTATTGGTTTTTTTATCCCATAAAACAGGAACCGTTACCCTGCCCGAATAAATTTCATTGGCTTCAAGATATAATTCACTGAGATGTTTAGCATTAATTATTGGATCAGCAATAACGCCGTCACCTTCTTCAAAGGTCCAACCCGTTTCGCCCATATGCCAATGCACCACTGACAGGGAAATCATCTCCTCCAAACCTTTTAACTTACGAAAAATTAATGTGCGATTTGCCCATGGACAAGCATGTGATACATATAAATGATATCGCCCTAATTCTGCTTTAAAACCAGCACGGCCAGTAGGACCTGCCGCACCATCTTCAGTCACCCAATTTCTAAACTGCGCAGCCGATCTAACAAAATGACCTTTACTTTCATCTGTCGGGTACCAAACGTCATGCCATTTGCCGTCAACTAACATTCCCATTTTTATTCTCCTAAATTCTATTACTTTGAAAATCTTCAAACGCTTGTAAAACTTCTGCCTTGTTATTCATAACAAAAGGTCCGCCTCGTGCAACCGGTTCATTCAACGGTTTTGCTGAAGCTAATAAAAAACGGCTGTCTACCACTGCATTAACATAAACATTATTTCCTTCGCGCAATACACCCAATTGTCGCTTGCCTAGATTTTCCTTGCGGTTGCCTACTGATAGTTCACCATTAATAACAAATATAAATGTGTTGTCATCCAAACCAATTGTCTGTTCAAAGCTTTGCCCTTGAGCCAAACTAATATCCATATAAATCGGTTGCGTATGCCGATTTATCACTGGCCCGGTTGTACCGTAATTTGTCGTGCCTGATATAACGCGAACCTCAGTACCATTCTCTCTTTTTTCTACGGCAATCTTATTCGCTGGAAATTCCTGATACTCGGGTTCTCCCATTTTTGCAGCTGCGGGTAAATTTACCCACAATTGAAAACCCATTAGTAGCCCATCTTTTTGCTCTGGCATTTCTGAATGCACAATACCTTTCGCTGCCGACATCCACTGCACACCACCTGGCTCTATTACACCCTCATGACCTGCATTATCTTTGTGCCGCATTTGCCCAGCTAACAAATAAGTCACTGTTTCAAAACCCCTGTGTGGATGACTTGGAAAACCACCGATATAATCTTCGGCCTGATCAGATTCAAAGGCATCAAATAATAAAAATGGATCCAGCATATTTATCTCTGATGAACCAATTACACGGGTTAACTTCACACCATCACCATCCGACGCAGCGATACCTGATGTTACAGTTTCTAATGCTCTATTTTGGCTATTCACCTAATTACCTCACGATTGAATTTTTAAACTAGACTTTGTACGGCGTTCACTAACTGGTCATTGATATCTTTGTTTTTTATAACACCAATTTCCAAATCGAAATTTTCATAAAAACTGGGCATCGATAAACTCGATTTAACATCACCATCAAAATAAGGTGCCGAATTTACTGCTGCGGAAAGGACACTTGCACCACCACCAGGACCTGGTGATGTCGACAGCAGTAGCATCGGTTTATTTTGGAAAACTTTTGGATTAATACGTGAACACCAATCAAACAGATTCTTATAGGCCGCACTATAAGAGCCATTATGTTCCGCATAAGATACGACTAGCGCATCACTCTCCGCGATTTTGGCCATGAATTGTTTTGCCAATTCCGGTTGCCCTATCTCTGCTTCTTTATCTTCGCTAAACAAAGGCAGTTCATAATCGTTTAAGTCCAATACTTCTACCTCAGCATCTTTCAATAAACTAACTGCGTAAGTAGCTAATTTCTTATTAATCGATTTTTTGCTGCTGCTTGCGCCAAATGCAATTATTTTCATCGGTTCACCTCGTGATCTAAGTATTGAGGAAGTTTATCTGTTGATATATAAAGAATAAACATCAATAATTAGAACTTATTGTTCACTTTTAAAGAACTATAGAAATGGGTCAATTAGAGGATATGAGTGTGTTCGTACGTGTGGTAGATGCCGGGGGCATCAGCCGTGCAGCAGAGCAACTTGGTTTGGCGAAATCAGCTGTCAGCCGTCGCCTTGCCGAGCTGGAAACCCGTCTTAATGTAAAACTACTCAATAGAACAACCCGCAAATCAAGCCTTACCGAAGCCGGTCAATCTTATTACGAGCGTGCCATCAAAATCATTGATGATGTTGTCGAGCTCAATACACTAGCAACAAATTCTAATACGGCATTGAGCGGCACGATAAATCTTGCGGTACCCTTATCATTTGGGCTAAGTCACTTATCCAAGGCAATAGATCTATTTATAAAACAAAATCCTGAATTAATTATTAATATTAATTTTTCTGATCGGCAAGTTGACTTAATAGAAGAAGGCTTGGATCTGGCATTTCGTATTGGAGACTTAAAGGATTCGAGTTTAATAGCACGTAAAATTTCGCCTATAAAAATCATTCTTTGTGCAAGTCCAGAATACTTAAAACAATATGGCACGCCTAACATTCCTAGCGATCTAAAAAATCATCAATTACTTCATTACAATGTCTCGGGAAAATCGCAATGGAAATTGGAGGATAATCAAGGAACACAACACATTGTGAATGTGTCCTCAAACCTAATTGCAAATAATGGCGATTTCTTAAAAGACATGGCAATAGCTGGACACGGTATTGTTGCAAGCCCAACGTTCATTTCATGGCAGGCTATAGCGATAGGCGATTTAGTTCCTGTCCTGAGTGATTATAAATTGCCTCAGGCAAATGCCTATGCAGTTTATCCACAAACACGCTATCTCTCTCATCGTACTCGCGAATTAATTGATTTTCTGACCGATTACTTTGGTGAAAATCCTTATTGGGATCAAAATTTACCCCTATAGATATCTAGCTACTAACAATATTCAGTATGAGATTCTATCCCGGATAAAAGAAACAAGTTTTTCTGTTGCTGGAGAAAGATTGGATTTTGCCAACAAACATATTTCTGCATCTTTTAACTTTGGCCAACCACGCGACTGTTCGAGAACGACTAATTCGTCCGCAATCATAGTTCTGGGGAAAACCGCATAACCTAAACCAGCTTTCACAGCGGCTCTGGCACCAGCAAAACTGGGACTAGTGTAGACAACTTTCCATCGGATACTAAGTTTATCCAATGCATCAAGCGCACCCTGTCGATAAACACATGGAGGCGGCGATAACACTAATGGAAACACACTGTCCGATGTGGAATATTTTTTCACTATACTCTTGAATGAACTATCCCTATCTGAAACATCTCCGCCAGCCCATACCAATTGTTCTCGCCATAAAGGAATTGCATCTTTATGGATTTTATCAGGCTCCTGCTTTATAACTATCAGATCGTATTTCTTTTTTTCGAACTGTTTGATTAGGCTCAAAGTAAGTTCACAATTCACATTTAGCATTATTCGCGGGAAAGCCTTAACAAAATCAGCCAGAATACTAGGCAAATAATATGTAGCAAAATCTTCTGGCGAACCAAAGTTAATATTACCTTCCACTTCTGACTCATCGAATCTATCTATAAGACTATCTGAGAGAGTTAAAATCTGGCTCGCATAACTACGTAATTTCTCTCCTTCAATTGTAAGTCTTACATTACGCTTATCACGATCAAATAAGCTGCAATCCAGAATTTCTTCCAGTTTTGCTATTTGCATGCTAACAGCCGATTGGGAACGATGAACACGCTCAGCAGTACGAGTAAAATTTTTCGTCTCCGCCAAAATAATAAATGATCTCAATAAATTGATTTCAATGTCCTGCATATTGATTACCTTTTTCTTATTAGTTTTTCTAATAATATATATATATTTAATTGATTAAACAAATATAAACTTTCTGTTATTACTGTCGTCTTATTTTATGAAAACTACATTTCTCTTAGATATACAAGAGTTTAAGAAATGAAATTACAACACACAGTAATAACTGGAGAAGTTTGATGAACAAAATTAAGGAGGTGCAACTGCCGAACATAAAGACCCAAAATACTTAAAGTAGCATTCCGTTATTTGCCTCTTCCAGGAGGCAATCCCCCCTTAGCCTCCTCCCCTGGAGGCTTTTTTTATTCTGGAAATAAAATACGATACTGAATGTATATTTAATTCAGATGACATATATAAACCTTTAATGCATTTAAAAGGCCTTAGAGGAATCAACCTTTTCTTATTAGTTTTTCTAATAATATATATTCGATTAATTCATTAAACAAATATAAACTTTCTGTTATTACTGTCGTCTTATTTCACAACTACTTCATTTCTCTTAGATAAACGAGAGTTTAAGAAATGAAATTACAACACAGATTAATAACTGGAGAATTTAGATGAACATAATAAAGAAAGCTGGTTTAGCTTTGATATTTGCTGCAAGTTCACTTTCTGCAATAGCAAATCCAGTCAACTTAAATAAGGCAAGCAAAGATGAATTGCTTAAAGGCATCACTGGACTTACAGAGCAACAGGCTGATGCATTTATTCAATACCGTGAAAAGAAGGGTTATTCATGAAAGTGTCCAAGCTGTTACACATTGGTATTGGTCGAGACATTATCAGCCCAAATTAGAGTAACCTCTCCGTCGGAACTGTAAGTACCGGAAAGAAAGACCCAAACCACTTAAATTAGCATTCCGTTATTTGCCTCTCTCGAGAGGAGGTTCCCCTTAACCTCCTCCCCAGGAGGCTTTTTATTCTGTAAATAAAATACGATACTGATAACGATTTAATTCAGATGACATATATAGCCTTCCGTGAATTTAAAACGCCTTATAGAAAACAACCATTCACATAATTTAACGTAAGCTTTCAGCTATGTTATTTTTATTGCTATTGATTCGCCATCTCAATATAAAATAACCCGAAACACCTGAGAGTACTGAACCTATAATTATTCCCAATCTTTCATCGAAGAGTATATTGACGCCCGTCTCTTCAAAGGCAAGTGAGCCTACAAAAAGACTCATGGTGAAACCAACACCACACAAAAGTGAAACACCATACAAATGTACCAAATCAAGACCTTTGGGCAAGGATGCCAATCCTAATCTCAACCCTATCCAACAAAATCCGAAGACCCCTAATTGTTTTCCCACAAACAATCCTGCAGCAATCCCTAGCGGTACTGGATGCAATACATAGTCAATCCCTACTCCTTCTAAAGAAATACCTGCATTTGCAAATGCAAATACGGGTAACACTCCAAATGCCACAACCGTATGTAGATCATGCTCAAGTTCTTTAAGTGGTGAACGTTCAGGATTCTCATTAGATTTTATTGGAATAAAAAATGCGACTAAAACACCCGCCAATGTTGCATGGACACCTGACTTAAGAACTGCTGTCCACATAATAAGCCCAACAAAAATATAAGGCATAACACTCGTGACGTTTTTTCGGTTTAATATATAAAGTACAGGAATAAAGGACAATCCAATGAATAATGCATTTAAAGATAAATCACTAGTGTAAAATAATGCGATTATTACGATTGCACCTATATCATCAATAATTGCAATAGAAACAAGGAAGATCTTAAGGCTAGTAGAAATGCGATCGCCAAGTAATAACAGTATGCCAAGTGCAAATGCGATATCAGTCGCCGCTGGAATTGCCCAGCCTTTAATGGCTATTGCATCACCCCAATTTATCCATGCGTAAATTATTGCGGGTACTGCCATTCCTCCTAAGGCGCCCATCGCGGGCAAAACTATACTGCTCGAATCTGATAACTCACCTTCCATAATTTCACGTTTTAATTCCAGGCCGACCAGGAAAAAAAATATCGCCATGAGCCCATCATTAATCCATAACAATAGGGGCTTCGCGATTAATAATGGACCAACTCTTATTTCAACAGGGAGATCTAAAAATAACGCATATAGATAGTCCAATGGTGAATTTGCAATAATCATGGCCAATATAGCGGTTAGAACTAGCAGGATTCCACTGGCGGCCTCCAACTTAAAAAAATCTTTTAGCATATTCATTACATCAACCTCTATATATGATGACGATTATTACTGGTTGAATAATTCAATATATAAGATAGTACTTAGACAGAATAAGTTTCATTCCTAACAGCTACTGTTTATTTATTATAAACGCTTATGAAAAAGCTTGTTTTAGATCAATAAAATAATCAGGTGTTATCCTATATTACACACTATAAGATCAAGTAGATAACTTAAATATAATAAGAGAATTTAAAATAAAAATAATGCGCTCAAAGAACTTACTATTTACTTCGGTCATATTTTTTACAGCAAGCTCATGGGTGCCTGCCCACGATGTTTCGGAAAAATTAGAAACCGGAAAAACATTACAAAATGCCATACACAGTGATGAAGTAAAAAATATCATGCGGCGATTGAATTCATTGGTTTATGAGCGTGAATACACAGAACTAGAAATTAAAAAATTAAGGATGAAACAAATCGAATTGCTTTCTAAAGCAGCTAATGCCCTAAAAGAAACGGCCGTCACTATTCCATATATCGACTCGTTAAAGAATCTAAATGAGGAAGATCAAATCGCATTTAATGCGATGGCCAATCAGCTCAAAGAATTATCCCAAACACTAAAAAGAGAAACGGAAGCCAATCACCAAAAAAGCATAGATGCCACTTATATAAAATTACAAGATACCTGTAATACATGTC